>MIAO01000093.1:0-7432 GCA_001829155.1 Spirochaetes bacterium GWB1_36_13 | reverse complement strand
GAAAGATTGCATAAGAAAAGACAACTACCTTTTCTAATAAACTTACAAATATCAATGATAACAAGGTATAGTTTTCAATAATCGACAGCCTGACTGTTAACCCATCAAAACTATAGCCGTAAAAAAAGAGTTGAAGTCTCCTGTCTCTTTGTAAGTAAATTTTTTCAAATTCAGAGTCTATCATTATATTTACTGATAAAATAAAAATGGAAAATGAATACTGGATTCTATTTTAAAAGAGGCTTTAAATGTCTAAAAAAAAATTTTTTAAAATGGGTTATTTTTCTTATGATTGTATTCTCCGGCTGTGCGTCAAAAAATGATGAGCTTTATGAAGCGGTTTTAAACCAGAATATGGAAAGAGTCAAATCCCTGATTCAGGCTGGGGCGGATGTAAACGGGGCTGTTTACCGGGGATCTTCCATTCTTCATGAGGCGGTCACGACAGGCAGCCTTGAAATTGTGAAATGGCTGGTAAAATATGGCGCTTCTTTAGAAGGAAAGAATCGGTACGGTCTCACGCCTTTACTCTGGGGAGTTTATAACGGAAAAACGAAGGGGATTTTACCTGTTTTGGATTTTCTTATTCAGTCGGGGAGTGATTTGAATGCTGAAAATAAAAGGGGGTGCAATGCGCTTGCTCTTGCAGTGGAAGAAAATGAAAGGGAAGTGGTCGAATTTCTTCTGGATCAAAAAATGGATGTGAATGCGGCCGGAAGCGGATGTGAAGGAAAAAGTCCTTTGAGCATTGCGGCTTATTGGGGATATCAAGAAATAGTCAGACTTCTGGTAGAAAGAAAAGCGGATGTCAATGCCAAAGACAGACAGGGAAAATCAGTTTTAGACTGGGCAAAGACAGAGGTGACCGCCAAAAACCAAAGGGAAATGCTCTATCTTTCCAAAGAAACGAGCCAAAAAGAGAAAATAGCCGAGTTTTTAATGCTTCACGGAGCAAAAAAATAAATCTAATCAATTCCCATTACAATCAGACAGATATCGTCCTCAAAAGAATAGTCTTCTTTGAAGGATAAAAGGCTGTGATAAATGGTTTCCAATAGCTTTTCAGGATTTTTATCGGGATGATCTTTTAGAATTTGAGGAAGAATTTCGTCAAATTCAATTCCTTCAGAATTTTCAGTTTCAGTCAGACCATCTGTAAAAAAAATGAGTTTATCCCCTGACAAAAGTTGAATTTCTTTTTCTTCAAACTCAGTATCCGGAATAATACCCAGCATTTTTCCTTTTGATTCCAGAAAACTGATTTCTCCGTTTCGCACCAATAAAGGGTAGGGGTGCGCGCCTCTGGCATATTTTAATATTTTGGTCTCTGAATTATAAAGGGCGTAAAAGACGGTCAAAAAGTTTCCGCCGGTCTGCCCCGTGATTTTTTCATTGATATAATAAAGGAGTTTTGCGGGAAAAAATTTGATAAAATCCGAAGTTTCAATCAGCGCTTTGATCATGCCGGTGATGAGGGCAGCGGGCACTCCATGTCCTGATACATCGGAAATGAAAATTCCAAAGAGACTGCTTTCCTTGAAATGGATAAAATCGTAAAAATCCCCCCCGATATTTTCCATCGGTTTATAATACATTGCTACCTGAATTCCATGAACTTCCGGCGCAACGGATGGAACCAGATTTCTTTGAATCTGGCTGGCAAGGTGAAGCTCATCTTTAAACTGATGATTTTTCTTTTGAATAATATTGTTTTTCTCTTCAAGTTTTCTTTTTTGTTCATCGACCAAACTGTAGGTATAGGCATTTGAAATAGAAGTGCCTATGAAAGAAGAAAGTGTGATTAAAATATTGAGGTCGTTTTCTGAAAGGCGAACGGTTTCTTCAATTCCCCAAAGCTGAATACAGCCGACTGGCTTTTTGTTTTTCAAAATAGGAATAATCAGAAGGGTTTGAGGGTTGTCTAAAAGAGCGATCCCGTCTTTGTCTTTTTGAGCCATGGGAAGATTGACAATCTGGGGAATGCTGGGAAAGTAAAAATGAACCCCCCGGATAAAGGCAGTCGGAGTGGCGCCGTCCATAAAATGAATTCTGTATCCGTTTGAATTTTTGAAAAACAGATCAAGTTTTGAAAACAACTCCTGAATTGAATCTTTTTGAATGCAGGAACCGCTGGCGTAATCCAGATTTTCTTGATTTTCAATAAAAATAAGACCGATTTGAAAATGATAAAGAAGGAAAATCTCATCCAGTATTAAGCTGTAAATTTGATGGGAAGAAGAGAGATTCGTTATCTTTTCAGCCAGTTCCAGCACTTTTTTTGTTTTTTCCGAAGCGATTTTAATTTCCTGTTCCTGTTCTTGAAATCTTTGATAGGAAAGAGAGTTTTTGATTTGATGGTAAAAAAGATAAATCAAGTCTTTTATTCTCTGCAATTCTTCTTTCAAAAATTCATTTTTGGAACTCATCAAAAAAACATATCCTATGATTTCGGTTTCTGAGTTTTTTTGAAGCGAAAAGGGAATATAGACTCCGTATTTTAGTTTCCAGAGGGAAAAAGTTTTTTTTGTGTCTTCTGAATAATTTTCTATATCTTCCGCGTCCACAAAGATGGTTTGGTTTTCTTTATAAATTTGAGAGATGAAGTTTTTTTGTTCAATAGGAAGCCTGCTTTTTAAAAGGATGGGTTCCAGTTCTCTTTGCTTGTCTATCAGTCGGAGTTTTTGAATGATAAGGTTTTGTTTTTTCTCATCTTCTAAAGCAATGTAAAACCCCTGATAAGAGTAATCAAGACGCAGGGCTTCCGCAAAAAAATTGAGGAGATCATCTAAATTGAGAGTCGATAAAATCTGACTGATGAGAAGACTATCGGATGAGTTTTGAAATTTTTCAATAACCTGAGAGTCTGTTTCAAATTCTGATTTTAAATTATTTATCTCATTCATTACTATAGACATTTTCACCTGATATTTATTTTTTATACTAAAAAGTTTTTTTAAAGCATCATAATTAAAGCAGTATTGTGATACCAGCGCTTCAAGTTAATAAAACAATTTAGCATGATCATATTAATTTTTAAATAGAAAGGAAGAAAATGAATGAAAGTAGAATTTTAAATTTTATTTTATAAATAAGATAAATTATAAATTTAAAGATATTCATTTTATCTTTATTTTTCAATAAAAATCCATTTTTTTTTTAACTCATTATTGAATAATTTTAATAAATAGAATAAATAAAAAAAAATAAGGAATTTTGTATGGAGCAGCCGGAACTAAAAAGTAATTTAATTTCCTTAGATACTTCTTTGCCATCAATATTGACCATTGTTCCTGTTTTTAAAAATCCTATCTTCCCAGGAATTATGGTGCCGATTGTAGTAAAAACTGAAAATAACTACCCCGGACTGGATCATGAACTGCGGGTAAACAATTTTATCGGTCTTCTTTTAGTAAAAGGGAACGATCCTGATTTTACTCACGAAGTCAGAGCAGATGATCTTTACCGGATTGGAACGATCGCAAAAATATTAAAAAGAATTAATCTGCCGGACGGCAATTTAAATCTTCTGGTCAACTGTCTTTCCCGTTTTGAAGTCTCCCAGTTTTTGGAGGATCAGGCTCCTTTGAAAGCTGTGGTCAGTTATGTGGAAGAAAAAGTGGAAACAAGTGATCTGGAAACAAAGGTTTTAATTAAAACCATAACAGGACAACTGGAATATCTTGGAAAAAACAACCCTCTTTTTATGGAACAGGTCAAATTAAGCATTCATAATGCTGAGAATGCAGCACGGATCGCCGATTTTGTGGCATCTGTTTTAGGTGATGTGGAAAAATCAAGACAGCAGGAGATTCTTGAGATTTTCAATGTCAGAAAAAGGCTTGAAAAAGTGGCTATTCTTCTGGAAGAGCAGATTAATATGATGAAAGTTCAAGAAAGGATTCTCAACAAAATCAACCGCAAGATTGAAAAACAGCAGAGAGA
This sequence comes from Spirochaetes bacterium GWB1_36_13, assembly GCA_001829155.1. GTDB lineage: Bacteria > Spirochaetota > GWB1-36-13 > GWB1-36-13 > GWB1-36-13 > GWB1-36-13. The sequence continues at coordinate 3,490 of MIAO01000093.1, read as the reverse complement.
ATTCTTTTTGAGAGAGCAGATGAAGGCGATTAAAAAAGAACTGGGCATGGAAACAGATCAAAAAAGCCGTGATATTGAGAAGTTTCAGGAAAAATATAAAAATCTGAAAATTGAAGAAACAGAAGTCAAAGAGGCGATTGAAACTGAGCTTGATAAAATAAGCGCTTTAGAGCCTCAGATGCCTGAATATAATGTTGCTTTTACTTATTTAAATACAATCCTTTCCCTGCCGTGGAATACTTTTGCGGAAGAAGTGCATAATCTTGAAAGAGCGAAAAAAATTCTGGATTCAAGGCACTATGGACTCAAAGATGTGAAAGAAAGAATTCTTGAATTTTTGGCGGTCAGAAAACTGAATCCACAGGCAAAAGGCTCGATTATTTGTTTTTCTGGGCCTCCGGGAGTAGGTAAAACCTCTTTGGGAAAAGCAATTGCAGACACTTTAAACCGACCTTTTTTCAGGTTTTCTGTGGGCGGAATGAGGGATGAAGCTGAAATTAAAGGGCATAGAAGAACCTATATCGGGGCAATGAGTGGAAAAATTATTCAGGGGCTGAAAGTGACTAAAGTAAAAAACCCTGTTTTTATGATTGATGAAATTGATAAGATCGGAGTCAGTTATCAGGGAGACCCTGCCTCGGCCCTTTTAGAAGTTTTAGACCCTGAGCAGAATATCAATTTCAGGGATCATTATCTGGATCTTCCTTTTGATCTTTCAAATATTTTATTTATCACAACTGCCAATACTTTAGACACTATCCCTGCGCCGTTGATGGACAGAATGGAAATTATCCGCCTCTCGGGGTATATTGCGCAGGAAAAGTATGAAATCGGGAAACGGTTTATTATTGACAAACAGCAGGAAAGACACGGTCTCTCAAAAAAAGATTTTATTATCACTAAAGAAGCGTATTTTCATATTGCGGAAAAATACAGCCGGGAAGCCGGAGTCAGAAATTTTGAAAGGCAGATTGAAAGACTTTCCCGTAAAATTGCCTATAAAAAAGCCTTGAACCAGTCTTACCCCAAAAAAATCACGGTCAATCATTTAAAAGATATTCTGGGGCCTGAAATTTTTACGGATGATGAAAAAAAGAGAATCAAAAAACCGGGTGTTGCTATTGGTCTTGCCTGGACCTCAATGGGAGGGGATACTCTTTTTATTGAGTCCATTGCGGTGAAATCAAAATCCGGAGGGCTGAAGCTGACCGGAAAGCTGGGCGAAGTGATGCAGGAATCCGCGAATATTGCCTATAGTTATATGAGAAGTCTCCCCTGGAAAAAATATGATGTCAATGATGATTTTTTCGATAATTTTATGATTCACCTCCATGTTCCTGAAGGAGCGGTTCCAAAAGACGGGCCTTCGGCAGGCATTACAATGGCGAGTTCGCTTTTTTCCTTGATTACAGGCTTGAAAATCAAAGAAAGTCTCGCGATGACAGGGGAGCTGACCCTGACCGGTTCGGTTCTTCCAGTGGGAGGAATAAAAGAAAAAGTGATTGCAGCTCACAGAGGAAAAATTAAAACAATCCTCTTACCCAAAGAAAATGAAAGAGATATGAAATCCATCCCTGATAATATCAAGAAAGATATTCAGTTTTACTTTGTCAGCAATATGGAAGAGGTGATTAAACTCATTTTTAAGAAAGAGGACTAAAATGACAGTGGGGTTCAGTGATTTTATTTTTGCTTTCTCTCTTACTCTTTTAGCCGGGCTTTCCACAGGAATTGGAAGTCTTTTGGGTTTTTTTACAAAAAGAACCAATACTCAATTTCTTTCGGTTGCCCTCGGTTTTTCTGCTGGTGTGATGATTTATGTCTCTTTTGTGGAAATTCTCTTTAAGGCAAAAAAATCTCTTATTGTCTCATTGGGAGAAGCAAAGGGAAGCTGGGTCACGATCCTTGCTTTTTTTGGAGGAATCCTCTTAATCGCTTTCATTGATAAACTCGTGCCCTCTTTTGAAAACCCCCATGAGATTCACAAGGTAGAAGAACTGAGAGCGCCCCAAAAAAGCTCGGGAAAATTGATGAGAATGGGATTAATGTCTGCCCTGGCAATCGGAATTCACAATTTTCCAGAGGGGCTTGCTACTTTTACGGCAGCTTTAAAAGATCCGCAGCTTGGGATTCCAATCGCTTTTGCAATCGCGATTCACAATATTCCTGAAGGAATTGCCGTTTCGGTGCCTATTTTTTTTGCCACAGGAAACCGAAAGAAAGCTTTTCTTTATTCTTTTATGTCAGGATTGGCCGAGCCGGTCGGGGCTTTTATCGGATATATCCTGCTTTATTTTTTCTTTAACGATATTATTTTTGGAATCTTATTTGCATCAATCGCCGGAATTATGGTTTTTATTTCTCTGGACGAGCTTCTTCCGGCTGCCAGAGAATATGGGGAGCATCATCTTTCCATATACGGGCTGATTTCAGGAATGGCGGTTATGGCGGTGAGTCTATTATTGTTTTTATAACTGAAAATAATGTTGAATGATAAGGAGTGTGTTGAAGATGAATTGGTTGAAAAAAATAATTTTATTTGTCTGCAATTTGATTTTGTTTTCAGGTTGTGCAGGAGGCAAACACTATCATAAAGGAACCAGTTTTATTCAAAATCCTGACTTTGAGCTTTTCGGGGCAAGTTTAAAAGAAACTGCGGTTTCTTATGAAATCGAAAGCTATTTCCAAAGCTCTATTATTGGAAGGACAGAGTATATTTACGAAAATTTGAATATCACTTTGCCAAAAGATCTGGAAGTAAACCAAACAATTCCTGTTGGGCAATCTCTCAAAGTTTGGTATGCAAAAGGGGGGCAGGGAGGACAGATTGAAACAGAAGAGGCAGAAGGCTCTGTTGTGATCCGGAAAAAAGATGAAAACGAGGTATTTTTGGAATTGAATTTAAAATTTAAAAATTTCAAGATCGTCGGACATGTTTCTTCCGCTCCTGAAACGGTTGAAAGAAAGGGATTGTTGAGTGCGGTGAAAGGGTATAAGATTTATTAAAAATGATTTCGAAATCTATAGAGGAGTTCTAAAAATTAAATTTTCCTGTCATTTTGAACAGAGTGAGAAATTTTAAAGTATTGATCTTAATAAAGATTTCTCTTCGCTGTGCTCACCGATAACAGAAAGGGTTTGTTTTTTTGCAATTTAAAATTATTTCAGTATATTTTATTAAGAGATTATCACACGGAGTAAAAAACATGGAAAACAAAAAAGAAAAATCTCTTTTAGATATTCTCGATAAAGAAGAATATATTTCTGAAAAATCTTCCGAAGAAATAGATAAAATGCTTTTATTTAAAAACAAAGATCATGATATAAAAACAGTTAATTTTACTACTTGTAATATTAGATTTTAGGATTTTTTTTGGATATAGTAGAATTTAATAAAATATGGGAAAATATTACTGAAATTGAAAACAATTATGATATTTTTGCATTTGCAAATATTTACTTTATGATTGAAAAATATAGTGAATTAAAA
>MIAO01000092.1 GCA_001829155.1 Spirochaetes bacterium GWB1_36_13 | reverse complement strand
ATACTTTTCAGATATTGTTTATCACTGCAAATACAAAGCTTCCAGAGAAATCAAAATCTCATTTCTTTTTGAGCATAAAAGCTATTTTGCAAAATATCCGCATATCCAGCTTCTCAAATATATGATCAAGCTCTGGGAATACGACATTAAGCAAAACCGCCCCATCCAGCCTGTCATCCCCATCATCATCTATCACGGTAAGCAAAAATGGGAAAAGAAACCTCTGTCCAGTTTCTTTAACGACCCTGATTCCGATTTCAAAAGCTTTATCCCTGATTTTGATTACATTCTTTCTGATTTATCCCGATACACTGATGAAGAGATCAGAAATCAGGTTTTTGACAACCTGTTTCTCAAAACGGCTCTTCTGGTGATGAAAAACATTTTTGATGACCGCAAACTCGAAGCCCATCTTTCTGACTATTTTAATATCGCAAAAATCTATTATGAAGAAGAAAAGGGCTTAAAGTTTTTAGAAGCGGTGATTCGCTATCTTTTTTACACGAAAGATGAAAATAAAAAAGAAAACTTAGTAAAAATCATTGAACAAATACCATTTCGAGGGGAGGAAATTGCCATGACTATTGCAGAAAAATATATCCATATGGGAGAAGAAAAAGGCAAGATTGAAGGGAAAATGGAAGGAAAAATGGAAGGGAAAATGGAAGGAAAAATGGAAGGAAAAATGGAAACAGCAGTCAATATGTTGAAGTTAAAAGCAGATATGAATTTTATTCATCAGGTCACCGGTCTTCCCTTGGATGAGATTAAAAAACTGGCTTCCGGACTGAATCAGAAGTCGAATTAAAAGGGATTGAGGGATTTCTCTGCCGGGAACACCAGCAGGGAATAAACTGTGTGAGTTGTTTTTAGTTTAAAATCTACCCTCAAAAATAATACTCAATTGGTTTAATGCCAAAGTCCAGTTATGCTTAATGACTCTATCGCATTTTTTGTATAGACACTGCCCTCATTACAAAAAATGATTATCCGTCAGATTTTTTTAATCTCTTTCTATGCCTCACCACAATGCGTTTCACATTGATCGCTATCAGATAAGAGATCCCGCAGAAAAGAATAATGGTCGCCCCTGCTGGCAGATTGAGAAACACCGATAAAACAATGCCCGAAAAAATGAAAAATACCCCTAAAACAGTGGAAAGCAGGATCATCCGGCTCAATCGTTTCACAAAAAGCCCGGCTATCGCAGAAGGAAGGGTCAGCATGGCAATCACTAAAATCAGTCCGACCACCTGGATCAGAATAATAATCGTGAGCGCAATCATACAAAGAAGAAGGATATTGAGCCAGTAAACAGGCAGCCCTCTCAATGCAGTATAGTCCTCATCAAAAGAAAGATAGACAAAATGACGGTAAAAAAAGAAAAAGACAACAAAGATGAAAACATCCAGTCCAAAAAGAAGCCATAAATAAGATTTTGAGATCAGAAGAATATCCGCAAAAAGATAATTCAAAAGATCACTTTGATACCCCGGAGTGAAAAACATCAGGATAATCCCTCCCGCCATGCCTACAGACCAAAGAGCGGCAATCACCGTGTCTTCCCTCTGCTTTGCTTTCATTTTCACAGTTCCAAGAATAAAAGCTGAAATAAGAGCAAACCCTAAAGCGCCTAAAATAGTAGGAAAATGGAAATAGTAGGCAAGACCTATCCCGCCCAAAACAGCGTGTGCGATTCCTCCGCTTAATCCTGCAAGCCTTTTGATCACCACGAAAGAGCCTGCGGTTCCAAAAGCAAAACTGGATAAAAGCCCGGCTAAAAAAGCATTCTGCATAAAACTCTGATGAACTAAAAGATCAAAAATTCCCTTCATTTTTTTTCCTTTTATAAGTGGCAGGTGTGTTGTAAAATATGGACTGATCTCTCATAAAACCCTGTCATTGAAATTTTGGATATTTCTTCTGAGTGATGTACCACAAGTCTTTTATTAAGACACCCGACCCGGCTGACATAGGAAGAAACAAACCCAATGTCATGAGAAACTAAAATAACCGTCAAATCTTTATTGAGGTCTTTCAAGATTTCATAGACCTCTTTTTCTACCGTAGGATCTACACTGGCGGTCGGCTCATCCAGAATCAGGATTTCAGGAGAAGAAACCAAAGCTCTGGCTATCAGAACTCTCTGTTTCTGCCCCCCGGAAAGTTCTCCAAACCTTTTTTTGCCAAACGGCAGAATTTCCAGTTTTTTCATTATTTCTTCCGCTTTTTCTTTTTCCTCTTTCTTGAAACGGGGAAAAAAAGAAGTGGTCTTCAGGAGTCCGCCTAATACCACATCGATCACGGTAATAGGAAATTCTTTATCAAATTCGCTGTACTGGGGCACATAGCCCATTTTAATTCTGGCTTGAACTGGATTTTTAGAAAAAATAGCGATACTGCCTTTATCAGGTTTGATAAAACCTAAAAGAAGGCGGAGTAAAGTGGTTTTCCCCCCTCCATTCGGTCCGATAAAAACAATAAAATCATTTTTCATGATATCAATGCTGATATCTTCTAAAATCAGCGCTTCTTCATAAGAAAAGAAAAGATTTTTAATTTCTATGATTTTTTCCAATTATTCCAGTCCTGAGCTTAAAATTTCAGCTATTTTTTTCATATTTAGAAGATAATTTTCATCAAGAGGGTCAAACTCCTCCACTTTTCCTCCAATCTCTCCTGCCAGCACGGCGGCTTCTTTCCGGCTGAACTGTATCTGGACAAAGATGACTTTTATCTTTTCTTTTTTTGCCAGATCGATTAAAAGAGTTAATTCTTTCGCCGTCGGATTTTTGCCTTCAATCTCGATCGGAAGCTGCTGAAGACCGAATTCGTCTGCAAAATAACCTAAAACCGGATGATAAACCATAAACCGTTTATTTTTCTTATCTTGAAACAATTTTTGAATATCCATGCTCAACTGCTTTAATTCACCCTGAAATTCTTTCAGGTTGGCTTCATAGAAAGCTTTGTTGGCAGGATCAGTTTCTGAAAGAGCCTTGCAGATATTTTCAGCCTGCAAAGAAACAATTGAGGGAGAAAGCCAGACATGGGGATCAGGAGTCCCTGCTTCATGATCTTCTTCCTCTTCAGAATGAACTGATATTTCAACGCTTTGCTCTGTTTTTCGTAAAACCGTTCCTTCGCTTGTATCAATAATTTTCAGAGCAGGGTAAATGTTTTTCACTTTTTCCAGCCAGTTTTTTTCAAAAGGAACCCCGATTTTAAAAAGGAGTTTCGCCTCTTCCAGTTCCAGCATCTGGGAAGGCAGGGGGGAATAAGTATGGGGATTTTGATTATTTCCCACCATAATTGAAACGCTGATTTTATCTTTCCCGATTTTTTCAGCGAAAAACTTCTGGGGAGCGATGCTGACAAAAACTTTCATTTTTCCGTCCGCTTGTTTTTCTGAATCACCGCATCCAAAAAACATCACTGTAACCAAGAAAAAATTCATAATGAAGACAATTTTCTTCATTTTATCCTCACTTATTTTTTAATTTATAATTCAGCACATTTTTGACACAATCCGGAAAAATAAAAAAAATGATCGAAGATTCTATAATTTAAGTTTTTCTGGACTGAATCCTCTATTTCCTTTGCAAAGCATTTGTCAAAACAATCGATTTTTTTACAGTTTCTGCAATAGATAAAATGCTGATGTTTTTTTTCTTTCAGAAAAAAAAGACTGATATGATCAAAAAGAGTAACTGAACGGATATATTCTTTATTCTCAAGATGATGAAGTCCACGGTAAACGGTTGAAAAATCGGGTCTGTTTTCCATTTCTTCATAAATTTCTTTCGCCGTCAATGGTTTTCCTGATTTTTCCAAAACCTCTAAAATCTCTTTTTGATAAGCGCTGACCTTTTTCATTTTCACCTGTTTCTTAAATAATGCAAACGATTTGCATTATAAAATTAACTCCAAAACAGAAAAGAGTAAAGTTTTTTCTTATTTTTCCAGCCGCTATGAGCTAAATTTTAAGTTATAGAAAGATTAGAAAGGATTTTTCATGCAGGTCAAAGGCTCACTTTTAAAAATACTTCAACCAGAATCCCAGTTTGATGAAAACCAGTTTTATACAGAAAAAGAACTGGAAGAAGCGCTTAAAAACAAGAAACCTTTTGTTCTGGAAGAAAACGGGATTGAAATATTTAAAAATTTTATCCGGATTTCCTCAGTCGGGTTTGAAAATTTTCAAGACAGCTTTGTCTCTCTCTATAAAGTTTTTTATCATTATTTGAAAGGCGAAGGAGTGGGCATCATCAAATCCATTGAATACAGGAGCGGTTTTATGAAAATAGCCGAGAATGTCCCCTTGCCCTGTGATTTAACTTTAGGCATCCTGAAAGGGATGATGAAGTTTCTCAAAGCAAAAAGTATTCTGGTCAAACATAAAAACTGTCAAAAAGAAGGGTTTAAATTCTGCGAATATGAAGTCAACTGGATGGTTTCGAATGTCTCATGAGCTTTCTCCTCAGGATAAAGTAAAGCTGATCCGCAAAGCCAATGAGTTTTTCAACCGAGGCGAGATGGAAAAAGCAGCCAAGCTTTTCTGGCTCACCGACTACAAAGACGGGCTCATCCGCATGGGCGAATACCTTCTCTATCAGGAAAAAAAACCCTTCCAAGCCCTCCACTATTTCCAAAAAGCAAACCACCAGCAGAAAATCAACGAAATTATTGCCCGGATGCTCTGGGCCGTCGGCGAACTGGTGAAAAAAACTCCCTGAACATTGATTAAAAATCCACTAAGCGAGTAAAAATATATTAGGAAAAATTACCTTAACAATTCAGAATACAATGAAAGAGTTTTCAAATAAAACGATTTTGAAACCACTCTGGAAAGAGCCGATCATAAAAACTATTTCAGCAGATCATGATTTGTTTAAAACTTTAAAACAGACTGTTTCTCCCAAACATCTCTTTCCTCATGATATTCTTCCCAATGCCAAGAGTGTAATTTCTTTTTTTATTCCTTTTGAAGAAAAAATTGTCGAAAGCAATATCGGAGGTCATTATGCTTCAAAAGAATGGGCAGAGGCTTACATTCTCACAAATACTTTAATCACAAAAATCAATAAAAAGATTGACTTCCTTATGCACCAGAAAGGCCATCAAACAGGAAATATTCCAGCAACTCATAATTTTGACAATCTTACACTTTTAAGCAACTGGTCGCACAGACATGTGGGATATATTGCAGGCTTGGGAAACTTTGGAATAAACAATATGCTGATCACAGAAAAAGGATGCTGCGGCCGTCTAGGAAGCATTGTCACCTCTTATCTGTTTGCTCCTTCAGAAAATCATATTTCGGAAGAAAAATGCCTCTATAAAATCAATGGAAGTTGTAAAGTGTGTCAAACTCAATGTATATCTAACGCATATCAGGGAAGAGATTTTAATAAGCACAAATGCTATCAAACCTGCCTGGAAAATGCTGAATATTATAAAAAAATCGGCTATGCCGATGTGTGCGGAAAATGTTTAACAGGCCTCCCCTGTTCTACTAGAAAACCTCTAATCTGAAATCTATAAATTAATTTTATTTTAACTACTAAAACTTATTTTTCAGCAAATATATTCTATTTTTTTGCTCTGTCAGAGATTATAACTTTTAATCTTGAATCAGTTTTGTACTTAATTTTAAAAAATATTTTTCTCCACATAGTCAATCCTGAAAAATTCATTTTTCAAGTTAAAAAACTCAACAATTTTTTACCTACAAACCTATCTCCCAGAGAAAGACAAGGGGAGTTTATTGATTAAAATATTGTTTTCCAATAACTATTTATTCAAACGAGCTAACGGTAAAAAAGGAATCAATTTCAAACTTCCTTTTATTCAGGTTTTTAATTTTACTTTCCTTTTAATATTCATTTGCCTCTCCATTCGGCGTCACTTCGACTCCGCTCAGTGACCGGCTGCCGAAAGATAAATATTTTTATCTAAAAAACGCAAAACAAATTTCAATCATAAAGATTTTATAGTTAAATTTTTAAACTTAAAATTTAAATTTATCAGGATAAAATATATGGGTCATTTTATTGATGAAAAACGATTGAAAGTAATCGGCGGTAAAGGCGGCGACGGCTGTGTCTCCTTTAGAAGGGAAAAGTTTATTCCATTCGGCGGACCCGACGGAGGTCATGGGGGTGATGGCGGCAATGTCATTCTGGTTACCAAGGATAATCTTCATGCTCTTTCTACTTTACGGGGAAAAGTGAAGTTTACAGCCGGAAACGGCGAGCCCGGAAAAGGGTCGAACTGCACTGGAGCAAAAGGCGGCGATATTATTATCGAAGTTCCCGTCGGTACACAGGTGAAAGACGAAGACACCGGATTTATTCTGACCGATTTGACTGTCAAGGGGCAGGAATTTATTGCCGCAAGAGGCGGTAAAGGCGGAGCGGGAAATCTTGTTTTTAAAAACTCGGTCAATCAAGCTCCAAGAACTGCTATCCCGGGTGAAGAGGGACAGGAAAGAAATCTCGTTCTGGAATTAAAACTCATTGCAGATGTAGGGCTGGTTGGATACCCCAACGCTGGGAAATCCACTTTGATTTCCAAAATATCCAACGCTCATCCTGAAGTGGCCGCTTATCCTTTCACAACACTGACTCCTTCACTAGGCGTGGTCAATTTAAGCCAATGGGATTTTTTTGTGATGGCAGACATTCCGGGGATTATTGTGGGGGCGCATGAAGGGAAAGGATTGGGGTTTAAATTTCTAAGACACATTGAAAGAACACAAGTTCTCCTTTATCTTATTGACTGTTTTGAAGAAGACTGGAACGAAGTATTCAAAGCGCTGAAAAAAGAGCTTAAATTATTTAATCCCCTCCTTGCTCAAAAAACTTTTGTAGTGGGAATCAATAAAATAGACAGTTATCTTTCAGAAGATTTTGAAGAAAGAAAAAAAGCCTTTTTAAAAAAAACAAGACTGAAAGAAAACAAAAATGTTTTTTTTATTTCCGGTCTGAAAGAACTGGGGCTCGATGAACTGAAAGAAAAACTTTTTATGATTGTAAAAGAGGAAAAAAAGAACAAAGATTCAGATCAGACGGTACTTTCTTAAAAGCTTTTGAATATCTTCCCGTGCAAAAAAGCTTTTTGCCTTTGATTCCGGGTAAAGGTATTCTTTCAGCTCTTCCCAGTTATCAGGCAGATTCTCAGCCGAAAGAGAATAATCCAGATATTTTTTCAGAAAAACAGCGCTTGCCTCATTTTGATTGAGCCAGAGCGAAGTGTATATTTTATTCTTTAAGGTTTCTTTATAAATTATAAAAAAATCTTCTTCAATAGGTTTTTTATCAAAGAAAGCAAGGTTTTTATCCAAAAAAAGAGAAGCTTTTAAATAGTTTTTCTCAGAAATCAGAATCAATGAATTGACCAGATAAATCTTTAAAAGACCCATATAAAAAAGTTCATCTTGATCTGAAAGATTCAAATCTGCCCTCTCCAGAAGAATATCCCCTGCTTTTTTAAAATAAAAAGTTGAAAAATCAGGCAGAATATGAGGATTTATAAAATAATAAGACGGGGTAAAATAAAGAAGATTTGCGCTGCTTAACAAAAGAGAGACAGAATAATCATTGATTTCAGAATTACTATCCGAATAAATATCCATATAACTTGAAAATTGATAATACCATTCATTTAAAATAATCAGTCTGTCTTCAAAGTCTAAGCCTTTGGCTTCCTTGAAAAAAAGAAAAAATGACTGAAAAAAAAAGAGAAAAGAAGTCTTTTTATCGCCTGAAGCAATAGCTTGAAGAGCGGCTGATAAATAATAAAATCCTTTTTCAGCCTGAGTTTTAACTTCATTTTCCCATGATTTTTTAAAACTTTCCGGAAAATAAAGAGAATAAATGAGTTTTTCACTCAAGGTTTTAGGAACAAATTTTTTTTTATTCTCTTGTGAATGAAACAAAATATAATTTTTTAAAGATTGAGAAAGAGGCATATTGAAAACAGATATTGGTTTTTGATCTTGAAAATCTTTTAAGAATTGAATAATTGAAAAATCGGCAGAAGCAGAAAATGTTTCTGCCGAAAGAAAAAGAAAAAGAAAAAGAAAAAGAAAAAGAAAAAAGAATCTACTGATCTTCCGGTTCTTTTTCACAATCTTCATCATTTAAAGTATTATCGCCCCTGATCACAGCCACATCGGCCACAGAATCATCTTCATCCCGAAGCCTGATTACTGAAACGCCTTTTGCGCTTTTACCCATTTCACGGATTTCACAGACTTTGCTTCGAATCACCATTCCCGATTTTGTCATAATGATAATTTCAGAATCTTTATTGGTATCGACAATGCTGACGACTTCTCCTGTTTTCGAGGTCACGGTATAATATCGCTGCCCCTGGGTTCCTCTGCCGTGAGACAGAAAATCTTCAAAACTGATTCTCTTTCCATAGCCTTTTTCTGTAATAGCAAGAAGGGAAGAAGATTCGTCAATCAGGCTGGCTCCGATCACACTGTTGTCTTCTTTGATTCGAATTCCAATCACGCCTCTGGCGCTTCTGCCCATAGACCGGACATCTTCTTCATGAAAACGAAGCCCTCTGCCTTTTCGGGTAGCAATAAAGATTTCCTTTCCGCCGTCTGTTTTTAAAGCTGTTACCAATTGATCATCCTCATCGAGAGAAAGAGCTGTGATGCCTCTTTTTTTCGCATTGATAAAATCAATCAGAGGTGTTTTTTTCACAATGCCTTTCTGAGTAATCAGAAAAGCGTATTCGTTTTCACTGAATTCTTTAATTTCAAGGTAAGACTGAATTTTTTCATTTTCAGAAAGATTAATAAAAAGCTTAATGCTTTTCCCGCGAACCGCAGTGGTTCCTTCCGGTATTTCCCAGACTTTCAGGTAATAAACTTTTCCTTTATCTGTAAAGAAAAGAAGGTAATTCAAGGTATGAGAGATCATCAGATGATCAATTTCCTCATCCCCTTTCATATTCACGCCGCTTTTACCGACTCCGCCTCTTTTTTGGGTGCGGTAGGAAGAAAGAGGGGTCCTTTTCACCAGACCTTCGCTGGAAATAGAAACCATGCATTCTTCAGGTTTAATAGTGGATTCAAGCGTAATAGAAGTTTCCATTTCGTAAAGGATTTCAGTTTTCCGCTCATCGCCGTATTTGAGAGCAATTTCATCCAGATCTTTTTTGATGATTGAATATTGAAGAGAATCCTGCAGTAAAATACTGTTAAAATATTCAATATTTTTAACCAGTTCTTTATGCTCATCTTCTAAAGCCATCCTTTCCAGACCAACCAGTCTGTTTAAACGCATTTCAAGAATAGCCTGACATTGAATTTCAGTTAAAGCAAACCGAGTCATCAGTTTTGTTTTCGCTTCATCCCTTGTCTGCGATTTACGGATCATTTCGATTGTTTCATCGAGATTGTCAATCGCTGTTAAAAGACCTTCCAAAATATGAAGCCTGGCTGTCGCTTTATCCAAATCAAACTGGGTTTTTCTGACGAGAATTTCTTTTCTATGGCTGACAAAAAGTCTGAAATATTCTTTAAGATTTAAAACCTCAGGTCTTTTATTGACTATCGCAAGCATAATAATATTAAAAGATTTTTGAAGCTGGGTATGAAGATAAAGCTGATTTAAAATAATGCTTGGAATACTGTTTTTCTTCAATTCAAGAACCAGCCGGATTCCTTCTTTATTGGATTCATCCCGGATTTCTCCGATTCCTTTTATTTTTTCATCTTTCACCAAATCCGCAATCTTTTGAATCAAGGTTACTTTATTGACATTAAAGGGAATTTCATGGATCACGATCGCTTCTTTATGGCTTTTGAGAGTTTCAATACTGCTTTTCCCGCGGATATAAAAAACGCCTCTTCCTGTCTCGTAAGCCTGGCGGATTCCTTCCATCCCGAACAAGAAAGCGCCGGTTGGGAAATCAGGAGCGATGACATGGCTAGTATAAAGTTCCTGAATCGTGATATCAGGATTATCAATATAGGCTTTCGCACCGGAAATAATTTCTCTGAGATTATGAGGCGGAATGTTTGTGGACATCGCAACTGCAATACCAGAGGTTCCATTGACCAAAAGATTCGGGAAAGCTGCCGGAAGAACAGTCGGCTCTTCTGAAGTATTGTCATAGTTCGGCGTAAATTCAACCGTATTTTTATCGATATCAAAAAGAAGTTCTTCAGCCAGATAACTCAATTTACTCTCAGTATACCGCATTGCCGCAGCAGGATCCCCGTCTATCGATCCAAAGTTTCCCTGACCGATGATTAAAGGATATCTCATGCTGAAATCTTGTGCCAAATGCACCATAGTGTTATAAACAGACTGGTCTCCGTGAGGGTGATAGTTTCCCAATACATCCCCGACAATTTTTGCAGATTTTCTCGTTTTTCCGCCTGCTCTTATCCCTTTTTCAAACATGGAGTAGAGTACCCGGCGGTGGACAGGTTTCAGCCCGTCTCTGACATCAGGGATAGCGCGCCCAATAATAACACTCATTGCGTAAGTCAGATAATTGTTTTGAAGTCCCTCTTCTATAGGAAGTTCAATTACTTTATGATCCATTGAAAGCCTCATTTGATTCAAAATCGAAAATTTCTTATTTTACCAAGTCAATCCGGAAAAATACTTTTGAAATATTTCCGGAATGACTTATGAGAAAGGTGATTAACCTGCTGAAATTGCAGATACCGGGCATACAGAAACGCATGCTCCGCAGTCAATACAGCTGGAAGAAATATCATACTTTCCGCTTCCAGGAGCAATTGCCTGAACAGGGCATACTGGTTCGCAAGCGCCGCAGCTTACACAAGAATCAGAGATAACATGCATAGGTTTCTCCTTAAAAGAATTTAAATTATTTACATTAAAATTAATCAAAAATTCTCTATTTATGAAATAGAAAATCAGAGAGTATTGATTTTTTCTTGATAAAATTAAAAATTTTGAAATGTCTTCGCAAGATAGGTGAAAATAAAAAACTCATGACCCTTATTATTAAAAAAATGAAATGCGTTAAATGAATTTTTTTTGATGGTGGAATACTCAATCGGGTCAAAATTGATAATCGGAAGAGAAAGCGTAATATCCAAATCAATGAATTCAATAAATTTTCCCGCCAGAATATTGGTCAATTCTCCGCAGAAATCCTCAATAATAAAATCATCTTCCAGCTCTTCTTCACCGATTTCATAATAAAGGTATTTCAAGAACTCGCTGTCTAAATTCAGAATAATCATTCCTTCATGATCATCCCCGTAAATACTAATCTGGCTTGTAATCTCCTTGAGAGACTTGTATTGACTTCTTGCATCCAGCTCTTCATAAGCGAAGTCAACCTTTGACAGTTCTTTCAGGGTATTTACAATAACCTGGATAAAGGTTTCCTTGTATTCCATTACCTGCGCCTTTTTTTTCTTCTATCAATTATAATGAATAATTGAAATTAAATCAAAATTTTTTTTAAGTTTTCTTTATTTAATAAAGAATCTAAAAAAACAGGCTCTCCATTTTTTATTCCCATAAAAGAGTCTGCAATCTTTTTTGCCCAATGATAATCATGCGTTGTAATAATTAAAATTCTCTTTTTTTTAATTTTTTTTAAAATTTGAAGAAGGTAGTTTTTATATTTTAAATCCAGAAATGAAGTCGGCTCATCCCAGAGCAATACAGGCTTTTTTCTAATCAGCGCCTTAGCTAAAAGTATTTTAGTCATCTCACCGGATGAGAGATTTTTTAAGTCTTTATCCATAAGATTGGATATTTTTAAAAATGATGCGATTTTATGAATTCTTTCCCTGTCTTCCACTGTCACTTTAATTTTTTCAAGAGAAATTTCTAAAAAAAACCGGGTAAGAATCGAAAGAGAAGGCGATATAGAAGGAGGGATATACTCAACATCATTTAAATGAAGAGGCTGTCCCCTGAAAAGGATTTTTCCATCAAAATCAGGATCTATTCCGGCAATCGTTTTCAAAAGTGTGGTCTTGCCGGAACCGTTCATTCCCGCCAAAGCCAAAATCTCACCTTTGCGAAGAGAAAATTGAAACCCTTTGAGAGTAAAATTATGAAAACTTTTATTTTGTATCTGAATTTTTAACATTTTTTTATTTTTTTGATTTAAATATATTAAATTTAAAAGTGCTTTTCAAGGGAGAGGTGTCCGAGTTGGTTGAAGGAGCACGCCTGGAACGCGTGTAAAGGTTAATCGCCTTTCGAGGGTTCAAATCCCTCTCTCTCCGCAAGGGGCAGGTCCCATATGACTTTTAGTTTTCCAAACCCTGTCAGGTCCGGAAGGAAGCAGCAGTAGGAAGACGGAGTGCATTGTGGGGAAGCTTGCCCCGTTTTATTTCAGTCTTTTCAAAGATTATTTCAGCAATCAAAAGTCCTCCCCAAAAAAAATTGGATAAAAAGCATTAAAAAAACTGTTGCCATAGAATAACCTGAATTTCGTTTAGATTTTTGCAATTTAAAATCATTTCTGCATAGATATTTGTTCTATTTAATTTCCTTTGATTTTTTTTATAGTTAAATTTTATCTAATTTTTTTACATATAAATAAAATAAAGGAGTTACTCATGTTAAAAAAAATTATTTCACTCGTACTTTTTTTATTCTTGTCAAGTTGTACAGCGGTTTCTTATTTAGAAAAAGCAGGCAATCTCACGAAAAAAGAAAATGCGCCAGATAAAACTAAGGCCTATTTTTATGGAAAATTTTATGGCGGAGGTGTTTATGACTATGCTATTTTATTAAAAAATAAAACAACTGATGAAGAAATTGATATTGAATTAAAAGAAGAAAATGATTTTATTTTATTTCAAGTAACCCCAGGTGTTTACTACAATGACTTTGGATATTACATGTGGGATGTAATTCATTGGTATAAAAAAGGAAAATATAATATACCGGAAGCAATTTTTGATAAAGATTTTGAAATCAAACCAGGAGTTGTTTATTATGTTGGTTTTTTTACAGAAAATTCTTTTTCATATCAATACGAACAAGATATAAAAGACTTTAAAGAAAAATACCCGAATTTCAGCGACTGGGAAATTCAGCCAATATATCAAACTCAATCAAAATAATTCTTCAACAATAAGAGAGATTTTTTTAAAATTTCTCTCTTATTTAATCCGTTCTGGAAAAAAACCGATTCTCCCTGTTCCCCAGCGTTTTCCCCTGATATAGATCGGAAATCCTAAGTCCGAAAGAGTGATTTGATATTCTTTCAGAGGATAACTGTACAAATAATACTCCCGGTTATTGACTGCATTGTTCATTTTATCAGTCAATTCAAGATGAAAAAATCTCTTTGTAAAATTTGTTTTAGCATTTTTCACAGGGTCATTTGTTTCGGGCTGATCAAATACCTTACAGCAGGTAGGCACATAGTTTTTTAAATCATTCAGTGCAATATTGACAATATAGTCTTTTTTATATTTATCCAGAATCGGCTGAATGTTTTTTGCAAAAACAGGCTGGTATTTTGTATGATATTTTTGAGGATTTGTATTTGGAATTTCTTCAAAAACAGGTTCAAAAAGCTCTTTTTCATTCACAAGACCAGCTAAAAGAAATCCTTCTATTGTTTCTTCCACTTCTTTTTTGATTAATTTTGAAAGATTAATGACTTTAAAAACAGGAGTATTGGAAGGTATCTGCATGGATTGATTGACCGTATCCTCTGCCAAAAGAGAAAGAGTTTCTGATATTTTTTGAAGGCTTTCCGTTTTTCTTTTTGTTTCTTCGGAAGTTTGAGTCAGCAGCAATGACATTTGATTCATTCCGGTCAGGTTTTCAGATTCTTCTTCAAGACTGAGTTTTATGGTCTGGATCATCTTGTCGATAGAAAGCATTTGCCGATTTAACTGTTCAATAGCAAAAGAAGTTTCTTTTACAAAAGAAATTCCGTTTTCAATATTTTCAGAATTGAAATTCATGGAAGAAACAACAGCTTCAGAATTTCGCCTGATACTCGAGATCAATTCATGAATATTCCCCGTATATTGCCCCGTGGTTTCAGCCAGACTCCTGATCTCTTTTGCGAGAACAGCAAAGCCGCTCCCATGAATCCCGGCTTTTGAAGCTTCAATCGAAGCATTGATAGAGAGAGTGCGGGTTTTTTTAGAAATATGGTCAATATTACTTAAAAGACCTTCAATGCTTTTGATATGGGTCATAAACTGAGAAATCGACTGATGCAATTTCAGATTGGATTCATGAATTGTCTGCATAACCTCATGGGTCATAGAAGACTTTTCTATGCTTTTAAGCGTATGATTCTTGATTTCAGTAGAAGAGTCCGCTATTGTTTTAATCTCTTTATCAATCTGCTCTGAATGATTTTTCAGCTGATGAATGTTTTTGGAAAGAGAGTCTATCTGAACAAATTCATTCTGAATAATATCAGACTGGAGAATTGAAAAAAGATTGATTTCATTGGATTTATGAAACATTTTTTCAAGAGTCGCCATCAGTTTTTCCCAGAGAGTAAAAAGATTTTTATATCGGTTTTCTACTACCTGGCAGGAATCAGTTTCAAAAGATTTTTCAATCACTTTTTCAGACTGATCTTGTTTTTTTTCAGAAACATTGAAAAAAGATTCTTCTTTTTTCTGAAAAAAAAATAAAAGAAAAAAAACAAAATTTGCTAATAGCAGAAATAAAAAAAAAGGAAAAAATAAAGAGGAATTTTGAATGAAAAACAAAAAGATAAGAAGCAAAAAATTGAACGCCGGAAGAATAAATAAAAATCTTTTTTTCAACGATCAATCCTTTGAATTTTATTGAAACAAAAAGATATGAAAAAAGACTGAAAAAAATCAGTCTTTTTTTGAGATTAAAAAATCAGATTACTTTTTCTACTTTTCCGCTTTTCAAACATTTGGTACAAAGTTTTACTTTTAAAACAGCGCCTTGAATTCTTGCCTTGATATTAACGAGATTCGGCAACCATTTTGTTCTTGTTTTTCGGTTGGAGTGGGATACAGAATTTCCGAAAGAAGGTCCTTTTCCACAAATTTCACATTTTCTTGACATATTTTCATCCTCCATGCTGTAGGTTTTGTAATTTAATTATTCAAAAAAAAGACTAATTAAAATTAATAAAATATTTATCAAAATCAAAAGTTTTTTTAAGATTTATCTTTAATCTCGACCGAAGCGTTTTCATCAAAAGGATTCATCCTCAATTCAAAAGAATAAAGATAGGGATAATTATTTTTCAAAATCCTCTCCTTTTTATTAACTTATTCAAAAAGAAACCCAGTCAGGGGGCTGGACGCAGAAGCTGTTTCTTTTTTCACTGGAAGACCCGAAAGATACCCTTCCCTGCCCGCCTCAACCGCTTTTTTAAAGGCGCCGGCAATTAAAACAGGGTTTTCAGCTGTCGCAATAGCCGTATTGACCAGCACAGCGTCCGCTCCCATCTCCATGGCAAGCGCCGCATGGGAAGGAGCTCCGATTCCTGCATCCACTACTACGGGCACATTGGATTGAGCAATGATAATTTCAAGCATATCGATTGTTTTAATTCCCTTATTGCTTCCGATCGGAGCCGCCAGAGGCATGACAGCAGCACATCCGGCTTCTTCCAGTTTTTTACAAAGGATGGGATCAGCCTGTATATAGGGAAGAACAATAAATCCTTCACGGACCAGCTCTATCGCAGCTTTAAGAGTTTCCACCGGATCAGGAAGAAGATAACGCGAATCAGGAATAACTTCCAGCTTCAGCCAGTGAAACCCGGCTGCTTTCGAAAGCCTTGCGAGCCTTAAAGCTTCCTCGGCATTTCTGGCTCCGGATGTATTGGGCAGAATATGATATTTTTGAGGGTCAATGTAATTTAAAATATGATCCTCAGGATTATTTAAATCAACTCTTCTTAATGCAACCGTCACCATTTCAGTCCCGCTTTTTTCAATCGACTCCTTCATCACAGCTGAAGAAGAAAATTTTCCTGTCCCCAAAAATAAACGGGATTGAAAC
>MIAO01000091.1 GCA_001829155.1 Spirochaetes bacterium GWB1_36_13 | reverse complement strand
TGTTTCTTACTTTGATTTCTTTTCCTGAGGACGGGCAAGCTGGACAAAGATTTCCGTCAGCGCATCCAGCTGGATTTGATTGTCAAAAAATCGGTTGAACCCAATGTAGAAAGAAAGCCCTCCCATATAACCGGAAAGGAAAAGAAGGGTTTCATCCGAAGATTTTTCCATTTTATCGAGATTCTGGCGGATCAGAATCAGCAGACTTTCAAAAAAAGTATCAAGAAATTTTTTTTTATCCCAGTCTTCCAAATTAAAATAAGAATATTGTTTTTGACGGCTGATTTGAAGAATTGCCTGACGAAGAGAGGGAATAGTTTTTTGAAGCCCATGACCAAAGACTTTAATAAGCTGCCCCTCGTAGATTTTATCTTCAAAAAAATTAAGAAAAAGGGTTGTGTCAATAAAGGCTTCCGCTATTCCCTGATCATAAAAAGAAGAAATTGTAGAATTTTCTTTTGTTTTTTCATAAAAAATCTTGGCAATTTCTGTAAAAAATTCGGTTAAGATTTTCATCCGTACTGGAAAAGTTTTAAAAGTATCGTATTGTTTTTTAATCCCTTGAAATTCATTTCTTATAGTTTCATAAAACTCATCCTGAGCTGAAAGGGAAAGAGGATAAGAAATAAATAGAAAAAAAAACAGAGGAAAAATTAATTTTTTCATTTTAAGCTCTGAATTTAATCATAATTTCACGGTTTCTGGGCCCGTCAAACTCCACAAGAAAGATTCCCTGCCATTCCCCCAAAAGAAGCTTTCCATTGGATACAATCAAGTTTCTGCTGGTTCCGAATACGGCTGCTTTAAAATGAGCTTCCCCATTGCCTCCGACATGTTTAAAAGCATAGTTTTTCACCATTTCTTTTGAGGCTTTCAAAAAATCGTATTTATAAGCGGAATCTGTTTTTTCAGTAACAACGAGCGCACAGGTGGTATGGGGAAGATAAAGAAAAATTTCCCCCTCTGTCATTTTATTTTTCGCAATTTCTTCATTGACTTTATCTGTAATATCAATAATATTTTCATTTTTCAGTGTATTAATGCTGATCTTTGTCATAAGTTTTTTCTCCTTAATAAATACTGGGTAATTCTTTAGATTCAGTAAAAATTAAATTTAACTGTTTCTTTAATAAATAAAAATTAATTTTTATTTTTTTTTAGAAAATTCATTTGAATGATTTATATTTTATATTTTAAAGAATAAAAAAATGGAGGATTCAATGGGATGGTTAATAGCTGGAGTCATTAGCTTTATAATCGGGGTTATTCTTTTCTTTGTCGCGGCTTCGAAAAGAAAATCTCTTTTCAGCGTTCTTTCTTCTGAAAAAAGAAACTGTAAACAGCTTGTTGAGACTGCGAAATCAATTTCTGATGAAATCGGAGCCGGTTCTTTCAATGAAAGATGCAGAATCTGGGGGAAAATTGAAAGCAGCGAACCCCTTATTTCAGAACTCACTGAAAGGGAATGTGTTTATTACCGTTCCGCTGTTTACAGAAAATATGAAACCACAGAGTCTTATACAGATGAAAAGGGGAATTCCAGAACCCGCAGAGTAACTCAGGAAGAATGCCTTTCTTCCAATACCAATCAAATTCCTTTTTACTTAAACGACGGCACTGGAACAGTCGAGGTCAGTCTGGAAGGAGCTGTGATTGAAGATACGGTAAAAGTTTTGGATCGATTTGTTCCCGGGGAATCATCCGGTTCTGCTCTTTCCTTCGGAAGATTTTCATTCAGCCTTTCTCCTTTCGGCGGCTCAAGAACTCTTGGATACCGATATGAGGAGAGCATCATCCCTGTCAACAACAACCTTTTTGTTGTGGGCGAAGCCTCAGACGGGCAAGGATATGTGAGAATTCAGGCTCCTCATGAAAAAGGATATAAATATCTGGTAACCATGAAATCAGAAGAAGAATATGTGAAGAGTTTAAAAGGAACCATTCAGGGACTTTCTATTGCCGCACCGATTTTGACCGGTATCGGAGTCGTTCTTTCGATTCTTCAATTTGTTATTGGAAAAAAACTTTAAAAAAATCCTATTTTTATAAAACCGGCAGTCTCAACTGTCGGTTTAAAAAAAATATTCAAAGATTTTGAATCATTATTTGTTAATTCGATAAAATAATCTTAAATTTAATTTTTATGAAAAAGGCAATCTTGATTCTTTCAATCCTTCTTATTTTTATCCTTCCCCTTCAATCTTTTGCGAAAAAGAAGAAAAAAAACAGTGTTAAAAAAACGCAAAAAACCTCTATTCAGTATTCTCAAAACTCAAAAAAAGAAGAAAAACCAACATTTGAAAACATTTACGCAAAATCGGTTATCTTAATCGATTATCAAACTGGTCAGATATTATTTGAGAAAAATAAAAAAACTCCTATTCCTCCTGCTTCCCTTACCAAACTGATGACCCTTCATATCCTTTATGAAAAAATCAAGGAAGGCGTGGTTTCAAAATCTTCCATTATCCCTATTACAAAAGCTTCCTGGGCCTTAAAACTCCCCAAAAAAACGGCAAGGATGTTTTTAGAACCGGGGCAGAAAGTGACCTTGTTTGAACTGATGAAAGGGCTTGCCATTCCATCAGGCAACGACGCTGCTGTTGCAATTGCGTATTATCTTTCAGGAAATGTTGAAAATTTCGCTCAGCTCATGAACCAGACCGCAAAAAAACTCGGTTTTAAAACACTCCACTTTGAAGACCCTGCCGGACTTAGTGAAAATAATCAAATCACAGCGGAAGAATTTGCTTTGTTCTGCCGTTATTATATCCAGTCTCATCCTGAATCTTTAAAAGAACTCCACTCATTAACAGAACTGACCTATCCTCTTCAGGAAAATAAACCTCCTTTCAGGAAAAAAGCGAAACCAATCCGCCAATTCAACAACAACAACCTTTTAGGACGCGTAGAAGGCGTCGATGGATTGAAAACAGGATTTATCAATAAATCAGGATTCAACATCGCTGTGACCGCAAAAAGAGGCAATACAAGGCTGATTGCGGTTATTTTAGGTGTCGAAGGAAAAAGTTCAAGGGAAGGAATCAAAAAAAGAGAACTGGATGCTAGAAAACTCTTGGATTATGGCTTTCATTCTTTTCAGACAACAGAAATTGTTTTTCCAAAACAACCTGAAATTCAGGTTTGGAAAGGACAAAAAAACAGTCTATTGGTTGATATGCCGGAAAAAATTACCTTAACGCTTCCCAAAGAAACCATTCTTCCCCTTGTCTATCAGTTTCATTTGAAAGAAAAAATTGAAGCCCCTGTTGAAAAAGGAGAGGAAATCGGTATTCTTGTTTTCTATTCAAAAGAAAAAGAAATTTACCGTTATTCGTTAAAATCTTCTGAAACTATCCCTGCCGGAAATTTTTTCAAAAAAATTTTTGATAATCTGATTCTCTTTTTTTCTTTTCTGATTCATCTCTTTTCCTAAAAAAAGAAAGCCGAAGCTTTCTTTCATTTTAAGAAATTTGAGATAATTTTGTCTTGACTTCTTCTTTTAGTTTTTCAGTGTCAGGAATATATTGAATGCGGATATTCGGTAATACTTCCATTCCCATTTCCTGAAGCACGCCTTCTACTAAAGCCACACTCTGCCCCCCCCATCCATAAGAACCAAACGCCATTCCAATCCGGTTTTTAGGATGAAGCCCTTTCATGTAAGTTAAAAATGCGGCAACATTGGGTAAGATATTATTATTCAAAGTGGGAGACCCGACAAAAATATACTTTGCAGTCTGAACACAGGTCATGATATCTGAAATATGGTTGGTCTGAAGGCTTTTTATATGAATAGCAACTCCTTTCGCCTCCATTTCCTCCGCCAAGGCATAAGCTATTTTTTCCGTGGACTTCCACATTGTATCATAGATAATAACAGCATGGTTTTCAGTCTGATTCGTCATCCATTTTTGATAAGCCTCAAATATTTTTCCTACATTTTTCCTCCAGATAATCCCATGACTCGGCGCAACCATCTTTATATCGAGTTTTGAGGCATCCTGAAACGCTTTTTGAGTATTGGTATCATAAGGAAGGACAATATTAGCATAGTATTTTTTGGCTTCTTCCATTACGATATCAAGATAATATTCATCATCAAACCTTTCATAACTAGCTATATGTTGCCCAAAAGCATCGTTTGAAAAAAGGATTTTTTCCTCTTCCAGATAGACCATCATATTATCCGGCCAATGCACCATAGGCGCCAGAACAAACTGAAGATTTTGTTTCCCGATATTGATTTTATCACCGGTTTTCACTACTTTAAAATTCCAGCCTTCTCCCCCAAAATGGGCTTTCAGCCCCTTTTCCCCGCTGGGAGAAGTGAAAAGCTGGGCGTTCGGGCAGAGTTTTAAAAGCTGCGGAAGCCCGCCCGAATGATCCATTTCCACATGATTGGAAATCACAATATCTATTTTTTTCGGGTCAATAATCTGTGAAATTCTTTTTATCATTTCATCATAAAGATAGTGTTTCACCGTATCAATCAAAGTGATTTTTTCATCAATAATCAGATAAGCGTTATAGGTAGATCCTCTTTGTGTCAAATAACCGTGAAAATTTCTTAAATCCCAGTCTATTCCGCCTACCCAATAGACGCCTTTTTTCATTTCTACCGCTTTCATTTCATTCTCCTGTTTCTTTACGCTTTTGCCGTTTTTGGATCGACATAAGTAGGAGCATTCTTTTGGGTCAGCCCGCCTTTTACTTTATGATAATAAGCATAGGTCATCGGATTGCCTTCTCCGATAATGTCTGCATCAACCACTTTTCCAATAAAAACACAGTAATTGCCCATATCCTGCACTTCTTCTACCTCAGCTTCGAGATAAGAAACAGTGTATTCAGTCGGGATAGGCAATTTGAAATTTTTACTTTCAATATATTTAGAATTCTCAAATTTTTCAACATCCCTTCCTGATTTAAATCCGAAGTTTCCAATGTATTTCAAAGGAGCGTCTTCATTGAGAATCGCAAGGGTAAAAGCCTTTCTTTTCTGAACCAGTTCACAGGTTAAATTATTTTTATTGAGACAGATACTGACTCTGGCAGGCTTGTCTGTAATTTGTCCGCCCACATTGGCTACCTGTCCGTTTTTTTTTCCTTCGTATTCTGTGGAAATAATATACATTCCATAGGTCATTTTAAACAATGCTTCTACTTTCATATCTTTCTCCTCTCTTTTTTTAGATTTTCCCAATATTAAAAATAGTGATTTTTTAAATGATTTTAAAATGAGTTTTATAAACTTCCGTTTAAAACTTCATCGATTTTATCAAATAACATTTCCAGATCCAGCGGCTTAGAAAGATAGGCCTCGATTCCCAGAGACTGTCCCTTTTTCAATTCTTCTTCCCCGAAATAACCGCTTAAAAAAATGATGGGAACCAGCTCGTTGTTTTTATTTTCCACCGCTCTCATTCTTTTAGCCGTTTCAAATCCGTCAATTCCCGGCATTTGAATATCCAGAAGGACAAGTGAATACTTTTTATTTTGAAGCATCTCCACCGCTTTAAATCCGCTTGGAGCAGTTTCAGTCTTGTAGCCTTTTTTTTCGATTAATTTAGATAAAAAAACGCTGTTTACCTGGTTGTCATCTACTATTAATATCATTTTTTCTTCTCGATCTGTTTTTTCTTTTGATATATCTGATTGGTTGTCAATATTTCTGCAAGGAATTTCGCAGACAATATGAGTGCCTTGTTTTTCAAGGCTTTCAACCTTAATCTTGCCATGAAGCATATTTACCGCTTTTTTGACAAAAGAAAGTCCCGTCCCCAAGCCTTGATGTCTTTTTGCGCTGCTTAAATCAGCCTGATAAAATGGCGTAAAAATCTTGGCTATCTTCTCTTTTGGAATCCCGATTCCTGTATCTGAAATATTGAATTGAAGCGCGTCTTCCATTTTTTCAATTTTAATCTGGATACTGCCTTCATCTGTGTATTTCACTGCGTTATCAATGAGATGCCCGATTATTTTTTTAATGCTTTTTTCATCCGCATTGATTTCTTCTTCTTCATTTCCATAAGTTTCAAAATCAATTTTTAAATCTTTATAATTTTTATCGGAAGCCAATTTTTTGATTTCTCGAAACAAATCTTTGATTTTTAATTTTTTCTCCTGTTTAACATACTTTCCCTTCTCTAAAAGCGATAATTCCAATAAATTATTGATTTTATTCAGAAGAATTTCCCCTGAACACTTCATCATTTCCAGATATTTTTTCTGATCAGAAGCTAAAGGGGTTGTTTCTAAAAGCCTTCTTAATCCAATAATTCCATTTAAAGGAGTTCTCAGCTCATGATTGAGATTTGCGAGAAAATTTTTCTTTATTTTTTCCGATTTTTTGAGTTTTTCTTTTAAAACAGCAATTTGTTTTCCCCGGTTGTCTTTCTCAAAAAAATAAATTTCCTTATCCTGATCTTTTATCTTTCTTAAAAAAAAATAGTTTCTTTCAGAATTTTGATCCTTAACCGAAAACGAGATTTTCTTTTTATCAAGATTCATCAATTTCTCTTTAAAAACAGCGAGATTTTCAACCAATCCTTCAAAAAAATCGTAAATCAACATTCCTTTCAATTTTTTCTGGTCTATATGAAACCATTTATGAATCAATGAATTGGAAAATATGATTTTGAATTCAGAATCAACTTGGATAAATCCGCCTGAAATCTTTTTCGAGAGGTGATAAAAAAAATCGCTTTGTTTGTTTCTCATAGAATCACTTCCTGAAGTATGAATTTTATGAGTCATTTTTATTAGTTGGGAATATATATATTTTTTATTTTTATCATTTATTATAGGCAGAGATATTTTTTTTTGTTTCATTTTTTCTTTTAAAGAAAAATACTGCCCCACTACCAGATAGCCTTCATTCTGTTTATTGAAAGAGATGGAATGAAAAAAACTGATCATCCCTTTCCGGCATTTTTTAAACCCTGTTTCTTGATTAAATTTTTCAAAACAACGCTTTTTATCCAGAAATTCACATCCTAAAAGAATGCAGCTGTCTTGAAATCCTTTTTCCAGTTCCCATTTTAAATCTTTGTTTAAAAATAATACTGATTTTTTTTCTTTTGAATACAAATTTTTTAATCGATATTTCAAACTGCTTATAAAAATATCTTTATGTGCATTTAAATTCATTTTTTTTCCATTTCAATGGATTTGATTAATATAATAATTGAAAAAAAATAAAAACCTAATTTTTTTAATATTTTTTTTACTTTCTTATAAAAATTGGAAACCATCCGAAAATCAAAAGAAAATGAGAAAGGAAATCAAATGAACACTAAATCTCTCCGTTATTTTTCATTAATATGGTTTTTAGGAATTGCCGCAATTCTTTCTTTTCATTTTTATAACCGAAATCAAAATGAAGAATGGATATCTATCAAAAAAGAAATTCAAAGCATGATCATGAACATTAAAAACAACTCAATTCTTTTAAATCATACCATTAATGATGTCGATATTCCTTTGAATAAAGATGTTTTATCTTCTTATAAAATAGACGCTATTGATAAAAAATCCCTTGCCTTGCTTGATCAAATTGATGAAAATCCTAAATATAATTCAAAAAAAAATAAAAAAATTCTGAATAGTCTTTTTTTATTAAGGCAATCTCTGGTTCAGTATAATTTGGCCATTCACGCTCTCGAAAAAAAATCTTATCAGGAAGCAAAAATCAAACTCAGCATGACAGAACGATTTCTTTTTAAAGCGGAAGAAGAAATTAAGGTTGAGAAAAAAGCTTTCTGGATTTCTCTTTTTCAAAAGTAATTTTTTTATTAATTTTTATGGGAGAAAAAAGCGTGTTGTAAGAGACAAAAAAAGGTTTTATGGTTTTAGAATTCCTTTATTTAAAAAACTTCAAAATTTATCCTGAATTTGAAATCTCCCCTCATCCTTCCTTTAATTTTTTTATCGGACCCAATGGAAGCGGAAAAACAACTGTTTTAGAAAGTATTTCCCTTTTACTATCCGGAAAAAGTTTTAAAAACATGAGTGATCTCCATCTGATCCGTCATGGTGAGAAAGATTTTTACGCTGCCTGCCGGCTGAAAGAAGACGGAGTCTCTTCCCGTCTTGAAATCAAGTTTGAATCCAGAAAAAAAAACAAGGAACTTCTTCTTGATCAAAAAAAAGTTACTTCATATAAAGAACTTCTGATCCGATTCCCATTTGTTTTTTCAATTTCAGAAGACCATGAAATTATTACAGGAAGCCCCGATTCCAGGAGAAGATTTTTCGACCGCCTGATTTCTTATGTTGACCCTGCCTATTTTGATCAGCTTTTACGCTATCAAAATGTTTTAAAGCAAAGAAACGCTGTATTAAAAAAGCATGAAACAGCTCTTCTTGCATTTTGGGATGAGGAACTGATTCGCCTTTCCCGTCAGATTTCGAGAACGCGTCAACACTATGTCCAGGAAATCAACCTTCTTTTCAAGGAATATAAAAACCTTCCCAAAACATTTGAAAATGTTCATTTTACTTACACACCATCCTGCCATGAAAACGAAATGGAAACACAACTCATTAAAAATGTAAAAAAAGACTTGATATTAGGATATACTTCTGTCGGGATTCACCGGGATGATTTTCTGCTTTCCTATGATTTTGGACTTGCCCGAAATTATGCTTCTCAAGGACAATTAAAATCATTATCTTTTTATCTTAAGTTTTTGCAGGCAGTCATGATTCAAAAAAAAACAGAGAGAAATCCTGTTTTTTTATTGGATGATGTTTTTTCCGAACTTGACTCGGAAAACCGTAAAAAAATGCTGGAATTGGCAGGAGAAACAGGACTTCAAATCTTTCTTTCAGCTACAAAAGAAGATTTACCCTTCAACCTCTTAGACTCTATTCCCCACCAGATTTTTAAAATAAACAACAGGCAGGTAAACCCTCAATGAAACTCAAAATCAACGAAATCTTTTATTCTCTTCAAGGAGAAGGAAGCGCAAGCGGATATCCTTTTATATTTATCCGTTTTTCCAACTGCAACCTCCGATGCCTTTACTGTGACACCAAATTCAGCTTTAACGAAGGAGAAGAACTGCCTGTTAAAGAAGTGACGGAAAGAATCAGTTACCTTCCCTCCGTTGACCATATCCTGATTACAGGCGGAGAACCACTTTTACAAAAAGAAGGGCTTTTAGAACTTTTAAAAGAACTTTTCGTGATGAAAAAGAAAATTTTTATTGAGACAAACGGGTCTGTCGATATTTCATTTCTTCCGCGGGAAATAGTAAAAATCATTGATGTTAAAACGCCTTCCAGCGGATACCCCTCCTCATTTCATATTGAAAACCTGAAATATCTGACAGAAAAAGACGATATGAAGTTTGTTATTTCTGATAAAGAAGATTTTGATTTTTCAGTCCGCTTTATTGAAGAACATCGTTTAATCAACAAAATCAACCTGATTTTTTCTCCTGTTTATAAGGTGCTGGAAAAAGAAAAACTGGCTCAGTGGATCTTAGAATCAGGACTTCCTGTGCGGTTCAGCATCCAGCTGCATAAACTCTTAAAAATGAAATAGGAGACAATCCAATGTTTTGATCTCTCATTAACTCAAAGAAGAAGCATCCGCCGTTTCTTTATATTTACTCCTGCAGGCTCAAGATCTGGGACTGGGCGCATGCTGGATCCAGATACGGGAGAGAAAAAGTAAAAAGGGTGAAACATCGGAAGATTTTTAAAAAAAACTGATGTTAATCCCTGAAAATTTAAAAATCGAAGCTGTGATTGCGATAGGACATCCTGATGAATTTCTCAAGCCAATCAAAAAAGAATCTCTGAAACACACTAAAATTCATGAAAACAAGTATAAAAAATAATGAATGAATGACAAAAAAATATTTTAAAAAATCCTTTATTTTTTATAAATTTTATATTCTCATTTCAAGCAATGAAAAGGATTTTAAATGAACCGTAAAAATTTTTTGCTTTTGATTCATGACAATACGCAAGACAGTAAGCTCATCGAATCAGTGGTTCATCAAAAGTTTTCCAAAGAAAAAATCATCATTGCCTGCGAACCTTCGCAAGGTCTTAAAATAATTGAATCTGAAAATATTGATATTATTCTTTTAGATACAGTTTTTTTTGAACATGAAGGACTTGATTTTCTTTCTGAAATCAATAAAGTCTTTCAGGCAAAAGAAGAGAAAAAAATCCGCAAGCCTTATATTATCACCTGTACTACTCTTGAAAATAAAGAGTATAGGCTGAAAGCGTTTGAAAACGGCGTCATGGACTATATTATCAAACCTTTTACCGAAGAAGAATTAGCAATTCGAATCAAGAGAATGCTTGAATTCAGAAATCTTGAAAATAAAATCTACCACCTTCAAAGCGGCGCTCTCAAAGACCCTCTGACAGGGCTTGCCAACCGGAAAGCGCTGGATGAAGAAATAGAGAGAATGGCTCAGCTTTCCACTCGCTACAATATGGAATATTCGGTTATTATGGTGGATCTTGATAAATTTAAAAGATTCAATACAGTCTATGGCGAATCGGAAGGCGATAAAGTTTTATCAAGGGTTGGAAAAATAATTCATAAAAATTTACGGAAATCAGATTTCGGCGGACGCTTCGGAGGCGAGGAATTTCTTCTCATCCTTCCCTATACGGAAGAAACCGGCGCTTTTACAGTCGGATGGAGACTTTTTAAAGACATTATGAACGAGGGCATCCCTCATAAAGAAAATCCTCCCTACAATGTGGCGACTTTCACCTGCGGAATAGCTGTCAGAGAAAAGGATGAAGATATTATCACTGTGATCAAAAAAGCGGATGAAGCTCTTTATTATGGAAAGAAATATCATAAGAAAGTAATCAGTTTCAGCGAAATTGTCAGTAAAAAAAAATGAAAAAAAGACACTCTATTTTCCCCACCGACAAAGCGGAAGAAATTAAAAAAGCGCTGGATATCAGAAAGCAGGTTTTTCAAAATGAACAACATGTCAAAAAAGAAATTGATTTTGACGGACTGGAATATGAATCACTTCATATGATTTATGAATACGATGGAATTTATGTCGCAACTTTAAGGATCCGGTTTCCGGAAGAGGCAAACTCTGCCCAGATTGAACGGGTTGCTGTTTTAAAACAATACAGAAACCGGAACTTTGCCACCCGTCTTTTGGAACAAACCCTGAAATATTTAAAAAGCATTCATATAAAAAAAGCCTATCTTTTCGCCCAGCTGAAAGCTAAAAATCTCTACCTGAAAACAGGGTTTCAGGTAGTTGGGGATATTTTTGTCGCCGAATCCGGCATCCCTCATATCCGAATGGAAATGAGCCTTGAAAATAAAGAGATTTAAAATCTCATGGAAAAAACAGTTTGATTTTAAATCCGTTTTCAGAGTCTAAAACTGCCCAGATTCCATCGGGATGAGCTGTAATCTGATCTTGAAAAAGAATTGTTTTTTCAAAAACAGGACTTAAAGAAGAATCAAAAATCCGGCACTGCCATTCACCTATATCTTTCTTGCGGGTATGAACCGACTCTACAAAAAGAATTCTTTGATTCCCCAATTTTTTAAAAGCAACCGGATAGCCTTCATAACGAAATTCCCCTATTTTCTCCCCTTTATCCGTCAGAGTCATGATTTTTGTCTGCCCAATCACGGCAAAATAATCTTCATCAAAAAATGATTTTTGATCCAGTCTCTGAGGCTCTTCATCAAAACTTCCCAGTATTTTAAAATAATGCTTTGCCAAATTATTTCCCTTTTCATCGATCACCCTGATTTCTTTTTCAAACGGCACTAAAACGCTTTCTCTTCCACCAATACAGGGCGCAATAATTTCAGGATACTGGATTCTTGTTCCAGTTTTCGGATTCACCGCCTGCCCATTTTGAAAAAAAGTAAAAAAATTGGGAAACATAAAAACAGGTTTTTCTTCGACAATACAATATCCTTTATCTATCTGATTCGCATTGAAATCGTACTCAACCATTCCATTTCTCAAATAACATAAAAGCGAATTTTCCTTAAAAAAAACTTCGCCTGTAAAAAAAGACTCTTGAATATCGAAATTATAAACTAAAATTCTTTTCTCCAAATCAAAACCCAGCAAATGATGCTTTTGGGCATAAAAAAGAAACCCATTTTTGAGCGAAAAATGAAAATTGTGAAAAAAACGGTTTTGGGTTGTTCCCTCTATCAAGGAAGCCCAGGGTATTTCTTCTGCTTCCCATTCCAGCTCTTTTAAAAGAATCAGGTTTCCGTCGAAATCATAGACAGAAAAAGCCTCAGGAATAGAAACAGACTGATTCAAATCATCCTCTTTTTTCCGATGCAGGATTATAAGATATTTTTCTATCACCATAATCGGTTCTATTAATTGTGAATAAAAAAAGAGGGGTTTTTGAAGCACAATTTCAAAAATCATCATTTTTTTTACGATAGAAAAAACCGCCAGCTTTGAATTGCTTTCATCATCTTCATAAACAAACGCAAGTCTTTCAGAGTCTAAAAAAACAGCTTTAGAAAAATGAAAATATTCCTTTGTTTCAAAAAGGATAAAAGAAGGGTCATTCTCCCTTAAATAGCTTTTTTCAATTTCATCTTTATAGTGAGCAAGATACCATTGAAAAAGCGCGTTTTTTAAAACCGGAAAAATCGTATCGGAAAGATTCGATGCAAAATCTTTGAGACCATCCGGTTCTTTGATTTCCAGCTGGTGAATATAATAGTCAATAAACCAGTATTTTAATAAATGTTCAGGCAATTTCGGGAGATGTTTGACCTTTGGATAAATTATAAAATCAATCTCTTCCTGAGAAAGTTTTTTTCCGCGAATGATCACATAATTGGGGGGACCGCCCCTGTCTCTTGGATCCAGATAAATATCTTCGCTTGAAAAGAACCAGAAAGAAGAGCAATCCAGACACTTTTTCACACCTGAATAAGAATAACCTTCTAACAATGACTCAAGACTATCAATCCAAAAAGGCTTTTCTTCTTGCTCTTCCCATTCGATATTTTCTTGATTTTCAATACATTTAACACACGCCATCAGTCTTCCCTGAAATGCGCGCCAATGCTTTTTTTATTTTTCCACGCGGAAAGCGCCACAACTTTGGCTGTTCTGATTCCATTCCGAAGCTCGATGATATTTCTTTCAGGATAGCAGTAAAGATAAAAATCTTCCACTGTATCGGCCAGCTGATTCAAGTCTTTTAAAGCCCTGGCAAGGCGTTTTGAATTGCGAATCGGTCCCACATAGTTCCACATAATGCTTTTGACAGTACCCCAGTCTTGAAAAATCAGCGCTTTATCCTCTTTTTCATCGCCTGTCACTTTCCACTGAGGAATCTCATATTTTTTTATTTTCTTATATTTCTTCCAATTTTTATAAATACAATCCACCGCTCTTTGTCCATAGACCAGTCCTTCCAATAAAGAGGTGCTGGCCAGACGGTTTCCTCCGTGAAGCCCGGTACAGGCAGTTTCTCCCACTGCAAAAAGCCGCTTTAAAGTTGTTTTTCCAAAAATATCAGTAAAAATCCCTCCGCATGAAAAATGATACGCCGGAACCACTGGAATCATTTCTTCTGTAATATCAATATCATATTCCATGCAGGAATGGTAGATATGGGGAAATCGGTTTTTTATTTTTTCTTTTGTGCCGACTTTGCTTAAATCCAGATAAACATAGTTCTCTTTTCTTTCGGTCATCTCGGAAAGTATCGCCCGGGTAACAATATCTCTGGGGGCTAAATCTTTCATAGGATGATATTTTTCCATAAAAGCTTCTTGTTTCTTATTTCTAAGCACAGCGCCCTCGCCCCGCACACTCTCTGAAATCAAAAACCGTTTGCTGTCTTTATGAAAAAGTGTCGTCGGGTGAAACTGGGTATATTCCATATTGATAATTCTGGCTCCCGCGCGGTCTGCCATAGCAATCCCGTCTCCGCTTGCCATATCCGGATTCGTAGAGTGAAGATAAATATTGCCGATTCCCCCTGTAGCAAGGATAGTGGCACGGCTTAATATCTTGATGATTTTTCCGTCTTTTAAGCCGTAAACCCCTAAAATCTCAGGTTCTTCATAGACATCCAGAGGATTGGGCGAATGGTGGCTGGAACTGATGAGGTCAATAGCCATAAAATCAGATATAATCTCAATATTTTTCTGTCGATAGAGCGCTTGGGTCAAAGCAATTTCAATTTTTTTCCCTGTCTGATCCTCAGAATGAATAATTCTTCTGGATTGATGCCCGCCTTCTTCGGTTAAATCAAGCTCGCCTTTTTCGTTCTTTGAAAAATCAATTTCAAGTTCTTTTATCAGAATTTCTTCCACTAAATCAGGTCCTTCTTTTGCCAAAACCTCTGCAGCCGATTTTTTATTAATTTTCCCCCCGGCATAAAGAATGTCTTGAACCAAAAGTTCGGGGCTGTCAGGATTTCCGCGGTAGATGATTCCACCCTGGGCATAATAGGAATTGCAGTTTTCAATATTTTTTTCTTTGGTTACCAAAGTGACTCTCTCAAACAGTTTGGAAGCATATAAAGCAGCTGTGCCCCCGGCAATTCCGGAACCGATAATCAGTATTTCTGTATGAATTGTTTCAGCCATTTTTTATTTTCTCAGCTTTTATATAATTATAAACATTCTGCCGGATCCGGCTCACTACTTTCAGTTCAAAAAAATTAGGAAAATACTTAATACCGTACATAATCAGTTTTTCAAAAAGCCCCTTGGATACTACCGGTATTTCATTATTATTCAGTTTATTAATAATATCTTTAATCATTTCTTTCGCTTTTTTAAAACTTTCTTGTATTTTTTCATCTTCACTTTTCATTTCACATCTTTTTAAAATCAGTTCAATAATATATTCTCTAAAAACCTCATCCAGTTCTATTTTTTCAAGAAGAAGCATTAAGCTTGCGAGGTCTGCCCGGGCATAAAACCAATAAATAAGCGCTATCAAATGAATCGTGGTATAATTATCCTCTTTTAAAGAAGTTTCAATTGATTTCATTTTGTTTTCAATCGCCCCCAATCCTTCAATTTCTGTTTCAATAAATTGATACAGATCCATATTATCCTGCAAAAAATTAGGTCCGTATTTTTTTTGATACACCGAATTTAAAAATTCCAGAACTTTCTCTGTATTTTTAGTATTATAACGGTAAATGTAAATAAATTCAACTAAATCTTTTATTTTCGGGATGAGTTTCGAATCGTTTAATTTTCCTAAAAAACCTTTTTCTTTTTTTTCTTTTTCAGGAGCTTTATTTTTTTTCTTTTCCACTAAACGGATGTATTCTTCAAAAGCATCTTTAAAATAATTGGTTTTTCTTTCCGTTTTTTTATTGCCAAACGAAAAATCAATAATTTTCTGCTGAAACACTTCATTATGAAGCAGATTTAGATAATCTGGACTTTTCTCAGCAATTTCTTTTCCTTCTTTATTAAAAAAATCAACAAAAGCTGATTTAAACGGAATTTCAAACCGCTCCAAAACATTGGTTTTTTTTTCAATATTATTTTTAGAAATTTCCTGGATATCGGTTAGAATAGCCATAGCCTTCGAGGGTAAATCCCATTTATCGAGCTCTTCCAATACAAGATGGTCTATTCTCATTTCACTCTGCTCCCGGCAAATCATTTTTAATTTTTTACAACGATTGTTAAATTTAATACTATTCATTTAAGAATAGGAGTTTTTTATGCCGTTTTTTGAAAGCTTTGATCAAAAAAAAATTTACTATTTTGAACAGACAGGCTCTCTTCCTTATAGTGTTTTTTTTCTTCACGGCTGGAGCGCTCAATCTTCTTTAATGACCGATCTTACAAAATTTTTTCCGGATTTTCATTTTTATTTCTGGGATGCCAGAGGGCATGGTCAAAGCGATCCGGATACTGATG
This sequence comes from Spirochaetes bacterium GWB1_36_13, assembly GCA_001829155.1. Classification (GTDB taxonomy): domain Bacteria; phylum Spirochaetota; class GWB1-36-13; order GWB1-36-13; family GWB1-36-13; genus GWB1-36-13. The sequence continues at coordinate 2,160 of MIAO01000091.1, read as the reverse complement.
CAAGCGTTGGAAAAATGGCAGAAGACTTTCGATATTTCCTGACGCATGTTTATCATAAGCCTTATCCTGTCATTGCGGTTGGACATTCCATGGGCGCTTTAACTTTGTTTGAGTATATTTCACGCTATCAGACCGATCTTCTTTCAAAAATTGCCATTATTGATCAATCCCCCAAACTCATGACCGACTCAGAATGGAAACTGGGGATTTACGGAAATTACTCTCCGGAAATCAATCAGGAAATGATTGAGGCTTTTCTAAAAGATCTGGGGGATGGGGTTATAAAACTTTCAACATCAGGATTAAACAAGGAATACAACGAGATGTTTCAGAAAAAACCGGATTTTTTCTATCAAAGAAAGCGGGTTTTCAACCATGAGCGCACTCTTTCTTTAGTCAGCATCTGGAAAACCTTAACCCAGGCAGATTATAGAAAAATAGTTGATAAAATCAATATACCCACCCTTCTTTTATATGGAATGAAAAGCCAGTATTACCTTCAAGATACGGCTTTTTTCATGAAAGAGAAAATAAAAGATTCCCAGCTTCATTTTTTTGAAAAAGGAGACCATTCTCTGTTTATTCAAGAACCAAAAAGATTTGCCTCTCTCATATCTTCTTTTATTACGGAAAAATAAAAAAATCGGATTTCTTTTCATTTATGTTTGATTTTTTATTAATATTTATATTATAGACTTCTTTTTCAAGGAGGAAAAAATGTCCCATTACCGGATGAGGCTTCCAGAAGGCTGGTATCCGCATGACAAACAATCTTGTATCAGAACAATAGAAGAAAAAATAGAGAATTTTAAAATAAAGTCAAAAAATAAAAGAGCTGGAATTGTTCCCCATGCCGGCTGGTATTTTTCAGGGCAATTGACTGCCCATGTCTTAAAAACTTTAAAAGAAAACAACCCGAATCCCGATCGTATCTGCCTGATTGGAGGGCATCTCGGATCATACCATCCTGTTTTTTATCTGGATTTTGAAAAAGCTGAAACTCCTTTAGGAGACATTGGATTTGATTCAAAACTGACCAATCAGATTATAAAGCATTTTCCTGACTCAAAAAAAGATCATAATACAGGCGATAATACGATTGAAGTTTCTCTTCCCATGATTAAATATTTTTTTCCAGAAACCCCTTTGATTGCTTTTCGAGCTCCCCCCTCTTCTCTGGCTCTGGAACTGGGAAAAAAAATAAAGGAAATTGCTTTAAAAAACGATCAGAATATTATTGTCATCGGAGCATCCGATTTAACTCATTATGGGGTTAATTACGGATTTGCGCCTTACGGTACAGGAGAAAAAGCGGTAAAATGGGTAAAGGAAGAAAATGACAAACGCCTGATTCATGATATTCTTTCCGGAAACCTGGAAAATATTCCTTCCAGAAGCCTTAAAGAACAGTCTTCCTGCAGCGGAGGGACTATTGCTTCTGTCTGCGCCTTTGCAAAGTATTTTGATGATTATACGCCTGAAATCATAGACTATTACACCAGCAGCGATATTATTCTTTCCGATAATTTTGTCGGATATGTCGGCATCACTTTCTGAATATGAGGTTAAAAATGAACATTAAGGTTAATGGGGAAATCATCGAAATAGAAGAAAATCTTTCTTTGATTCAATTTCTTCAGAATAAAAATATTCCTGAAAAAAAAATTATCATTGAAAAAAATAAAACAATTCTTTCAGATCTGAATGCCTTCTTAAAAGAAGGAGATGTACTGGAAATTATCAGATTAGTCGGTGGCGGATGAGAAGTCTTTTTTTTGACCATCTGGGATCAACCAATGATTTTTTAAAAGAACTCATCAATGGTTTATCCCCTGCCCCTTTTTTGGGAGTGCTCACAAACAGACAGACAAAAGGAAGAGGCAGACTCAACCGGACATGGAGTTCTGAAAAAGGAAGCTCGTTTCTTTACTCCCTTCTCCTGCCTGATGAAAAAAAACCGTTTCACCTTGGATTTGTTGCAGCGGTTTCAGCGATTGAAGTCTTGAATAAAAACTACAGTATAGAAGCTTTTATGAAATGGCCGAATGACATTTACTGGCAAAATAAAAAACTGGGCGGAATCCTTTTAGAAAAAGAAAAAGAATTTCTCATTTTAGGAATAGGGATTAATTTAAATCAGCAAATTTTTTCAGATGATAT
>MIAO01000090.1 GCA_001829155.1 Spirochaetes bacterium GWB1_36_13 | reverse complement strand
AATTAACTCGGGCAGCGATAGGTTAGAAAAACTTGCAAATAAAATAACCCAAAAAATACTGCCACAGAAAAAAATCCCTCCCATTTTAAAACACTGTCAAAATTTTTAAATACCGGTTTATTATTGAACCATCTTTTAATAAATTTTATGTCTGAAATAGTCAAATTGTTATAAAAACAGCTTTTTTGCTCAGAATGGGAACGACTCATCTTTCATCACAGACAGGTTTTCTTTTTTTATGGGAAAGGCGTTTGAATTATTTCATAGCAATTCAATCCGGGAGGAAGATTTTGATCAATATAGTCAATATCAGTAAAGCATACGGGAAACAAATTTTATTTGAAGATTTAACCCTTACAGTAAACCGCGGTGAAAAAATCGGGCTGGTGGGAAGAAACGGGCACGGAAAATCAACTTTATTTCAAATGGTTTTGGGAAATGTGGAGCCTGACTCGGGCACGATCAGTATTCCAAAAAGCTACCGGATAGGGCATTTGGAACAGCACCTTAAGTTTACCAAGCCCACTGTTTTGGAAGAATGCTGTCTGGGGCTGCCCAAAGACGAAGAATACGATACCTGGAAAGTGGAAAAAGTTCTTTCAGGACTAGGGTTTTCTGAAGCGGATATGGAAAGGAGCCCCGAGGAGTTTTCCGGGGGGTATCAGATCCGGATGAACCTTGCCAAACTCTTGGTATCCAATCCTGATATGCTGATGCTCGATGAACCGAATAACTACCTAGATATTGTGGCGATCCGCTGGCTGGAAAGCTTTTTAAAAGACTGGGAAGGAGAGTTTATCCTCATTACTCACGACCGGAGTTTTATGGACAGCGTTTCCACTCATATTGTGGCAATACACAGGTCTAAAGCGAAAAAAATCAAAGGCGATACGGAAAAACTCTATGAACTGATCAATCAGGAAGAAGAGATTTATGAAAAAACCCGTGCTAATGAAGCTAAAAAACGAAAACAGGAAGAAATTTTTATTGCCCGGTTTAAGGCGAAAGCCAGTTTTGCCAGCCGTGCCCAATCGCGAGTCAAAAAACTGGAAAAACAGGGAGAAATGAAAGTTTTGGACGAGATAGAAGACCTTGAACTCTATTTCAACAGCGCTCCTTTTGCTTCCAACCAGATGATGTCGGGTGAAAAGATCTGTTTTTCATACAACGGGAAAGAGCCTTATCTGATCAATGATTTTACTCTTTATGTCGGAAAAAGGGATCGGATCTGTATTATCGGGAAAAACGGAAAAGGAAAATCCACCCTTTTAAAACTCTTGGCTGGAGAACTCGAACCGGTAGGCGGAACGGTCAATCGCCACCCTGTCTTGAAAGTGGGATATTTCGGGCAGACCAATAAAATGAATTTAGATGAAAACCTCACCGTAATGGAAGAGATCAAAAGCTCGGACAAACAGTGTACTGAAACCAAAGCAAGGTGTATTGCGGGCGGACTTATGTTTTCAGGCGATACGGCTTTGAAAAAAATCAAGGTTTTGTCGGGGGGAGAAAAAAGCCGTGTCATGCTGGGAAAAATTCTGGTCACACCCTGTCACCTCCTGTTTCTGGATGAACCGACCAACCACCTGGATATGCAGTCCTGTGATTCATTGATTGAAGCGGTGGATAATTTTGATGGTTCTGTCATCATGGTCACGCACAACGAAATGCACCTGCGCGCCGTAGCCACCAAGCTGATTGTTTTTGATAAAAATGAAATTTCAATTTTCAACGGCACCTACGATGAATTTTTATCCGATGTGGGATGGGCAGACGAGGATTATTAAAAAAAATAGAGTAAAAAATCATTGGATTGAGGGATAAGATTCATGGTTTTTGAAAAAAACCAGCGGTAAGACTACCGCTGGTTAAAAGTTTTTTTAAAGAACTCTGGTTTTAATCATACCTTCAATCGCATTGAGGGATTTTAAGGCAGATTCGCTTACTTCATTATCTAAATCAATCATTGTGTAGGCAAGGTTTCCTTTGCTTTTATTGAGCATATCGGCAATGTTGATTTTTTCATTGGCGAGAATTGCTGTAATCTGTCCAACCATGTTGGGTACATTTTGATGGAGGAGAGTGATTCTTTTTTTAGCAGCGCATTTTCCAAGGTCGCAGTTTGGAAAATTAACAGAATTAACAATGTTCCCGTTTTCCAGAAAATCTCTGATTTCTTCTGCCGCCATAACAGCACAGTTGTCTTCTGATTCTGGAGTGGAAGCGCCTAAATGAGGAACAGGGACAACATTTTTCATTTTCAGGGTTTCTTCGTTGGGGAAATCTGTGACATAGCATGAAACAGAGCCTGACTCAAGAGCGGCTGCCATATCTGTATCGTTGACCAGTTCAGCTCTTGCAAAGTTTAAGATTCTGACTCCTTTTTTCATTTTGGCGAAAACAGAAGCGTTGATCATTTTTTTCGTATTGTCGTTGTAGGGGAGGTGGAGAGAAATATAATCTGAATCGGCATAAACCGCATCCAAACTGGTTGCTCTTTTCACATTGCTGGAAAGTCCCCATGCCGCTTCAACAGAAATATATGGGTCAAATCCTGTTACTTCCATTCCGAGGGATTGAGCCGCATTGGCAACCAAGACACCAATGGCGCCGAGCCCAATCAGTCCCAGTTTTTTGCCTTTGATTTCTGGGCCTACGAAGTCTCCTTTCCCTTTTTCAACGAGTGCAGGTACTTCAGCTCCTTTTCCAAGGAGACTTTTGGTCCATTCGATTCCGGGAAGGATTTTTCTGGAAGACATTAAAAGCCCCAGAATAACAAGTTCTTTTACTCCGTTTGCGTTGGCTCCGGGAGTATTGAAAACAACAATTCCTTTTTCAGAACATTTTTGGATCGGGATATTATTGACTCCTGCTCCTGCTCTGGCAACTGCTTTCAGGTTTGCAGGAAGTTCCATTGTGTGCATGTCAGCGCTTCTGACTAAGATTCCATCCGGATTATCCATTTTTTCAGAGTTTTCATATTTGTCTTTTGGTAAAAGGTTTAATCCTAAGTGAGAAATTTTATTTAAAAGCTGAATTTTATACATTCTGACCTTCCTTATTTATTTTTCTTTGCGAAATCGTTCATGAACTGAGCGAGTTTTTCACATCCTTCTACAGGCATCGCATTGTAGATAGAAGCTCTCATTCCGCCTACAGATCTATGTCCTTTCAGACCTACCAGTCCTGCTGCCGCCGCTTCTTTTGCAAAAACATCATCCAGTTCTTTTTTTGCAAGGACGAATGTAACATTCATGAGTGATCTTGCGTCTTTTTCAGCATGACCTTTGTAAAATCCATTTGAATTGTCCATAGCATCATAGACCATTCCTGCTTTTTTCTGGTTTCTTTCTTCCATTTTAATAAGTCCGCCCTCTGATTTTACCCATTTTAAAATAAGATTAATCATGTAGATAGAGAAAGAAGGAGGAGTATTGTAAAGAGAGTTTTCTTTTGCATGGGTAGAGTATTTGAGCATGGTAGGGATAGTTTTAGGCTCTCTTTCCATCAGGTCTTCCCGGATAATTACAACCGCTACTCCGGAAGGGCCGAGGTTTTTTTGAGCTCCTGCGTAAACCATCCCGAATTTGCTGAAATCCAGAGGGTAAGAAAGCGCATCGGAAGACATATCGGCAATAATAGGCACTCCTTTTGTATCTGGAGTGTAGTGCCACTGGGTTCCAAAAATAGTGTTGTTGGTAGTGATGTGGACATAAGCGGCATCTGGAGTGAGTTTTAAGTCCCCTTGTTTTGGGATTTTATTGTGATTGGTGTCTTTGGTATCTGCAACGATATTCACTTTTTTTCCAAGGATTTGAGCTTCTTTGATTGCTTTTTCAGACCAGACTCCAGTTGAGATATAATCAACTGTTTTGTCTCCTGCCAGATTCATAGGAACCATAAAAAACTGGCTGCTGGCTCCGCCCTGAAGAAAAAGGACTTTGAAGTTGGATGGAATATTCCAGAGTTCATGAAAAAGGGTATCAGCTTCATTCACAACAGCTTCAAAATCTTTTCCTCTGTGGCTATGTTCCATAATCGACATACCTGTATTTTTGTAATCGATAAACTCTTTTTGAGCCGTTTCCAATACCTGAAGAGGAAGGGTAGCGGGTCCTGGATTAAAGTTAAAGACTCTTTTCATCTTGATACTCCTTTTTTTGTTATTTCATTTGTTTTTCAAGTCAAAAATAAAATTTTTCCATATTAAAAATATTAAAATTGAAATAAAAAAACAAGTCCAAGTTGAGAGTATTTGAGCTAAGATGAAACATTTGAGAATAAAAAGAATTTTTTTATTGAATGGATAAGAGAGAAATACTCCCAAGGGGATTTGAACCCCTGTTACCGGGATGAAAACCCGATGTCCTGACCGAGCTAGACGATGGGAGCATTGAAAGCGCCAAAAAAGTGAGCTAAGAAGGATTCGAACCTTCGACCCACGCCTTAAAAGGGCGTTGCTCTACCTACTGAGCTATTAGCCCGCCTTCAAAAGGCTTATTTAAATTTATAAAATTACAAGGCAAAAGCAAATTTTATTTTAGAAATAAATTAAAATAATGATTTCGAGGCGTTGTAATATATATAAGTGATTGAAAATAAATGATTGCAAAATATTTTTACTTTAGATTTGAAAATCATTTTTCACCCTAAATCAATTTACTTTTCCCAGTATTCATAAATAATTTCATTTCCGCCCGCCATCCGAAAGCGTTCCTCTCCAAAATCGATCACTCTTTCAAAGACTTCTTTTAAAACCGGGTTTCCTTTTTCATCGTACTTCCAACGGGTTTTTACTTCCAGAACTCCATCTGCGTTAAATTCCTGTTCTTCCTTCTTTTTCCCGTTTTCAAAATAATCCGTAACCCATTTCCATTCCATTTGATTTTCATTATTATAAATAATTTCTTCAACAACCCTGTCTTCCTTGTCAAAGTTTTTGACAATTCTTTTTTCCACATCTCCCTGACTGTTATAACGGATCATTTCTTTTTCCCGTTTTTTCTCATCCAGTACAAAAATGTTTTTTTCTTTGATTTTTCCGCTCCCGTCATAATCATACCAAACATTTTGATTTTCTTTTTGATCATAATAATAAAGTTGCTTCCAGTTCAGCTTCCCATCCCCTTTGTATTCTGCCCAGACTAGTTTATTTCCATTTTCATCATACTCTGAAACCAGTCTGGCTTGCAGCCTGCCGTCTGAATAATATTTTAAGACTTCAATTTCGTTCCCTTTTTCGTCATATCGGTAAACCAGTTTTTCAAAAAAAACACTGCTTTTGGAATGATAGATTACTTCTATTTTTTTATTTCCTTTTTCAGTATAATCACTTTGATATCTCCAGCATATATTATCCTGAAAATTATTTTCCACTCTTTCTTTTTCATTACAATTGCTGTCATAAGAATATTTTATTTCACTCACGAGTTTGTTTGCTTCGTCATAGATTTCCCACAGAATTAAAAATCCGTCCCGGTTATAATGATAAATATTTTTTGCCTGAAGTTTTTTGATGATTTTACCCAATTCATCATCATAAAGAAATTCCTGCTCTATCTTTACCTTGACCGCTCCGAAAATCCCTTCTTCTTCCAAATGGTTTAATTTTTTTCCAAACAAAAAAGAATTGAGGCAAATCATCATAAATAATTGAAAAAATACTGCTATTTTCATCTTATAGAATAATATCGAATAAAAGTGTCAGAAAAATAAATCCCGGGTGCCTTGTTTTATTTCTTCCAGCTTTTTTTCGTAGACAGGGAGAAGCGCCGGATCTACTTTTGATTTTTCTTTTTCAAGAAAATCCAGACCTTTTTTCTTTGTTTTATCAGAACCGTAATCAAGCAAATATTCCGCAAATGTCAGAAGTGCATTTGGAGTGCAGAACTTATGGATATCTCCCGGTTTTGCGTATTCCATAAAATCATGCCCTGTTCTGCCCAGCCGGTAACAGGCGGTACAGAAACTGGGAATATATCCCATATTCAGAATATCATAAATCACTTCATCCAGATTCCGCGTGTCTCCCAAAGTAAATTGCTCCATCTCAGGCATATGGGAGATAGAATCCTTGTATCCTCCCGGGTAAGTTTTTGAAGCGGCGCTGACCTGAGAGACTCCCAGATTAAAAAGCTCTCTTCTGAATTCAGGGGTTTCACGGGTTGTCAGAATCAATCCTGTATAAGGAACAGCGATTCTTAAGACAGCCACTATTTTTTTAAAATCATGATCGCTCACAGGATAAGGCGGATCAATAGACATTGGTGCGTTTAACGCTGGCTCTAGCCTTGGAAAAGAAATCGTATGAGGACCTACTCCGAATTTTTTCTCCAGATGCTCAGAATGCTGAAGCAGCGCCAGTACCTCAAAACGCCAGTCGTAAAGCCCAAATAAGACTCCGACAGCCACATCATCCAGCCCCGCCTCCTGAGCTCTGTCTAAAGCATAAAGCCTCCAGAAATAATCCGTTTTTTTTCCGGAAACATGCATTTTCTGATAAGTTTCCTGATGATAAGTCTCTTGAAAACACTGATAGGTTCCAATATCGGCGTCTTTTAAAATTTTATATTCTTCAACGGTCAAAGGAGCAGAATTGACATTAACCCGCCTAATTTCCCCCTTCCCCGACTTTGTCTGATAAACCGTTTTCACTGATTCCGCAAGATAACCTATTTTCTGGCTTTCTCCATAAACAAGCAAAACTCTTTTATGCCCCATATCTTCTAAAATCTGAACTTCTTCCGCCAATTCATCCATTGTAAGGGTTCTTCTTTTCAATTCTTTATTGGAAGAACGGAATCCGCAGTAAAGACAATCATTTTGACAAGCATTGGTCACATAAAGCGGAGCAAAAAAAACAAGTCGATTGCCGTAAATCTGTTCTTTTATCTGATAAGCAGCATCATAAATTTCAGAAAGGAGTTTTTCATCTTCTGTATTGATTAAAACAGCCGTTTCTTCTATCGTCAATCCCTTTTTTTCAAGACCTTTTTTAATGATTTTCCGGACTTCTTCCGCATTCGGATTCTTTTTTTCTTTTAAAATCTGATGAATCTTCTCTTCTTGAATAAAGTTTTCCATTTAGCTGAATCCTTTAAAAATATTTCTTATCTTAATATAACTATTTTCACCTTTATTTCCAAAGCAGTAGAATAATTCTAAATTTATATTTTTAGAAATTCCATATTTCGGGAAAATAAAATTAAATTTAATTTATTCATTTTATAAAAAACCGGAGATTTTTATGAAAAAAATTGTTTTACTTTTTGTTTTTTTTCTTTTTTCCGGATGCGTGAAAGAAGACAAGGGCATTATTTCCAATTTTTACAGCTATCCCAATCCTTTTAATTCCGCTACCCAGACTGCAACTTTCCGGGTCAATTATTCTACCAGCGGCATCTCAGAATACAAATGGAAACTGGAAATATTTTCAGAAAACGGCAATCTGGTCTCAGTTTATGAAAATTCGTCTTCTTCAGTCTCCAATCCCCTTCAGATTGAATGGAACGCCAGAGACAACAGGGGAAATCTGGTTCAAAACGGTATCTATACTGCCGTGATTACTCTCGAGATAACAAAAACTACCGGCGGTTTTTCAGGCTCGGTTTATCGGGCTTATTGTAAAACTGTCGTTCAATAAAAGGACATCTTATGGCTAACGAAAGAAAAACAGATTTTTTTATAGGAAATTTATTAAATAATGCAAGAATAAAATTTACTCCGAATGGGAGTGATATAAAAGAAATACAAGATGCCCTTAAAACAGCTTCAAAAAAAGGAACTGGTAAAAACGGATTTCCTGAATTTGTTTGTAAATCAAGAGATTTTATAATTGTTATTGAAGATAAAGCAGATTTAAATAAACAAGCAATATATAACAATGATGACGGTTATACCTTATTAATGGATCATAAATCTATTTCTGATTATGCTGAAAACGGAACTCTCCATTATGCAAAAGAAATTTTAACAAAAACTAATTTTAAAAAAATATTCGCTTTTGGTTGTTCAGGAAATGAGAAACATCACAAAATTAAACCTATTTATGTTGATGAAAATGGGTATAAAATCCTTGAAAAGGTGGAAAATTTTGAAAATTTTTCTGAAGAAAATATAGAAAAATATTACAAAGAACAAGTTTTAAAAGAAACACCTGCTGAAACTTTAGAACTGGAAGATATTCTTAGCAAATCCAAAGAACTTAATGAATATCTTAGGAATTATGGACAATTAGGTGATTCTGAAAAGCCACTTATTGTTTCAGCTATATTACTTGCTTTGCAAGACAATTCATTTACAATTGATTCCTTAATAGGAGATTCTTTAAAAACAGACGGACAGAAAATATTTGATGCACTTTCAACCTATATGACCAGGGTAGAAGTTCAGCCTGAAACAAAAAAAGATAAAATCTTAAATCAATTTACAACAATAAAAGACAGGACTTTGTTAAACCGTATTGATGACCGATTAAAAAAAACACCCTTAAAATATTTTACAGAATACTTAAAAAATAACATTTTAAAATCTGTTATTGCTAATACCCCAGAAGATGTCTTAGGAAAATTTTATGGAGAATTTATTAGATACAGCGGGGGCGATGGTCAAACTTTAGGCGTAGTACTGACTCCAAAACATATTACTGAATTATTTTGTGAATTGTTGGATATTCAACCTTCTGATATTATTTTTGATCCTTGTTGCGGAACAGGAAGCTTTTTAATTGCTGCGATGCACTCTATGTTAAAAAAAGCAGACCCAAAAGATAGAAATAAAATAAAAAAAGACCAAATATTTGGAATAGAAGTTAGAGAAGATATGTTCTCAATCGCTACTACAAATATGATTTTAAGAGGAGATGGAAAAAGTAATTTAATTTGTGATGATTTTTTAAAAAAATCTTCTGATGAGTTGAGAAAAAATAAATTTACTATTGGTTTGATGAATCCTCCTTATTCACAAGCTAAAGGTAAAGAAAATGCTCACTTATCGGAAATTACTTTTATAAAACATTTATTAGACTCTTTAACAGATGGGGGGAAATGTGCTGTAATAATTCCACAATCAACAATGGTCGGAAAAACTAATGAAGATAAACTTGTAAAGAAAAACATATTAGAAAGACATACTTTAGAAGGCGTTATCACTCTTAATAAAAATACTTTTTATGGAATAGGTACAAACCCGTGTATTGCAATTTTTACTGCAAATAAAGCCCACCCAAAAGAAAAATATTGTAAATTTATAAATTTTGAAGATGATGGATTTGTAGTTAATAAGCATATAGGACTAATAGAAACAGAAAGAGCTAAAGAAAAAAAAGCTCTTTTAATCTCTTGCTGGAAACATGATGCTCCTGCCGAAAGCAAATTTATGGTAAAAACAATTATTGAGCCAGAAGATGAATGGTTACACTCATTCTATTATTTTAATGATGAAATTCCGAGTGAGGAAGATTTTGAAAATACTATAGCAGATTACCTGACTTTTGAGTTTAAAATGATAATTCATGGGAAGGGTTATTTGTTTGGATTAGAGGATTAATGTGGAATTAAATTTAAAAAATCAAGAATGGAAAGATTTTGTATTAGATGATATTTTCACAATAACATCAACATCAAGTGGTATTGACAAAAATAAACTTATAACTAAAAAAGGAAAAATTCCTTATATCACAAGATCAGATAAAGATAATGGTTATGAATCGTTTATTTGTTCTCAGTCTTCAATTTATAAAATGGATAAAGAAAATGTTATTATTATTGGTTTAGACACTCAAACTGTATTTTATCAACCTTATAAATTTTACACAGGTCAAAATATTCAAATACTTCAAAATCCTTACCTAAATAAAACTGTTGCATTATTTCTTATTCCATTACTAAAAAGCTTAATGGATAAATTTAATTGGGGTAGCAATGGAGCAACATTAACAAGGTTAAGAAGAAGTAAAATACTTTTACCATCAACAAAGGAGAGGATGCCTAATTATATTTTTATGAAGGCTTATATAATTGAAAAAGAATATTTAATGATTAAAAAATTCAAAAAATATATTTTTCAAAAAATAAATGAGAAAAACAGTATAACAGATTTAAAATCCTTAAAAGAAAAAGAATGGAAAGAGTTTAAAATTGGAAAACTTTTTGATAAATTGATTCCAGGTAAATCTAAAGGGTTAAATCATTTAACTATATTAAAAAGAGGAATAAATTATTTAGGTGCAACTAATCAAAACAATGGTGTTTTATGTCAGGTTGATAAAAATGAAGCTTTAATTCAAAAAGGGAATTGTATTGCTTTCATTAGAAATGGAGAAGGTTCTATGGGTTACTCAGTTTATAAAGCTGAAGATTTTATTGCTACTTCTGATATGTCTTTGGGCTATAGCCAATACATCAATAGATATAGTGGAATGTTTATAACTACTATTGCGGATAAAGTAAGGGGAAAATATAACTTCGGATATAAAAGAAGCTCTACAAGATTAGAAAAAGAGAGTATATTATTACCTATTGATGGTAAAGGAAATCCTGATTATCAGTATATGGAAAAGTATATGAAACAAATCGAATACAAAAAAATCCTTAAATACTTAGAATTTTTAGAAGACCAAAACAATAGACAAGGAGACTGAAATATGCCAACAGTTTTTTCCGGCATCCAGCCGAGCGGGATTATCCATATTGGAAATTATATTGGAGCGATTAAAAACTGGGTTAAAATTCAAAATGACTACCCTTCCATATTTTCTATCGTTGACCTTCACGCCATGACACTCCGATACGACCCTTCCTCTATGGAAAATGTGATTTTCAATACTGCTACCGCTCTTTTGGCCTGCGGTGTTGACCCTGAAAAATGCTCTCTTTTTGTCCAGTCAGCGGTTCATGAACACACTGAGCTCACCTGGATACTGACAACCGTCACCCCCTACGGAGACCTCACCCGTATGACTCAGTTTAAAGATAAATCAGAACAGAATTCTGACAATATCAATGCGGGATTATTTACTTATCCTATTCTCATGGCAGCAGATATTTTAATTTACAAAGCAGATATTATACCTGTGGGAGAAGACCAGCTCCAGCATCTGGAACTGACCCGGGAAGTTGCCAGAAGATTTAACTCTACTTTTTCCCCCATTTTTTCCGAACCCAAGGGAATGCTGACCGAAACCCCCAAAATTCTGGGGCTGGACGGAAAATACAAAATGAGCAAGAGCTTGAACAATTATATTTCTCTGGAAGAAACCGAACAAACTCTCTGGGAAAAACTCAGGGGCGCAAAAACAGACGAGGCGAGAATCAAGAGAACTGATCCCGGAAATCCCGATGTTTGCAATATTTATACTCTCCATAAAAACTTTTCAGGAGAAGAGGAAGTCAAGGAAATCAATACGGAATGCCGAAAAGCAGGGATTGGTTGTGTGGACTGCAAAAAAAAACTGATGAAAAATCTTCTCACCCTGACTTCTCCTATCAGAGAAAAAATAGAATTTTTCCGGTCAAAACCTGAAAAAGTTTATGAAATTTTGGAACAAGGTGCGCAAAACTGTAAAAAAATCGCTTCTCAAACTATGAAAGAAGTAAAATCAGTGATAGGATTGAAAAGGTTTTAAATAAATTTTTATTTTTGATTTAAATGTGCTAAATTTAAAAACTCATAATCATAATTGGGAGGAATTCGCTTGCCATCAGTAAAAAAGAAACGAAAAACCAAAATGAACAAACACAAAAGAAAGAAAAAAGCTCGAAGAAACAGACATAAAAAGAAATAATAAATCATTTTTTCTAATCTCAATTCTTTAAATTTAAAAATACCGGAAAATCTTTTTCCGGTTTTATTTGTGTATTTATTATGCCGATTTTTCTTTTAAACAAAGAAATAATATTTCCACCTGTTCATTTAGCAACCCGAGAAGGTATTCTTGCAGCAGGTGGAGATTTGTCTCCTGAAAGACTTTTGCTCGCTTATCAAAGCGGTATTTTTCCCTGGTATTCTCCCGATGAACCGATTCTTTGGTGGTCGCCCGATCCTCGCTTTCTTGTTTTTCCTGATAAAATCCACATGAATAAAAGAACTCTTCGTTATTTAAAAAATCACTCTTTTAAAATTACTTTTGACTATGCTTTTGAATCAGTTATAGAAAACTGCAGTCTCTCCCGGAAAAAAAGCAGCGGAACCTGGATCACAGAAGAAATGAAAGAAGCCTATCTCAAGCTCCATCTCTTAGGACTTGCCCATTCCGTGGAAGTCTGGAAAGAGGGTAATCTTATCGGCGGACTTTACGGAGTTTCCATTGGAAAATGCTTTTTCGGAGAGTCTATGTTTCATATTGAGCCAAACGGGTCAAAAATTGCTTTTTTTACTCTTGTTTTAAAGCTTAAGGAACTTGGTTTTCTTTTTATCGACAGTCAGGTTCATACCCAGCATATTGAAAACTGGGGCGGTGAAACCATTTGCAGAAAAGAATATTTAAAAATTCTTAAAAACGGAATTTCTTTTGATAGCATTCAGGGAAAATGGTGCGATAAAAAAGAATTTCAATAAAAATTTTTAAAAATTAAATGAAACTTTATTTTTTATCAAAAA
>MIAO01000089.1 GCA_001829155.1 Spirochaetes bacterium GWB1_36_13 | reverse complement strand
TGATATCCATTTGTTCGATAAGAAAAATACTGGATAAAATGCTTCGTATCTTCAAAAGCGACGACTTTTTAAACTCGTTGATAATGATTTTAAAATATTTGAGAGAAGGGATATAGGGTTCAAGCTTCGGGTCTTTCGGGATTTCGATTTTGTCTTTTACATTATCAGGAACCGTCCAGGTCTTGTCGCCGTTATAAATCACGACTGGAAAAATAATCGGATAGCGGTCTTTTTTTCCCTTTTTGATGATGGATTCATAAAAGTCATTGACATAAGACTGGATTCGGAAAGGCATATTGGTGTCAACAGTGGATTGAAACTCTAAGAGAAGATAAAGATAAGCCGTTTGATCTTGAAAATTGAGTTTGTAAATGACATCGGATTCTTTTTTTTTGTAGTTTCTGCGGACAAAAGAGGCGTTGACTTTTTCAAGTTTTTCATAATCCACCCACTTGACCCAGTCCATGGGGATAAAATTTTCTAAAAGCTGCCTTACCATCCCGGGATAGTCAAAAAGGTGTTTATAAGCAGCATCATAGTTTTGGCTGATTTTGTTTTTCATAAATAAAAATTTAACTATAAATCACTCATCTTGTGAAACAATTTTTTGAATCTCTTCCACCGAAAGCCCTGTATATTTTTGAATTTGAATGGTTGAAAAACCGTCTTTCAGCATATTTTTCGCTGTTTCAATCTTTCCTCTTTTCTCTCCTTTGATTTCCCCTTCTTTGATGCCTTGATTGATCCCTTCTTTGACCCCTTTTTTATAAAAACTATTGATGAGGGTTTTTTCATCTTTCCGTTTTTTTTCCTGATACTCATAAATTTCTCTCATTTGATCGTCCATTGTGAATTTTTTGTATTCCCGATGAACCTTGTTGAGTAAGGGGTTTTCTTCTAAAACTGTTTTCACGGTTTCCTCCTCTCTGTCCTCGTTTAAGAAATAACAGACCCAGTCATTCAGGGCTTTCTTGAGTTTGTTTAAATTGTTTTGATATTTTTTTAATTCGATAAAATGAATCTGAAAGTTTTCACTTAAAAGAAGGTCTTTGTCCCTCTTGTCAAACGCCATGAAACAGGTATGCAGGAGATCAGGTTTTTCGATAGAGTGCATGGTTTCAAGGTCAGAGTCTTCTAAGACAGAATTGATAAAAGACAAAAGCAGGTCTTTGGTTTCTTCCCTGCCCAGTAAATATTTAAAAACAATATCAGAAAGCGGATTGATATACATTTTTTGCTTTACCTCATTATATAAAGATAGCATTTTTTAAAAAAGATTCAAAGGATTTTGAACTCATCCCCCAGCCCCCTTCTCTTCTAAGAGAAGGGGAAGAAGAAGAGAAAATTGATTGGGAAAAAATTGATTTTTTCTTTTCTCCCCTCTCTTTTCAAGAGAGGGGGTTAGGGGGTGAGTTAGAGCATTGAGACTCTCGAAATGCCAGTATCGTCTGCCGCTTCGAGAACCTCAGCGGCCGTTAATTTGATATGGGTTTGTTTGATGAAAGTTTTTGAAAATCAATTATCTTTTGAAACAATTTTCTGGATTTCTTCAATCGAAAGCCCAGTGGCAAGCACTAGTAAGTCCTATACGGTAAAGGTTTTTGCCTGATGTTCAATAGTAAACAAAAAAAAGAAAAAGACTTCTCGGAGGGGATTTGAGAAGCTTTTTCTGATATTTAAAGATAATATAGAGCTATGTCAAAATAGGTCATGGGTCTATTTTTCTTTTAAATTTTTTACAGTGATGAAAAATTCAGGGTGAGCTTTTCTTTCTTTAAGCATTTGTTTATCAGGATTTAAAAAGCTTCCATCCACTTTATGAAAAGTTCCCTGAAGAATCATTTTTTTCCCAAGGGATTTGATGTAAAACTTGTCCACATCTACTTCTTTTTTAAAATACATTACGAGAAAAGGAAGATCCTGAGCGAGTCCTGAATAGTTTGCATCCAGATTAAAATGAGCGATTTTAGGATATCCGGGATAAAAAAACGCTCTGTGGGTGAAAGGGATATCTGAGATTTCTCCGGTTATTTCAATATCTTTATCAAGCCATTGTTCCAGGTCTGCATAGGTAGTGTTTTCATTAATTGTATCAGAAGAAACAACTGTCTGCTGCTGGGTTTGCTGATTCTGGGTTAAAGCATTGTCTTTCGCGTCTTTTTCTATTGACTGTATTCCGGGCAGATTATTGTTGTTCTGTTGTTGTTCCAAGGTATTATTACTTCCTTCCTGTCCCTTATTGCTGTCTTTTTTACCGCATGAGCTGAAAACAAGCAGGGCAAGGGCAGAAATCAGTAAAATAATTTTTTTCATCGGTTGCTCCTTTAAAAGATTATTAAAAAATAATCTATTTCGTTTAAAATTCGTAATTCAAGGCAAAAACAGCATAATGGAAAAGCGAAAAAGTATAAACCGAGCCTCCTCCGTCTTTCCCGTCTTCAGAAGGAATTTGAACATCGTTATATCCTGTAAAGACAGTTCCGGTTTCTATGTCAGCCCAAAAAGAAGCATGAGCCGATAAGGAAAAACTCATAAAGATGATTAAGAACAAAAAAATCTTGTTTTTCATAGCAGCCTCCATTTTTAAAGATTCATAATAAGACAGTTGTAATTTTTCCTCTGAGTTGATTCACTTCTTAAGAATATACTTTACATCGGTTGTCATTGATTAAAATACATTTATTTTCTAGCACATCTGATTGGAATTGTTTCAAAAACCAATTTAGTTTTCCAATGAATTTGCATGTATACACAAATGAATTTAAATTGCAAAATTTGTCATTCCGGTTTTTGCTTGCAAAAGACCGGAATCTGCTACTTAAAACACTTATTGTCAATAGATTCCCGCCTTCGCGGGAATGACAGAAAGATTTTGTTTTTTCGCAATTTAAAATTATTTCAGTATATATTGCTTTTTTAGGAAAATTCTCATCCAGAAGAAATTTCATAAAGCTTCTTCAATATGGATAGATTCAAATTGAGCAAGTTCGCTTCCGAATTGTAAGGCTGCCTTAATGCTTTCTTTTGTAATATTAGGATAATTTTCAATAACTTCATCGAAGGAAAGACCTTCTGCCAAATCAGCTAAAATATTGGATACTAAAACTCGCGTGTTTATAATAACAGGTTTTCCATGGCAAACCAGAGGGTCGATAGAAATATATTTGTTCATTCATAGTTCCTTTAAATTTTTTTAAATTACCTAAAAGGATCTATAATAAAAATAACACATTTAAAGAAATTGATCAATTGAAGATTAGAAAAAACAAGTTTTTTATTGATAAGATCAGATAAAAATTGACTTTTCGGGGCGGAATTCTTTATCATTATTATAGATAAAGTTCGAAAACGGAGACTGTATTTTGAAAGTTTTGGTGCCGAAGTATTCGGGATTCTGCCCTGGAGTGAAATATGCCGAGGATAAAATTTTTGCTCAAAAAAAGGAAAAACCGATTTTTGTTTACGGACATCTGATTCATAATAAAAATTATATTCAATATTTAAAAGAAAAAGAAATCTATACAGTAGAAGACTTAAAAGAAATTGCAGAGGGTGAAACTGTAGTCGTTCGAACGCATGGGATAGAGCAGAATCAGGAAAAAGAAATTTCTGAAAAATATGAAATTCTGGATTTGACCTGTGTGAAAGTCAAAAAGCTTCAGTCTGTCATTCAGTCTTACTCAAAAAAAGGCTACGCGGTCATTATTACCGGAAAAAGCGATCATCCTGAAGTAAAGGGGTTGAAAAGCTATGCTGAAAAATACTTCGTTATAGAAAAAGAAGAAAATATTGTCAATGCTCTTTCCCAGATCAATGAAAAGGCGGAAAGAGAAGGATGGAAAAAAATTCTTCTTGTCTCCCAGACCACGGCCGAGGCGTCTTTATTTGAGGCAGCCTGCCGGAATATAAAAGCGCTCTTTCATGATAGAATGGAGATTGAAATTATTCAGTCAATTTGTTCTATTACAACATTAAGAGAAAACGAGGCTTTAAAACTTCAGGCGAAAGTAGATGTCAGTTTTGTGATCGGCGACCCAATGTCTTCCAATTCTAAAAAACTTTTTAATCTCCTTCAAAAAAATCACCCTGAAACCTATTTTATTGAGGATCTTCAAGCGCTTTTGGAATTGAAGCTTGATTTGAAAAAATTTCATCAGGCTCAGGTAGTTTCGTCTTCTTCAACGCCTGATTTTATTGAAAAAGAAGTCATTCATTATCTTGAATCGGTTTAAACAGATTTTTTTTAGTAAATGATTAATGACTACGGTCAAATTTCTAAATTATTAGAAAGAAAATATACTAATTCTTTAAATTGTTTTATTAAATTTAAAGTGCGGCAGCCTTGCCAAATTAGAGAAAAGGAGTACGAAATGGCAGCAAAAACTAGATTGGTCGGAATTACAGACACTTCATTAAGAGATGCTCCACAATCTCTTTGGGCTACACGGATTAAGACCGATGAGATTCTCTCTATAGCGGAAAAAATCGATGATGCCGGTTATCACTCTGTAGAAGTATGGGGCGGCGCTACATTTGATGTAATGCTCCGGTTTTTAGATGAAGACCCATGGCAAAGACTCAGACGGATGAAAAAGATTTTTAAAAAAAGTCCTCTTCAGATGCTTTTACGCGGACAAAATATAGTCGGGTATAAAAATTATCCTGATGATGTTTTGGAAGCTTTTGTCAACAAAGCGGCAGAATTGGGAATTGATATTTTCAGAGTCTTTGATGCGCTGAACGATATCAGAAATCTGGAAGCTTCTTTTAAATTTATAAAAAAAACAGGAAAACACCTTCAAGGGACAATTTGTTATACCAAAAGTCCGGTTCATACCGTAGATTACTTTGTCAACAACGCAAAAAAACAGCAGAATCTTGGAATTGATTCTCTTTGTATTAAAGATATGTCAGGGATTCTTTCCCCGATTGTGGCTTATGAATTAGTTCATGCCCTGAAAAAAGAAATTTCAGTTCCTATTCAATTGCACTGTCATGCCAGCAGCGGTATGGCGACAGCGGCTTATGTGAAGGCGATAGAAGCCGGAGTTGATGTAATTGACTGTGCTGTCGGTCCCTTAGCTCTTTTTTCTTCCCAGCCTCCAGTAGAAAGCATGGTAGCGATTATAGAAGAAATGAGAGGGCTTGAAAATAAAGTGGATCTTCATCTTGTGAAAGAAATCAGCGAATATTTTGAAAAGATTTCTTATAAAAAGAAACAGTTTACAAAAATGCAGAATATTATTGATATTTCAGTTATCATTCACCAAATTCCAGGTGGAATGGTATCCAACTTGTTGAGCCAGCTGGAGCAGCAGAGAGCTCTGGATAAATTGGATGAAGTACTCAATGAAGTCCCAAGTGTCCGAAAAGATTTAGGATATCCTCCTCTTGTGACGCCTACCAGTCAGATAGTCGGGACTCAGGCGGTTTTCAATGTAATTACAGGCGAAAGATATAAAATTATTCCTGAAGAAGTGAAAAACTATGCTGCCGGTTTTTACGGACTCCCTCCAGCAGAGATGAATCCTAAAATCAGAGCTTTGATTTTGGGAGACAGAAAACCGATCGAAAACAGACCCGCAGACAGTCTTGAGCCGATGATGCCGAAAATTAAAAAAGAACTGGATAAAAAATTCGTTCAGGGCGAAGAAGATTATATTTCTTACGCTCTTTTTCCTCAAGTGGCGCTTGCTTATTTTAAATGGAGAGAAAATCCGAGCCAAAATCAGGCTCCGAGTGATATTTACGATCCTCTTAAAAAAGAAAAAGAAGCAGAAGTGACGATGGAAGACGCGCTTTCTAAAAAAACAAAAACTGATATCAAATCTCCGATTGCGGCCGAATTGCTTGAAATTGCTCAGGTGATTGACCAGACTTCTGTGACCAGTTTGGAAGTCGAGTTTGATAATAAAAAAATCAAATTATCCTGCAATGTGAATATGCCTTTTGAAAAATCGGCTTTTACACCCTCTTCAGCGCCGGCTAAATTGGAAGAGAAAAAAACAGGTGATTCAGTTGAATCTTCCGAGAAAGTAGAAGGCGAGAAAATTGTTTCTCCTATGGTAGGTACTTACTATAGCTCTCCTTCACCGGATGCTCCTCCTTTTGCAAAGGAAGGAGATGTGATTGAGGCAGGCAGTCCGCTTTGTATTGTCGAGGCGATGAAGATGTTCAACCAGATTTCAGCTGAGAAAAAGGTGAAAATCTTAAAAGTGCTTCATAAAAACGGAGATATGGTGGAATTTGACACTCCTCTTTTCATAGTCCAGTATCTGTAAAAAGTAACTGTAAATAAGGGGGCAGATTTTTATCTGTCCCTTTTTTAAGTTCATATGAAAAAAAAATTATTCATCATCTTTTTGTTTTTTTTCTTTTTTGATAGCCTTTTTTCAGAAAATTCTCAATCAGTTGATTTTGGATTTCATTATAAAACAGGAAATCTCTACCGGAAATCTCTCCGATACAATCTGGAAAGCACTATAGACACAGGAGATTTTCTTTTTAATAATGCTTTAAACGGTGAATATGGCGAAACTAGAAAGAATGAAAATATCATCAAGGTTTCCATTCATTCTTTTAATTCAGCGATAGATTACTTTCTTTACGATAAAATATTCGGCATTTTAATAGATAATAATTTTTACTATGAAGCCGAATACTCTCTTTTTAAACATTTTCACGGACTCGGACCAAAACTCTATCCCTGGCGCTATGAAAAAAGTTTTTTCAGTATTTCCTATATGTTTCTTTTCCAAAGACAGGTAACACCTCTTTTGACCAAAAAAATTTACCGTCATTCTCTTCGTCCCCGGCTGATTCTGGATTTTGAAAACTGGGCTTTCAAAAGTATTTTTCTTTATCAGGTGGATGCCGAAAATAAAAAAGATTATATCTTTGAAAATACGAATAAACTGGAATTTAAATTTACCACTTATCTTTCTTTTGAATTGCAGGTTATTTATAAATATGAATCTCAGACAATCAGAAAAAGTAAAGATGACTTTGCGTTTCTGCAGATGATTAAAATCAAATTCTAAAATTGAGAGGATAAGAGATGAAAGATGCTGAAAAAACAAACCGGATTTTTTCTTTTTTTTTATTTATATTCCTTTCATTCAGAATAGAAGGGGCAGAGGTGAAAGAATTAATCAAACAGAAAAAAAACTACGATAATCCCGTAATTGAGATAATGAATTATGATTTTTTGAAAAAGAATAACAGAGTTAAAGTCTATTCTGTTTTTGAAAAGGCTTTGTTGAACGAAGATCCTTTAATTCCTGATATCTGGGTTGTTACAGATTCTGAAAAAGTATTCCGTTCGTCTGAAATTGTTTCAGCTCTTAACGAGATTTCCTATGTTCCCGGAAATGAAAAAGAAGCTCTGGAAGCAGCTGTTTTCATCGTTCATATGCTTTACAAGTCGATGAGAATTTTTGATTCAGCTCAGGTTTCAATGCCTGAAAAATACCGTCCCTTATTTTTTTTGCCTGAAATACTGCATCGTGAAAAAAAATATGAAATCTCTTACTGTATTTTGGTTTCTGATTCTTTTTTGGGGTATTCTGATAAATCAGGCTATGGAGTGGAGATTCGAATTATTTTTTCAGATGGAAAAACAGTTTTCAAATCAAAAATCCTTTTTGAACAGGAATAGTTCGAATTAAAAAATCTGAAATCAATAAAGAATTTGAATAAATGGAAAAAGTTAATAAATTTATAAAAAAACAAAAGCTTTAATTTGAAGTTGAATTGATAAAAAGAGGGTTTTTAAATGAAAAAACAATGGATTCGTCTTGCAGTCCTTTTAGTTCTTTTTTTAGGATTATTTTTTTCAATTTATATTAAAAGGGACACGATCAAAAATGATCCCTTTCATCAATATCTTCCTTTCAATATTTATCTTTTAGCCGGGGATTCGAAAAACAATGTCTATATTGCCGACAAAGGAGGCAAAAGACTGATTAAAATGAATTCGAACGGTGAAATTCTTTTTCAAAAAAACGGAGAAAGGGACGAAAAAAAGCATTTTAGTGAAATCTGGGAAATGACTGTAGATCAAAATGATAATCTTTATGTTTTAGATATTCAAACCAATTTGGAAAGAATTGTTTTAAATGAACGGATTATTCAATACCGCCCCAATGGGGAGTTTGAAAAAATTATCTATGAAAATCCGCATAGCGAGGATGAGCAGCTTTTATCAGAAAATCTTCTTTTTTCCCTTCAAATCGAAGGAGATCTTTTTTTGTGTCTGAAAAAAAATAAGGAAAATAAAGAGTATAAAAACATGACTTTGGTCAGCGTCAATCTTTTAACCGGTGAAGCAAAAGATGAAATGACGCTTGATATTCCGGATGAAATCATTAAACTTATCGGCAGTCAATCAGGCAGTATTTTTTACACAACCAAAAAAGGCAAGCTCTGGACAATAGATGAAACCAGAGAGCATAAACCATTATTGACTGAAACGAATCCTTTCTTTGTTCCGGGAGAGATTTTTAAAGATTCAAAAGGCAATTTATTTTTAAACGATTATGGGAAACAGACAATCTTTAAAATTCCAAAAAAAGGAGCTGTTTTACCCTTTATCTCAAAAAACAACATAGCTGGAAAAACCCTTTTTCAGCCGTCTTATTTAGTCCAAAAAACAGATACGCTTCTTGTTGCCAATTCAATGAATGGGTATCAGATTTATTCTTTTGATTCTGATGGAAAAATCCAATTTACGATTGAAAAGGGGCAATATTCAAAAAAATTCCTCATCATGCAATGGCTTTACTATTTACAGTTTTTATTGGCAGCAGTGATTTTAGGTTTTGCTTTTAGAATTATTTATATCTATTTTATAAAAAAAAGAACTTCTCTTGTCATCAAATTTATCCTTATTTTTACTCCTTTTTTTATGGGTTCAATTTATATTACTTCTAAAAATATCTATGATGATGTTTATAAACGCTATCGAGACGAACTTTTTGAAAAACTTTCTGTGATTGCACAAACGGGAAAAAATATTGTCAGTGGGGATTTATTTGAGAAAATCACTCTCCCTGAACATTTTTTAAACGATGATTATCAGAGGCTCAAGGGAGAGATTTACGGTTCAATTTTAAATCAGAATAGAGATACATGGAATAAATCTCTTTATATCCTGATGTTTAAAAAGATCGATCATATTGTTTATTATATGGCAGACAGCTGGGGATACTATGGGGTGATGAAACCTTACCCCAATGCCACCAAGATGCACTATCAGGTTTTTGATAAAGATGAAATCTTTTTTTCCCAATATGCGGACAATGAGGGAGAGTATCTGGGCGCTGTGACCCAAATCAGGAATTCCAAAGGCGAAATGGTCGGAATCATGGAAGTTGGGATTAATTTCAGCGTGATTAATGAGATGAATCAGGAATTTGAAAATAACCTGATAAAAGGGATTCTTTATTCGATATTGGTTTATTGGACAATTTTGGTATTGTTTATTTTTATTCTTCTTATATCTTTAAGGGTATTGAAAAAAGGGGTTCAAAAAGTAGCGAGCGGGGACTGGGATGTGCAGATTAAAGTCAAGTCGAACGATGAAATTGGCGAGCTGGGTAAAGGTTTTAATCAGATGACCCGACAGATTCAGGAATATTTTGAATTAAAAAAGCATACCGCTATTGTGGAAACCAGAAACTCGATTCTTCAGCAGGAAATGAAGCTGGCAAGACAGATTCAATTAAAACTGATTCCTCAAACATCCCCGGAAAGCGAAACCGTTTCTTTTTCTTCCCTTTATAAACCGATGGATGAGATCGGAGGGGATCTTTATGATTTTATTCAGTTTCGGGAAACGGTTCAAATCGGAATATTTATCAGCGATGTCTCGGGACACGGGATTCCAGCTGCGCTGATTACCAGTATGGTAAAATCGCTGATTCAGGCTTCAGGATCGTTTAAAAACCATCCCAGCCAGCTTCTCACCTTTATCAATGATAAAGTAACCGGGCAGATCAGCGAGAACTTCCTGACCGCTTTTTACGGGATATATGATGAAAAAACAAAAGTACTCACTTATGCGCGGGCATCCCATAATTATCCTTTCTTGATCAGGGGAAATGAAATTACTTTTTTAAAATCAAAAGGATTTATGCTGGGAATGAGACCCAATATTACTTTTCAGGAAAGCAGTGTTGAGCTTCAAAGCGGGGACAAAGTGCTTTTTTATACCGATGGGCTGACTGAAGCCATGAATCAGGAAGGGCAGGAATTTTCTGAAATCATCAATGACTATCTATTAGAATATAAAGACCTTCCGATTGAAGATTTTGTCAATAACATTTATGGTAAATTAATAGAATATACAGGAACCGAGAATTTTGAAGACGATGTTTGTATGGTGGGAATGGAAGTAAAATAGTTATTTCTTTTCATTCAGAATTTTTTCATAAAGAGCTTTCTCATTTGAAGAAAGCTCAGTTTCAATCAATGAAATCGAGAGATTCTCAGAAAAAGCAGAGAGAATTTTCTGCTTGAAATCTTCAGGAGAAAGGATACCGGTTTGGGAAAACAAATCAGTGCTTTCTTTTTCCTCTGGGGAAAGAGGGGTGAGTAGAAAAGAGGATGAATAATCCAGGTTCTGCCGATAGGGCACTGAACCATGCTGAAAAATCGTGATTCTTGATCTTTTTTGGGCATTCCCGCCTATCTTTTTGCCCTGAATCACAATATCGTATTCTTCTTTTCCAGCAAAACAAAAAGGTGTCTTAACCCCCAATTTCATCTCTGTATTATTTTTATTTTCGAGCGCATAGGATGCGTCAAGCCCTAAAGATCGGTATGCCATGATGAGAAAAAATGAAATTTTTTTATAGCTTTCTTTCACATTCAAAGAACCGGGCAGGTGTTTTTGAGTGCAGACAAGGCTGTAGGTCAATTCCTGAGTATGATAAATAGCTCCGCCGCCCGTGATTCTACGGACGACGGGAATATGATTTGCCCGGCATTTTTCCAAGTCAAGCACTTCTTCCGCTTTCTGGTAGCGCCCGATCGAAAAAGCGGGGGGATTCCAGCCGTAGAGTCTTAAAACGGGGAGGCTTTTTTCAGGGTCAAAACTTTCTAAAAGAGCTTCATCGAAAGCCATATTGGAGAATCCGTCCAGTTCTCCGGTGTCAATCAGTCTCCAGTTCATGATTTTACTTTTTAAATCCTTTTTCCAGACTGGTATAAACCATATTCAGAGAAAGGTCGTGAGGAGGTCCCTCGTAACCTCTTGTCATCCTTAAGGTCAGGAAAGCTGAATATTTTTGGTCGGGGGAGATGAAAACTCCGGCAGTTTTGAAATCGAGAAGCCCCTCATCCTGATGTGATTTTTTTGATAAAATCACTTTTTTGAGTTTTCCTTTATTCAGAGTGATCTGATAGCTTTTTACCTGTTCCCATTCAAAATCTTTGATATAAATCATTTTTACCAGAGTTTTGACCGAAAAATTGTTTTGAGATACTTGAAAAGAATCCGGTTTGAGCAAATCAGTTTGAGATTGAGGATTAATCTTGTATTTGGCTAAAACCTTTGAGACGGTTTTTATTTTTAAAGAATAATAAATTTTTAAAAAATCGGGTTCAGCCGGGTTTTTGCCTTCCAGCTGATCTTCACCATCATACTGATCTTTAAGCGACCAGACTGTTTTTTGAGTTTTGATATTGTCGATTTTCCATTCGAAAATATAAAATCCCGCTCCATCGATAAAATAAGTCTGGAAATATGCCAGATACTCATTTTTACCCCAGCCTAAAATCATCAGATCGGGGGCTAAAACACTTTCTTTTTCAATCCCGGCTTGTGCAAGGTATTCTGTTTTGGGCGGAAAACTTTGCCAAATATTTTCTTTTTCGCTGAATAAAATTCCTTGAACAAAAAAAAGAAAGAAAAACACTGAAACCAGTTTGAAATACGATTTTTTCATAAAATTCTCTTTTAATATAATAATTTAGGTTATTGAAATAAATATCAGTTAAAAACCATTATTTCACTGTCAATAATTGAAGGGGAGATGGATTGATTCTCCTTTTCCAATCCTTCAAGATGAAATTTAATGGATTCGTAGATCAATTCTTCTGTTTCTTCTTTAGAATCTCCAAAAGCCACACATCCGGGTAAATCTGGTACATAAGCGCTGAATCCGTCTTTTGTTTTTTCGAAAAGTACAATATATTTTTTCATAACTCCTCCTCATTAATCTGTGCTTGCCGCAATATGCTTTTTAAGGTAAAGATTGGTATTTCTTTTGATAATTTATGACAGGATATTGTAACTAATCCTTTCTTAATGGGATGTTTGTATTGGCGGTGACTGCCACTTTGTCTGTCTAGATACCAGCCGTCTTTTTCAATGATTTTTATAATATCTGATACCTTATAGATTTTCATATTATTGTAAACTCCAATCAATAATTAATGTAAAATATAACAATTTTTCATCTTTAAGAATTGGTTATTTTTTTCAATGCCAGGTCAAAGTTTCAGGGTAGCAATTTTTTTTTGTGGCAAGGATTAGGAATCTTTGTTCTATCAATCTGTTTGTCAACCCTGGAAAACCCTAAAGATTTTTTACCCA
>MIAO01000088.1 GCA_001829155.1 Spirochaetes bacterium GWB1_36_13 | reverse complement strand
TTCTAAAATTATTACTTCTGCTTACCCTACCGATTTACCCGCAAAGACCTCTTGTTTTCACAATCAACGATAATTAAATTTAGCTAACCGCTTTTATAAAAACAAATTTATTTTAAAATCTTAATAAGAAAAGTTTAATTGAATGAGGTTTTATTAGAATGATTCAATATTCAGTGAAAGAAGAATTGTTTTTTGTGACAACAATCATTATTTTTAATGAATAAAGAGGAATTAAAATAATATGAAAAATTACTTCAAAATCATCAGTTTTTTTATTGTGCTCTCTGTTTTTTTTATTTTATTGGCAGTGAATATTTATCATGTCATTGCTCCAGAATAACCCCCGACTCCCCAAAATTCTATTTCTGTCCATCCTGTCGCTGGATCTTATCATGCTGTCATTTCCTCCTCTTTCTTTTTCTTATTTTGTTTTTTTTGCTTTTATTCCGTTATTTATTTTAGAAAGAACCCTTCAAAGTCAAATTTCTTTCCGCTTGTGGACGGGCGGGATTTTTTTATTTTTTTCGTTTTATGTTTTAACCGGCTTTATCCCTTATTACAGCCTTTTTTTATATTTTTTTTCCAGCATTGTCTTAGCCGTCTTTCTATTTGCCCCCTTTTTTTTCTACCCGATTTTAAAAAAAAGAATCAAGGGAAGTGTTTCCAGAGCTTTTGTTCTTGGAAGCATCGCTGTATTGACGGTTTTTATCCAGAATCACTCTTTTTTAGTGTTTCCCGGCGGGATTTTTCTTCCAATAGCAAAGATTTCTTTTTTTCTGGGAGTCAATAAACTATTCGGGGTCTATTTTCTGGTTTTTGCGCTCTACTTTATCAATGACCTTCTTTATTCTTTTTTCTTTCTGAAAGAAAAAAAATCCCTTGTTTTCTGTTTTAGTTTTATTTTTCTCTGGATTGGTTTAAGCTTGGTTTCAAACTGGCATTATCAGAAAGACAAAACCCTGAAATATTCTGCCGCTGTTTTACAGGGAAGCATTCCGGTAAAAGAATTCAGGAAAGAAGCGGAAAAAGCGGAGTCTTTGAAAGATGAAAAACTTCTGAAAGATTTCTGGGAAGATTTAGATCGTGAATCTTTGAGAATCATGGATGTCTATTCCGAACTGGTAAGCGATGTGAGGGGGAAGCCTTTTATCATTATTCCGGAAGCGGTTTTTCCCTACTCCTATTCTTTGATTGAAAGTTATTTTTATGAAAAATCCTATATCAAAGAAGCGCCTATTATTTCAGGAATCAACAAAGACGAAGGCAATCAGGTTTATAATGCGATTGTGTTTCTTGATGCCTATAAAAACAGCAGGTTTTTTTATAAAAAACAAAGCCTTGTCCCTTTTGTGGAAAGCGGTAAGTACGCAAGCGGGAAAGACTATTTAAGACCCATCGAATTTGAGAGTCTGAAATGGGGTCCGGCTATCTGTCTTGAAAATGTCCGCCCGGGGCATTTCAAAGAACTCCGGAAACAGGGCGTCGATGTTTTTCTCGTGGTCACAGACGATGCTGGTTTCAAAAAAACCCCTCTTGCCGAGATTCACAGCTGGTTTTCTATTTTACGGGCAGCTGAAAACAACGCTTATCTGATTCATGCCGCCCAGAGCGGACCCACTTTTATCGTCGATCAGAATGGAAAAACATCCGAATCTTCAGCTCTTTTTGAAAAAAAAGTTTATTACGGAGATTTTTACCCGGTTCAAAAACTTTCTTTTTACGCTCAAATTGACGATATTTGGATTATCCTTTTTATTCTTTTTTTGAATTTGGGAGGATGGCTCTATTTTAAAAAAATAAAAATCAGAAAAAACAATGAAATTAATTGAAACTGTGATTCAAAAACCTGTCTCTGTCCTGATGGTGATTCTCGGAATTCTTCTCATTGGAGGAATTTCCTATTCCCGTTTGTCGCTGGAACTCATGCCGGACAACGCATCTCCTTGGCTTTCAATAGAAGTCCGTTATCCCAACATGTCGCCCTACACGATTGAAGATATTATTATCAAACCGATTGAAGAAAACCTGAGCGAAGTCGGAGGGATTAAAAACATTTATTCTACCGCTTCCGAAGGAATGGCTAATGTCAATATCGAGTTTCTTCCTGACATTGATATAAAAAAAGCCTCTGTTGCTGTCCGCCAGAAAATCGAACTGGTGCGCAACAAACTTCCCAAAGAAGCCAACGAACCTGAAATCAGCCGGTACAATCCATCTGAAAGCCCTATTTTTATTTTGACGCTGAAAGGAGACGACCTGAACCGGGTGAGAAATCTTGCTGAAAATTATATAAAACGGAAACTGGAGCGGATCGAGGGAATTTCAAATATTACAGTCAGCGGGGGGAAACTCCGTGAAATCGAAATCAACATCGACTACTCCAGCCTGAAATCCCACTCTACCTCTATCCAAGAAATCTCTGAATGGATCCAGAATTCCAATCTGGATATGCCTCTGGGGCAAATTAAGTCTTTCGGGAAAGATATTAATGTTTCGCTCAAGGGAAAAATCGATACCCTCACTCTTTTGAAACTTCTTCCCTACTCAAAGGAAAATATCCTTTTCCGTCTGGAAGATATCGCCGAAGTCAAAGACGGGAACAAGGAAGAAGACTCGATTGCCCGGGAGAACGGAGAAGAGAAAATCACCATCTATATCCAGAAAGCAAGCGGGGCAAATACAATTGAAATCGCCGATGAAATAGAGACAACAATTGCCAAGCTTTCTATCCCGAAAGAAATCAAAATGGAAGTTTCTTTCAACAACGCAAGTTATATCAAAGAAGCTTTAAACCGTGTCAAAAGTTCAGGATTTGCCGGAGCTGTAATCGCCATGATTGTGATTTTTATCTTTTTGCGGACCTTGAACAATACCCTGATTATCGGATTATCGATTCCGATTTCTGTTTTCGCCACTCTTTCCTGTATGTATCTTTTTAATATCAAATTAAATATTATGACCTTAAGCGGATTGGTGCTGGGGATCGGAATGCTGGTTGACAATACCATTGTGGTACTGGACAGCATTAAAAGAAATCCGGAAAACATCGCCTCCCAGGTGAAACAGGTTATGGTTCCCATGATCGGCTCTACTGTCAGCACTGTCATTGTTTTTTTCCCGATTGTGTTTATCGATGTCAATACCCGGAGAATGTATCAGGATTTTGCGCTGGTCATTGCTTTTGCCTTAATCAGCTCCCTTCTGACTGCTGTTTTTATTGTCCCGAATCTTGCACTCAATATGAAAATCAGAACCTTTCACATCCCCTTGAAAGAATATTTTATGAAAAAAGCTTTTCTCAACAGAATTTTTAATTATTTTCAGAAAAAAAGCCTTCTCCGGAAATATATCCGGATTCTTTTAAAAAGCCTTCAAAACAGGGGAAAAATCCTTCTCGGCGCAGGAATTCTTTTTATTCTGTCTCTTTTTCTTTTCCCGAAACTGGGAGAAAAAAGCACAGACTTTCTTGCATCCAATTCATTGTCGGGAGATATTTATTTTCCCAGCGGCACCCCTCTTGATAAAGCCGATAAAATTACTAAGGAAATAGAAGAAGAACTGAAAAAATATCCTTTTGTCCAGAAAATCTCTGCAAAAGTGGAAAAAGAAAAAGCGGGTCTGAATATGGATATCGAGCTGGAAAAAGCTGAAAATAGAAGCATGGAAGAGATCAGCTCCCTTTTTAACGAAGAGTTTTCCCAGTTTCAGGCGGCCACCGTCCGCTTCAGCCTGAAAGACGAGACCGCCCAATACAACGAGCTGATGTTTGAAATTATCGGGGATGACATTGATTCCCTTAAAAAAACCGCTTCGGAAACTGCGAAAAAAATCATGGAAATAGAGGGCATCCAGACTGTTCTTTACCGGTTTAAAGAACCCAGACCCGAACTTCAGTTTAATCTGGATAAATCCAAGCTCTCTCTTTTCGGCATCAGTGCGGAGGAAGCGGCAAACACCATTAAAACCTATATGGCAGGAAGCGTTGTCACCAAATTTGTAGATGATGAGAGGCAGATTGATGTGACATTGAAACTCAAAGATTTTTACCGCAAAAATCCTGATTTTATCAAAGAACTTTTGATCCCTTCTCCCCAGGGCTTCTTTGTCCGTTTCGGAAGCATCGCTGAAATGAAGGAAACCAGCACGGAATCCAAAATCTGGAGGAAAAACAAACGGCGGATGCTGGCTTTAAGCGCCTATTACGAAGGAGAAAGCCTTGCGAAAATGATCCGTAAAATTCAGGAGAAACTGGGGGAATTAAAACTCTCTGAAGACACTGCCATCCTTTTTGGAGATGAGTACAAAGAATTGAAAGAAAAACAGAAAAATGTGTTTTTTGCGATTATTCTCTCCCTTGTTCTGGTTTATATGGTTTTAGCTTCCCTTTATGAATCGTTTTTTCTGCCCTTTATTATTATTTCCACCATTCCGCTGGCCTTTATCGGAGTTATTTTTTTCATGTATTTTTTTGGGGAGCCTTTAAGCCTCTCCGTCTATATCGGACTGATTGCCTTGGTGGGAATTGTGGTCAACAACGGGATCGTATTGGTTCATGAAATGAAGGTAAAAAAACAAAGACTTCCCCTCTCTCTGGCTATATTTTCCACCTGCAAATCCAGAATCAGACCCGTCATGATGACCATGACCACCACCACTCTTTCACTCCTTCCCATAGCCTTAGACTCATCTCCCGGCAGCTCAATGTGGAGCGCGATCGCCAAAACAATCATTATCGGATTTGTCAGCTCTACCATTTTGATTATGATAATTATTCCGATTTTTTTCAGCTTCAATATTGTCTCTCCCGATCCGGAAGGGAAAAAACGGGCTGAATTATTATAGTCAACCCTGAAAAACTCAAATTTTACTGCCTAATTTATAAAAGCCTTGACAATAATCTGATTATCATTATAATATTTTAAAGGACGAACTGTAAATTCATTTTGAGGAGGAAGAATTATGAAAATCAAAGATGTAATGAGCAAAAAAGTATTAAGCGTTGATCCTGAGATGAGTGTTAAGGAATTTATCCGGCTGATGGAAGAACACCATATTACAGGAGCGCCTGTAACTGATGATAAAGGAAAGCTTCTGGGAGTCATTTCCGTGGCGGATGTCATCAAGAAAAGCAATTATGTCAATAAAGAACTGGCTCATTGCGAAGAATGCTATGAAGTGGACCCGACTACAGGATTAGTGGAGGTGCATAAATACTATACAGAAGAACTTTTTGAAAAACAGATCAGCTGCCTGATGACTAAAAAACCGATTTTTATTTCTCCTGAATCTGAAATTGAAGATGCGGTCAAAATATTTTTGGAAACCCCGATTCATAGAATCCTGATTATGGAAGGAGAAAAGGTTGTTGGTATTGTCAGTACCAAGGATATCTTGAAAGCCCTCCAGCAAACATGCAAAAAAGGAGCCTAAACATGCTTCAGGAAATGAATAAATTATATCAAAAAATGCTGAATGACTGGACACAGGCTGCTCAGCCCGTCTGGTTTGATTTTCTCAAAAGCGAGCCTTTTTTAAAATGGATGAAGCTATTTCATATTTATTTTTTCGACGCAAAAGAAAAAACAAATGAAATGATGGAAAAAACGCTTGAAATGACACGGATCGCTTCCAAAGAAGACATCAAAGACCTGGTGGATGCTCAAAGACTGATGATCGATATGATGGAAGAATTGACCGACCGTTTAAACAAAATTGAAAATAAAAATAAATAGGGGAGGAAAAAATGGAAAATCAAAAAGATGAAACATGGTTTCTTGGACAAAATGATGTCAAATTCCTTCTCGATGAGTTTAATAAAAATGTATCCCGTTTTCAAAATCTTTCGGACATTGCCGAAGGAGATTACGAAAACAAACGGGGATCGACTCCTTACGAAGTCATTTATCAGAAAAACCGCTTCCGCATTCTTCACTATCTCTCGGATCATCCTAAAAGGTTTAAAACTCCTCTTTTAATTGTTTACGCTTTAATCAACCGCTATTACATTCTAGACCTGACGGCTGATAAAAGTTTTGTCCGCTACCTCATGGAAAAAGGCTTTGATGTCTATATGGTGGACTGGGGAACCCCTTCAAAAGTAGAAGGAAAAAACACAATCGGGGATTATGTGACCCGCTATTTAGACCGCGGTATTGATAAACTCCTTGAATTTACAGGGGAAAATCAGGTCAATCTCTGCGGATACTGTTTAGGGGCAATGCTTTCTTTGATCTATACCTCGGCTTTTCAGCAAAAAATTAAAAACCTGGTTTTACTCACGCCGCCTGTTGATTTCAGCGATGACGGAGTATTGACCGCCATGACCCGCCCCAAATACTTTAATGTGGAAAAAATAGTCCGGCATTTTGATCATTTGATTCCGTCTGAGTTTATTCAAAGCGGATTTGATTTTAAAAACATGCTCGGAAATCTTTTTTCCGCAAAATCTTTCTGGGATATTCTCTGGAATAAAAAAGCCTTGGAAGGCTTTTTCCCGATGAACTACTGGGTGCATGACAATGTCCCTATTTCTTCTGAATTCTGGAAAGAGTATATTACCAAATTTTATGTTCAAAACAGCTTTATGACCAACAATTTCTATATGAACGGAAGAAAGCTGGATTTTAAAAATATTACCTGCCCTCTTCTTTCCGTAGCTGCCGACAACGATGATATTGTCACCGAAAAATGCGCCAAGGGAAGCATGGAAATTGTAGGCTCCAAAGACAAGAGCTTTCTCCTGAAAAGAGGGGGGCATATTGGAGTCATGACAGGTTCTATGGCAAAAAACGAAGTCTGGCCTGATATTTTCAGCTGGCTTTCTGACCGAAGCGAACGGATTGTCTTGAAAGACGGAGACAGGGTTCATATCAAATAAATCCTATTTTCAGGATATCCAAAACACAAAACATTTTCCAAGAAGGGTAAATTGAAAATTACCCTTCTTGGCAGTCTATATAAACTGCTGAATATAAAATCATTATAGAGAAGTTCTAAAAATAGCGAAAATCGTCATTTCAATGAGCGAAGAGAAATCTTTTTTCATATCAATAGTTTAAGATTTCTCACTTTGTTCGAAATGACAGAGAAATTTAATTTTTAGAACCCGTCTATAGTAGAGAATTTTTATGATAAGAAATTGACTAAAAATGAGAAAAAAATTTGTTTGAAGCTTGAGAGTCAAAAGCGGGTGATCAGAATCGAACTGACATTCACAGCTTGGAAGGCTGGAGTTCTACCATTGAACTACACCCGCGTTTTTTGATTATTTAAATTTAGCAAAAAAGACTACCAAAAGTCAAAAAAAATTATAAATTTAATTAAAAAAAAATCAGGAAAAAAAATGCGCTTAATAGAATTGACTGGAAATCAGGTAGCAGGCAAATTTTTAGACAACTGTGTCTCAAAAAAAAATATGCTTCCCCAGATGTACCTTTTCAGCGGCTCCCGGTATTCCGGTAAAGAGTTTTTCGCAATCCAGTTTTTCAAAGCTTTAAATTGTGAAAGCAAAGAAGATGGCTTTTGCGGGATATGCCGGAGTTGTAAGAGCATTGACAACCTTTCTTCTTCCGATATGCTTTTAGTCTATTCTTTTCTTGATGTATTAAAGTTTGAGTCTTATTTAAATGACTATCTTTTAAAACCTGAAAAAATAAAAGAAAACCGGATTAAAAAAGAAATTTACCGTCTTATGATTTATCTCACCCAGAACGCGGATAAAAAGAAAGAGCTGGATGAAATCTATCAGGTCATTTATGAAGATTTTTATAAAAACGATATCAATCCTGATAAAGCTGAAAAGTTAAAGATTTATCTGAATGAATTGAAAAAGATTAAAAATAAAATTCCGATCGAATATTTAAGAGAAGTACTGGAAAAAGTCTATATTTCTTCCTATGAATTAAAATACAAACTATTGCTTATTAAAGATATCGGAGATTTGAGCCCTGAAGCTTCCAATATGATGCTGAAAACCATAGAAGAGCCGCCAAAAGATTTAATCGTGATTGGAATTGCTGAAAATCTCTCAGGGATTCTGCCTACCATCCGTTCCAGATCCGTTAAGGTTCGTTTTAAACCTTATCATAAGGAGGAGAAAAAAAAGATTCAGTCTGATTATGGTGTTTCTCTCGATCATTTGCTTGAAAGCAATAAGCTTTCTCATGATTTTGATTCAATGGATGCAAAAGAGCTTTCAGCCCATATTGATGAGTTAAAACAGTCCCTTCATTTTTTTTCATTTCTGGACAGGGAAAAAACCGTTTATTTAAATACGCTTAAGTCGGGACTGCTTTATTACAACCTGTCTCCTGCCCATGTCAGGGAAGCGTTGAGGATATTCAAAAAAAGATACTGCCCGAAAGCGAAATGATAAATAGGCATCCTGAAAGTTATTTTTGCGAACTCTATAGAATCCCATGCGTAAAATATTCTATAGGGAAGTTTTAAAAAATTAAAAAGGCTCGGTTTTAGTAATATTCCAGTTTTTTTAAGAAAATAGGATCGTTTCTCCAGTTTTCTTTTACTTTCACTTCGAGCTTGAGAAAGACTTTTTTAGAAAGCAGTTCTTCGGATTTTTTTCTGGCTTCTGTCCCGATTTTTTTGATCATGCTTCCAGCGCTGCCGATAATAATTTTTTTATGATTTTCCCTTTCTGTATAAATCGTCCCCTCTATCCTCCAGATTTCCGCCTGCTCTTCCATTGTGTCGATATCCACAAAAATCTGATGAGGAATTTCTTCTTTCAGATTTTCAAGGATTCCTTCCCGGATGTACTCTTTCACAAAAAACCTCTCAGTCCGGTCTGAGATCACATCATCCGGATAATACTGCGCCTCATCGGTAATCAGAGGGTCTATGATTTTAAAAAGAGAGTCTATATTCAGTTCTTTTAAAGCTGAGATTTCGATCATGGGGAATTCAAGCTTTTTTTCAGCTTCTGAAAAAGAAGGTTTTCCTAAATCAATTTTATTAAAACAGATAATGACTTTTTTCCCTTTGAGTTTTTCAAAAAATTCAAGGTAATTCGACACTGTATCCTTGACAGGAATAAGAAAAAGAATAATATCCGCATCTTCCACCGCTTTGACAATCGAATCTTGAAGCCTCGCATCCAGAATAGATACATTTTTTTTAAGGATTCCGGGAGTATCGGTAATAACCAGCTGAATCCCCCTCTTGTGATCTGTCAGGATTCCTGCAATATTGTTCCGGGTGGTCTGGGGTTTCGATGAAACAATATTCAGATTGGTTTTCAGAAGTTTATTCAAAAGAGTTGATTTTCCCGCATTGGCAGGACCGATGATTGTTAAAAATCCAGATCTCATAAGGCCTCATTTTATTTTTATAATCTTAAATTTAACGAGAAATAATTTGATTGTAAAAGAAAGTTATTTTTAGTAAAAAAGATTTGTTATTTTTAAAAATAGATAAAATTAATAAGAAGAAAAAATGCCTGAAAAAATGAAATATGATTCTGCATGGAAAGATATTATTGAAGAACTTTTTCCGGAATTTCTTGAATTTTATTTTCCAGAAATTTATAAGGACATTGATTTTAAATTAGGATATAGTTTTCTCAATAAAGAACTTAAAAAAATTGTGAAAGACAACCAGATTGGAAAGCGATTTGCGGATGAATTGGTTAAAGTTTTTCTTAAAGACGGTTCTGAAAAATGGATATTGATTCATATTGAAGTCCAGGGGACGGCTGAAATTCAGCTTGAAAAACGGATATTTGTTTATCACTACCGCATTTTTGATAAATACGAAAAAGAGTCAGTCAGCCTGGTTTTACTCACTGATAAAAACCCTCATTACCGTCCAGAATCTTATCAATTTCAAAAATGGAATTTTGATTTATATATGAAATATCCTGTTATTAAATTTTTGGATTATCAAAAAGAAATGAATCGGCTTTTAGAAAGCAAAAATCCTTTTGCGCTTGTTACCTTAATACAGTTGAAAAGTATGGAAGCAATAGAAAACAATCAAAAGTATAACGCTAAAATGAATTTAATTTTACATTTATTCAGAAAAGGATTTTCGAAAGAAAAAATTGAAAAAATACTTTTTTTTATCGATTGGGTTTTGCAATTACCCGAAGAATTGGAAATTAAACTTGAAAATGAAATTAATGAATTAAATGAGGAGGCTCCTATGACATATATTACCAATTGGGAAAGAAGAGCGAAAAAACAAGGCATTGAAGAAGGAATTCAACAAGGAATTGAAAAAGGAATTGAAAAAGGAATTGAAAAAATAGTGGAAAAACTTTACAGGAAGGGGAAGTCGGTTCAAGAAATTGCTGATCTGACTGATCTTTCAATCGAAAAGATAAAGCCCATTGTTTTCAAGCATAAAAACTGAATCAACATTGATTTTAAATAATTTATAATACTAATTGGACTTTATATGAAAAAAATAGTTTTTCTTTTATGTTTTCTGGCACTCCGCCTATCTGCCAATCCTTATCAGGATTTTCAGCCGGATGCTTTTCAGCTTCAAATCTCTCCTTTTGAAAAGGAAGTACTGGATAATTCGATTCCCTTTTTTCATCAGGCGCTGATTGTTTCAGGGATTCAGTTTTCCGATATCCCGAAATATCAAAAAGATTATGAAACACTTTTAGAAAGCATCGGTAAAGAAATTAAAAATCTGACACCCTATCAGCAGGCAGACAAGGTTCTTAAAATTCTCCATGAAAAAAAACTGAAACGCTATGAAGCAGGTCAGACAGAAATACTCACCCTTTTCGACAAAGGTCTTTTCAACTGTGTCAGCTCCAGCCTTTTTTATAACATGGTCATGACTGATCTTGGATTTCCCACCCGCGGAGTCCTCCTCCCTGATCATGTCTTTTCTGAAATTAACATTGACAATAAATGGTATGATGCGGAAACTACCGTCGCTCCGGGTTTTGATGCCGGCAGTAAAAAAGAAGTACTGGACGATTTTAAAAATAAGACAGGCTTTGTCTATGTCCCCCTCTCAAGCCGGGGAAAAAATACGGTTTTGATTCCCAATAAAGCCTATCTTGCCTTAATTTATTCCAATACAGCTGCTGTCTTGATTGAGAAAAAAGATTTCATCAAAGCCATTAATTCCGCCTACAAAGCCATGCTTCTTTTTCCTGAATTTGTAGAAGGGGCAAAAAACCTGCAGGCCGCCTATAATCAGTATGCCCTTGATTTCATCAGCCGGGGGAAATTTATTGATGCTGAAAAACTCCTTTTAGAATCTTTAAAGCTTTTTCCAGCCCTCGAAACGACGAAACATAATTTAAAAGCAGTCTATACCCAGTGGCTGAATACGCTTTTCCAAAAAAGCCTCTATGAGGACGCCTTTGCATTGATGGATTCCAGAAAAAATGAATTCACCCAAGAAGAAAAAAGAAACTATTATCTGATGATGATTCAGAATCTTGTAAAAAAAGATAAAAACTATCCCAAAGCTCTGGAAGCGATCCAAAAAGGGGAGGAGATTTATTCAAACGATCCTGATTTCCAGCAGTTTAAAAAATTTGTCATTCAGGAATACTCATCTGATCTTAAAAAACAGGGAAAGCAGGCTGAAGCTCTAAAACTTCTGGAAACCTATTCCGATGACAGCGATGTATTTCTGATGAAAATCCTCCAGATGATTCAGGAAGGAAAAATCAGGGAAGCAAAAGAAGATATTTTAAAAATCCTTTATCAGAAACCGGATGAAAATATTATTAAAGCTATGATGCAGGTTTCCTATGAAGCATTGCGCTTTCAAAAACCCGAAGAAACCAAGGATGTGGTTCTGGCTCTTGTCCCTCTTGCTCCTCGTTTCACAATTTTAAAACAGTATTTTCCCAATATTTTATCCCTTTTAGGGCAGTACTATTATAAAAACGGACAAGCCAGTGAAGGAATTGATGTTTTGAATGCCCTGTATCAGGAACCGTTTTTAGACTCCTATACGATTCAAGCGATCGGGGATCTTTACTACAACGGAATTCTTTATCCCCTTTTAAAACAAAAAAATTATGAGCAGGCCGCAAAAGCTGTGAACAGGGGAATCGAACTGACCCGGAAAAAATACCCCATGCTTTTAGATACCTACCGCAACCTTTACATCAATCTGGGCGCCCAGTATTATCAGGAAAAAGAATACGCAAAAGCTTATCAGATTTATGTGAAACTCATGAGAGAGTTCGGCAAACACCCCAATGTTTTCCCCAATTTTAAAGCTGTCTCAAAAGCCTATCTGGAAATGCTGAAAAGCGCCAAAAGCCCTGACTATGAAACAGTGAAAAAAGAAGTAGAAGAACTGATGAAATAGATTTTGACTGTATCAGCAAAAACTTTCAACACAGATAAAACAACCAAAATAAAAAAGCTATTAAAAGTTTTTATCCGTAAAAATCAGACTATTCACCCTAAATATTCTTAAATAACACCATTTCTAATATTTTGTTAGAAAGTTTTAAATAAATTTGCAAAATCCAGAAAAAAAGTTATTTTATAATAAAATGTGGTTTGTAAAAAAAATTGGAGGATAGCCCATGAAAAAAATAGTGATTTTATTTTCTGTATTGATTCTGCTGGCACTTACTGGCGGATGTACAAAAAATATGTTTGACTTTATGCATGAAGATAGCACAGGTGACCCAAAAGATTTAGTTATGGAAGCCGAAGCCTACTTGAATTCAGGTGAAAATACAAAGGCG
>MIAO01000087.1 GCA_001829155.1 Spirochaetes bacterium GWB1_36_13 | reverse complement strand
GGTAAAAAATCTTTAGGGTTTTCCAGGGTTGACAAACAGATTGATAGAACAAAGATTCCTAATCCTTGCCACAAAAAAAATTGCTACCTGTTTTCTTCTGATAATAATTGAAAAATTGGTTTTAACTTCTTTTCATGATAAATTTAACTGCAATTGAAAAAGAACGGGAGAGCGGATATGTCTGTTGATATTATGAAAGATATAATGAATTTATCTAAAAACAGGGGGTTTGTCTTTCAAAACTCTGAAATTTACGGCGGGCTTGCCAATACTTGGGACTACGGACCTCTGGGGAGCGAGCTGAAAAACAATATCAAAAAAGCATGGTGGAAATTTTTTATTCAGGATAGAGAAGACATGGTGGGGCTGGATGCTGCCATCCTGATGAACCCGAGAGTCTGGGAGGCTTCCGGGCATGTGAGCAATTTTAACGACCCTCTGGTGGACTGTAAAGAGTGTAAAGAACGCTTTCGAGCCGACCACCTTGTGGAAAAAACCTTAAATATTCCAACCGCAAACCTGACTCTCAAAGAACTCAACGACCTGATTCAGGAAAAA
The DNA here is from genome assembly GCA_001829155.1 of Spirochaetes bacterium GWB1_36_13. Lineage (GTDB taxonomy): Bacteria > Spirochaetota > GWB1-36-13 > GWB1-36-13 > GWB1-36-13 > GWB1-36-13. The sequence goes on along the minus strand of MIAO01000087.1, from coordinate 12,157 downwards.
GATGACATCGTCTGCCCTTCCTGCGGAAAAAGAAATTTTACCCCGGCGCGGACTTTTAACTTAATGTTTAAAACGCATCAGGGAGTGATTGAAACAGATAAAAATATTATCTACATGAGACCTGAAACAGCTCAGGGGATTTTTGTCAATTTTAAAAATGTCTTAAACTCCAGCCGGAAAAAAGTACCTTTCGGAATTGGACAAATCGGGAAAGCGTTCCGGAATGAAATCACGCCCGGAAATTTTATTTTCAGAACCCGAGAGTTTGAGCAGATGGAGATTGAATTTTTTGTAGAGCCAGGCACAGAATTGGAATGGCATGAAAAATGGATGGAAGCTTCCAAAATCTTTTTTACAAAAATCCTGGGAATCAAGGAAGAAAACCTTCAATTCAGGGAACACGACCCGAAAGAACTGGCTCATTACGCCAATAAAACAGTGGATATTGAATATAAATTCCCATTTGGATGGGGAGAGCTGGAAGGAATCGCCTCCCGAACCAATTTTGACCTTTCCAGACACTCGGAATTCAGCAATGAACAACTCAACTACCATGACAGTAAAACAGGCAATACTTATATTCCTTATGTGATTGAGCCTTCTTTCGGCGCAGACCGGACTTTTTTAACTGTTTTAATCGATGCCTATACTGTAGAAACCCTTCCGGACGGGAAAGAGAGAACGGTTTTAAAATTCGCAAAAAACATTGCGCCTGTCCAGATCGCAGTTTTCCCCCTCAAAAAAAACGAGCCTTCGATTGTCAACCAGTCCAGAGAAATTATCAAAATGCTTCAGAAAAAATTCACTGTCGCCTATGACGATACGGCCGCAATCGGCAAACTCTACCGCCGCCAGGATGAAATTGGAACGCCTTACTGCATCACCGTGGACTTTGACACAGTTGAGAAAGACCAGAAAGTTACGGTTCGAAACCGCGACACCATGGAACAGGAAAGAATCGCTATCAAAGACCTCCCCGCTTACTTTGAAAAAGAATTTGAAGTGGAGTGGTAGGGTTTTTAAACTCATTCCCTTCTTCTCTTTTTAAGAGAGAAGGGATTTTTTTAAAAATTTATTTTTGTACTTCTTTTTTCAAATCTTGACTCGTATTGTATCTTTAACTAAATTTAGTTTTATGAAGATAGTAAAAAAAAAATACGATGAAGCGTACAAAATCCTTTTTGATTACCCGGGAATGGTGAGACAGCTTTTAGAAAACTTTATCTCTATGGATTGGGTAAAATGGGTCGATTATCAAAAACTAGAAAAAGTCAATGCTTCTTTTGTCCGGAAAAATTATAAAAAAAAAGAATCAGATGTTATTTATAAACTCAACTTTGAAGGTCAGACCGCTTACCTCTATCTGCTTTTAGAGTTTCAATCTACTGTTGATCCTTCCATGCCTTTTCGTATTCAATCTTATGTTAATGATTTTTATGAATCCATGATCAAAAAAGAAAAAAAAGACCGTTATCCGATTGTTTTTCCTGTTGTTATTTATAACGGGGACAAACCCTGGACGGTTCCTGATAATTTAAAAGACAAGATCGAGATTCCAAAAGATTCCAACTTACTTCCTTATATTCCTTCTCTTAAGTATTTCAAAGTTATTATCAATGAATTTAAAAAAGAATCTCTTTTAAAGATTCGAAACATTCTGTCAACGGTGTTTTTAATAGAAAAACTTAAGCCGGAAGAACTTGAAAAGGAATTTGGGAAGATAGCTAAAATTATATCAGATGAAATAGATTTAGATTTAAAAGAAGCGTTTCAAAACTGGTTTCAGATGTTTATAGACGGAGTCAGTCTTCCAGTTTCTGAAACATTAATGAATGCAAGCGAAGAGGAGGTATATACCATGTTTGCCAACACACTAAAAAAAATGGAAAAAAAGTGGGAAAAAATAGGCGAAAAGAAAGGTGAGAAGAAAGGTGAGAAGAAAGGTGAGAAGAAAGGCGAAAAAAGAGGTGAAAAAAGAGGCGAAATCAAGGGAAAAATTGAAACAGCCGTTAATATGCTTAAATTGAAAGCTGATATTGATTTTATCCATCAGGTCACCGGACTCTCCTTGGAAGAAATAAAAAAATTGTCTGCTGCTTTAAAATAAAATTTCTGTTTGTTTCAAAAAACTGCTATCTTTTAGCCCAAAAAAACAAGGGGAAAAATACCTCTCGAAAAGGATACAAGCATGTTTAAAAAAATCTTGATTTTAATTGCTGCTCTTGCAGTTATTCAGGGATGTTCCAGCCGTCCCTTTATTTATGAAAAAAAAGGATTGACTTATGATCAGATCGATTACGGATTTGATATCAAAACTTTTGACGGCGGAGACGGTATTGGAAAAATAGCTTATATTGATGAAGGGAAAGGTGAAAAAACAATTTTAATGATTCACGGAAGAATTTCTTATTCAAAAATTTTTCAATCTCAAATCAACGCGCTGAAAGAAAAATACAGAGTCATAGCAATAGACCTTCCAGGATATGGAAAATCTGAGTTTAACGATAAACTTCCTTACTCAGGTCTCCTGCATACTCAGGCAATTCTGGCTTTTGCCAAGTCTTTAAAACTGGATAATATTATTTTAGCAGGACATTCTTATGGAGGGGCTCTGGCTGTTGTTGTTGCAGGATTAAACCAGCTGGATGTCAAAAAAGTGGTTCTTGCGGCTCCCGGAGGGCTTCAGGATTATTCTGATGAAGATTTTAAGATTATGAGTGAAAATCTTTCTTTTTTTACCACTGAAAATTATGACCCCGATCATTTTATCAACGCATGGGATACTTACGCTGTTTCTAATCATACTGTTCAAACCGATAACACACTCCGGGAATACCTTGGGCTGATTTTTTCTAAAAACATTGAAAATACTTATAAAACCAGAAATAAAATCGAGATTTCCGGAATCCAGATGAAAAGCAAGGTTATTTCTTTTTTTAAAGCAATTCAAGCGCCTATTCTCATCGTAGCAGGAAACAAAGATCAGACTGTCCCTTCTCTTTATCCCACTACAGGGCAGAAGCCGGATGCGAAAGATTTTTTTGAATCAGTTGCAAAACTGAATCCAAACGCTTCTCTCATCCTGCTTCAAAACTGCGGGCACATGATCCCTGTTGAACAGCCCGAAGCTTTTACCAAAGCAATGGAAGATTTTATCGCAAAATAATTTCAATCAAAATAAGCTGCAGGATTGACCCTGCGGCTTTTCTTAAAAAACATTTTATCCCTTTTCATTTTAAAATCATGCTTATCATTGTTAACTTTTAAGTGGCATATTTCAGCGAAGGAGTAAAAAAAATGAGTAAACCCTCTTTTGGACAAAAGATCGAGATAAAAAATCAAAAAGTCACGACACCCGATAAACCGATTATCTGTTTTATTGAAGGAGACGGAACCGGAATCGATATCTGGCCTGTGACCCGGAAAGTGGTGGATAAAGCGGTTGAAAAAGCTTACGGCGGAAAAAGGAAAATCGACTGGATTGAAGTGCTGGCAGGGGAGAAAGCCCTGAAAGCAACCGGTGAATACCTCCCCCAGGAAACATTGGATAAAATCAAAGAATATAAAGTAGCCATCAAAGGTCCTCTCACGACACCGGTCGGCGGCGGAATCCGAAGCATCAATGTGGCGCTCCGCCAGATTTTTGATCTTTACGCCTGTGTCCGCCCTGTGAAATACTATCAGGGAGTAGCCTCTCCCCTGAAAAAACCAGATGTGGATGTTGTGATTTTCAGGGAAAATGTGGAAGACCTCTATGCTGGTATCGAGTGGCAGGCAAAAACTCCTGAAGTCAAAAAAGTCCTTGAGTTTTTGAAAGACGCTATGGGAAAAGATATCCGCTTGGATTCAGGAATCGGAATCAAACCAATCAGTGAATTTGGAACCAAACGCTTAGTCCGAATGGCAATTCAGTTTGCAATTGAGCAGAAAAGAAAATCAGTGACCCTGATGCACAAGGGAAATATTATGAAATACACTGAAGGCGCCTTTAAAACCTGGGGATATGAAGTGGCGAAAGACGAGTTTGCCTCTTTCACTTATCAGGAAGGTGAAGAAAGCAAAAAACAAATCATGATGAACGACCGGATCGCGGACAATATGTTCCAGCAGATTATTTTACGGCCTGCCGACTACGATGTCATTGCCTGCCCAAACTTAAACGGCGACTATCTTTCCGATGCCGCTGCCGCTTTAGTAGGAGGGCTTGGAATTGCTCCCGGCTCCAATATCGGCGAAGATACTGCTATTTTCGAAGCGACTCACGGGACTGCCCCAAAATACGCAGGACAGGACAAAGTAAACCCCGGCTCTCTCATCCTCTCAGCGAAAATGATGCTGGACTACCTCGGATGGAACGAAGCGGGAACCCTGATCGAAAAAGGATTTGAAAAAACCCTTCTTGCCAAAACCGTGACCTACGACCTGGCAAGAGAAATCGAAGGCGCAAAAACGCTGAAATGTTCTGAGTTCGGCGATGCACTGATCGGAAACATGGGATAAAATAAAAAAAGGACACTTCGGCTCCGCTCAGTGTCCTAGATTTCCGGGTCGTTGAGCGGAGCCGAAACGACCCGGAAGTTTTCTAATGATTGGGGTTTCTCCATTTCTTGATATCTTTATAGATTTCTTCAGTTGATTGCTGTCCGAATATTTCATTTTTTAATTCTGAATAGTCCAATTTTTGAAAAAGGTTTTCTCTGATAAAAAAATCGTTTTTTTTTATGTCCAGTTGTTTTAAAACTATTTCAAGTACTTCACTTTTAATATTTTTTAAATTAGGCAATAAATTGTTTTTTTTCATATTTCACTCCTTTTTTCTGTTGTAATTTAATATGATAGAGTTTTATATTTATTAATTTTTAAACTTAATTATCAAAGCATTGTTATACGAGTTGTTTTTTATAAATACTCCATTCCCAAAATCAAAATATTCTGTCCTTAATATTCCTGTAGCATAAAAAACTCCAGTTTGTTCGAAAGATAAACTGTGAATTATCATTGCATAACTAGATGCAATGCGTTTGGCCCATTCTGCATCGCCTGATGAATTGTATTTAAAGAGAATTTGATCTCCATCCCAAGAAGATGTAGTTATTGAAACATTATTTCCAAAATCATTTATACCTGGTCTTTGAATAATTCCGGCAATATAAATATTATTATTATCATCCACTGTTATTGAATACCAAAAAGAATGACCTGAACTAGAATAAAGAGTTTTTGCCCACTGAATTTCTCCTTGGGGACTTATTTTAATTAGTACACCGTTCTGAAAATCATTATTATTAGAAATAGTTATGTTATTACCAAAATCATAAATTCCAGCTCCAAATATCATTCCAGTCAAATAAATAAAACCATTTTCATCAATTGATATTTTGTTGTATTCAGAAGGATTATTTGATAAAGTTAATATTTTTCCCCATTGAATTTCTCCTAAATTATTAAATTTTAATATCATTGGATTTCTTTTTTCGGAAACAGCTGAGATATTTAATCCGTTATTAAAATTATAACTTCCTTTTCCTTCAGAAAATCCAACTATATAAATATTTCCTTCCCCATCAGTTTTTGTATAATGAAAAAAAAGATTTTTTGAATCGGCTAAAACTATTTTTTCCCATTCTTTTTCTCCTGTTGAATTAAACTTTACAATTCGAAATGTGTTATTTAGATAAAACACAAAGGAATTTCCATTCAAATCAACTGTTATTAAAATATAAGTAAGTTCAGAAGCTGTGAATACTTTTGCCCATTCAATTTCTCCAGAAGGTTTATATTTTAGAAAAATTTTATTATTAGTAGAAGCATCTATATTTAATTTTATATTATTTCCAAAATCATAATTCCCTCCCCCTGTTGATCCTATTACATAAATATTTCCACTCCTGTCAATTTCAACAAAATTGTATTCTGATGAACTTTTTTCTTCACTAATTACACTTTTTGCCCATTCAATTTCTCCTGATGAATTATATTTTGTTAATAAAAGATTTGAACTATTAGGAGCACTTCCTGAAACCTTTACACCATTACCAAAATCAACTATACCTGAACCTGTTATATTTCCAGCAGAATAAATATTTCCATTTTTATCAGAGACACTTGCAATATATATTAAGTTGTTAGATGAAGATAAAGCCCCTTTTGCCCAAAGTGTTATGGGAAGTTTTTGATTGCTTTCCGAAGAAGGTTCGCTTGTTTTTTCTTTTTTACAGCTTATCAATGCAGTTATAAAGAAAAGTAAAAGCAGTAATTTTTTTTTCATTGAATTAATCCTTTGTGTTTTATGATTTTAAATCAGTTTTGATAAAATATAATTTACATTTATCTCAAAATAAAATTAAACAATAAAGAATATCATTATTTTAAACTTTTTCCAAAAAACCGATTCTCTCTTCATATCATTATAGTTATATTATAAATATCAATTTAAAAAAAACAGGAAATTCTATATGAAACTATCTGCTTACCAGAAAAAATACTTAAAATCTCTTTCTCACGCAATGAAAGCCAATACTCAGATTGGAAAAGAAGGGCTTTCTGAAAGCCTGATCCAGAAAATCGATAAGGACTTGTCCGACCATGAGCTTCTCAAAATCAAGGCGCTGGAATCGGCTGATCTTGAGATAAAGGAAACCGCATCGCTTCTGGCTGAAAAATTAAACTGTACGGTTATTAAAGTGATCGGTAGAACCATTGTCCTTTTCAGAGAAAATCCTCTCAATGAAAAAGATACCTTCACAGCCTGCGGAGCATACGGTAGCAAAAACCTGCTTCATAAAACCGAAGCATAAGGAGGAAAAATGCTTGAAATTAAAAATTTAAGCGTTGAAATTGAAAATAAAAAAGTACTCAACAATATCAACCTCAAAATTCCTGAAGGAGAGACTCATATTCTTTTCGGACCCAACGGTTCCGGAAAAACCTCCCTGATTATGACAATTATAGGCTACCCTCAGTACAAAGTAACGGGCGGCAGCATCCTTTTTAAAGGCGAAGATATTACTTCCAAAAGTATCGAATACCGGGCTAAAATGGGTATCGGGCTTGCTTACCAGAATCCCCCTGTGATTAAAGGACTTCCTTTAAAAAAACTGGTCGGACTGATTCAAAAAGAAAACTTTAAACTTGAAGCTTATATTGACAATCTGAAAATGAGAGAACTGTATGAAAGGGAAATCAACCTTGGTTTTTCAGGCGGTGAAAAAAAAAGAAGCGAACTCCTTCAGATTTTAGCCCAAAACCCTGACTTTCTTTTTCTGGATGAGCCTGAATCGGGAGTAGATATCGAAAACATGGATATTATGGGAAAGGTTTTAGCCAAATTTCTGGAGCGGGAACACATTAAAAAGAGAAAAAAATCAGGGCTGATTATTACTCATACCGGCTATATCCTTGATTACATGAACGCTGACAAGGGGTATATTTTAATTGACGGACATATAGGCTGCGACGGCAACCCCTACCAGATTTTCGAGAAAATTAAAACAAAAGGTTTTCAGGAGTGTAATTCATGTCTGATTTAAAAAAAGGATTAACAAAAGAAGATTTAAATAAAATTACAGAAGCCGGAGTCGAGCTTGATTCCCATAAAAAAACCTATTTTCTTTCCAATGGCAGTTTTGATATTCCTCAGGAAAATAAAGACGAAAATGTCATTCTTCTTCCCATTCAGGAAGCCTTGGAAAAACACCCCTTTATTAAAGAGAAATACTGGTGGAAACTGATTTCTCCCGATAAGGACGAGTACACCAAGCTTGCCTCCCAAGAACTGGATGGAGGCTATTTTATCCATGTCAAGAAAGGGCACAAGGAAAATATGCCCCTTCAGGCATGCTTTTACATCAAAGAATCGTACTATAAGCAGAAGGTTCATAATATTATTATCCTTGAAGAAGGCGCTGAACTTCACATCATCAACGGCTGTGTCTCAAGTCACGGCTCGGATAAGGGGCAACATCTGGGAATCACCGAAATCTATCTTGAGAAAGGGGCTTTTCTTTCTTACAGCATGGTTCACAACTGGAACGAAAGCACCGAAGTTTTTCCAAGAAGCGCAATGAAACTGGGCGAAGACTCTCAATTTATTTCCAATTACATTGCCTTGAAACCCACAAAAATTGTGCAAAGTTATCCAACCGTGTATGTGGGAAAAAATGCGAAAGCCTCGTTAAATTCGATTATTTACTCACACTCCAACTCAGTTTACGATGTCGGCGGGCGGGCTGTTTTAGAGGCTGAAGGTGCCAGAGCCGAGATCAACAGCCGGAGCGTTTCTTCCGGAGGAGATATTATCGCAAGGGCGCATATCAATTCCAAATCCGACAAAACCTTCGGGCACATGGAGTGCAGCTCCCTCATGCTCAATAAAAAAGGCAAGGTTCACGCCATCCCTGAGCTGGAATCCAATTCTCATGATGTGGTGCTTTCTCATGAAGCCATGGTGGGAAAAATCGCCGATGAAGAGATTTTTTACCTGATGTCGCGCGGGCTTTCTGAAAAAGACGCGGTTTCTCTGATTGTTCAGGGATTTTTAAACATTGATATTAAAGGTCTTCCTGAGGTCATCAAAGAACAGATCAACCAGACCTTAAAACTTTTAGAAAACAGCAACGGAATTTAATTTCCTTTCGAAATCTCTATTTTTAAAGCCGAGTCGAAATAATTTGTTTCGGCTTCGCTTTTTATCCTTCGTTTTTTAAAAAGAACACCAGCCCAAAAACTGTAATAGCCGCTGCAATAAGATACATGTAGGGATAACCGATATGATCGGCTGTAAATCCGAGAAAGACAGAGGAAATCGAGTGCCCCAGATTGAAAAGAAGAATAAAAACTATGGTTGCCTTGCCTCTTCGCTCAGGAGTCTGTCTGAGAAACAAAACACTGACCGTGGGATAAAGAAAACCATGAGCCATTCCGTAGCCTGCTCCGATCAAACCCAGAAATAAAGGGAAAGAAAAACGGGGAAGAAAATACGCTCCGGTCAATACCAATAAAACCAGAAAAAATGAAGAACGGATCGTTTTATGAATATTCCAGCTGTTCATTTTATCAAAGAAAAAAAGACGGATCAAGATCAATATTCCTGTATAGGAAAGATAAAAAGCTGAAATCGGCACAATATGATATTCTTCGGCATAGTGGCTGATAAAAGAGAAAAAACTTGAAAAAACCATCCCGAAAAGAATCGCTGTCGGAATAATTTTAAGATAAACGCTGATAGGAGCTTCTGAACTGGAATCCTGTTTTTTGGGCTTTATTTTCACATAACCAACCTGAAAAATAAAAAAAAGCCAGAGTAAAGACGAGACAGCCGCAGCCAGAAAAATGTATTTAAATGAAGCGTATTTGATAATCTTTTCCCCTACAAAAGGTCCGAATGCGTTGGTCAGTGCCCCTGAAATCCCGAAAACAGCCACCAGCCCCACCAGTTTTTCTTTTGGAATAATTTCCACTAAAATGGCGGCTGAAAAGGTAAACCCTATGGTATAAATCACTCCCTGAAGCATTCTCCAGAAAAAAACAGTGTAAAGATTGGCTGTGAAAAAATACCCGACATAAATCAAGGTTGCCAGAAGCGCGGAATAAATCACAAATTTTTTTTTATCTAAAAAATCGATTTTATTTCGAAGCGACCAGGAAAGGAGCACCATCAGACCGGTTGTCAAACCCATCACAACACCGATATAAGTCTTGCTTCCGCCGATTTTTCCCAGATAAAGGGGCAAAAGATGAAAAAAAGAATTTCCGGCAAAAAAGAAAAAATTGGAAAAAGCTAAAAAAATAAAATTCCTTTTATAGGAAAGAGTATTTTCATTCATTAAAGTATCTGGCTTAAAAAAGCTTTGGTACGGTCGTTTTTAGGGTGATAAAAAACATCTTTCACACTCCCCTCTTCCACAATCTTCCCCTCATCCATAAAAAGCATCCTATCCCCCACTTCTCTGGCAAACCCCATTTCATGGGTCACCACCATCATGGTCATTCCTTCTTTCGCCAGATTTTTCATCACTTCCAAAACTTCATTGACCATTTCAGGATCAAGGGCTGAAGTCGGTTCATCAAAAAGCATCAGTTTAGGCTGCATGGAAAGCGCTCTGGCTATCCCGACTCTCTGCTGCTGTCCGCCGGAAAGCTGGGAAGGATATTTGTCTTTCTTTTCCCAGATGCCCACTTTTTTCAAGTATTTCTCAGCCATTGCATAAGCCTTGTCATAAGGCGTTTTTTTGACCACGGTTTGAGGAAGAATAATATTGTCGATGACGGTTTTATTCGCAAACAGATTGAAAAGCTGAAACACCATCCCGATGTCTTTCCTCACCAGATTAATATCTACTTTTAAATCCAGAATATTGACCCCTTCAAACCAGATTTCACCGTCATCCGGGTCTTCAAGCTTATTGATACAGCGAAGAAGAGTTGTCTTTCCGGAACCCGACGGTCCGATTACTACCAGTACCTCTCCCTTATAAATTTCAGAAGAAACACCCTGTAAAGCTTTGACATCATTTTCAAATGTTTTCACCAGATTTTTTACAACAACTATTTTTTCTTTTTCCTGATTTGTGTTCATCCGAGTAACCTTTTTTCTAAGTAGTGAGTGAGGGCTGAAAAACTTGAAGTTAAGACAAGATAAACTCCTGCAGCCGCAAACCAGATTTCAAAAGTGGCAAAAGTAATGGTAATACTCTGCTGAGCGGCAAAGGTAATATCATTTAACGAAATAATCGATACCAGAGACGAGTCTTTGATCAGTGAGATAAACTGTCCTGCCAGAGGAGGTAAAATCCGCTTAAAGGCCTGAGGCATAATAATATGGCGCATTGCCTGAAAATAAGTCATCCCCACAGCGCGCGCCGCTTCCATCTGACCTTTATGAATCGATTGGATCCCTGCACGGATAATTTCAGCCACATAAGCTCCCGTAAAAAAAGAAAGAGCTGCGATTCCGGCTGTGAGATTGGAAATACTTAAAATTTTCCCGATAAAAAAATAAAAGACATAAATCTGGACGAGTAAAGGCGTTCCCCTCACTATTTCAACATAAGCCTTAGCCATAAATTTCAAGAGAGGATTGACCGAAAGCCTCCAAAGCCCCACAATTGTCCCCAGAATAATTCCCAAAAGAATCGAAATCGCTGAAATAAAAATGGTCAGGAGTGTGCCTTCCAAGAGAGGGCCCATCTGCCAGCCGATAATTTTTAAAGATATTCTTCCGCCGGGTTCAATTGTGAATGTTTTTGGGGGGAGAATGTTTTTTAATACGATTTCTTTCCCGATTTCCCATTTTCCGCTGATCTGCGAAGCTTGAATCTTGAAGTTTAAATCTGAATTTTTCAAAGTTCTCAAATTGAGAAAATACTCACTTTGATTTTCAGGCAAAACCTCTTTCGGCATCAGTTTTAAATCCTGATTTTCTATATTATAATCAATCACTTCTGCTATTATTTTCCGGTTTTGTACATCTTGAGTGTCTTCCCCGTAATAGACAAACATCTCAGGAATGATTTTCATATTCCAGTTATAATCCATCCGGCTGAAAACCGATACCCCCGCATAAATTAAAACCGCAAGTCCTGTAAATCCAATGATTTTATTTTTGTGTTTTTTTAAAAATTTCTCATAAAAAACATGAAAAAAAGCTTTTAAACCAGACTGGTATTTTATTTTAGTCTCTTCCAATGGCAGTGCTCCTTATTTCAGGATGAAAAACACTATAAATTTAATGACAAAAAACTGAAATCATAAATAAAATTTGTTTTTTTTAAAGAGCCTTCTTATGATTTTCATTAAGATAATCGATTAGCACGACACCCCGGCAGATACTCCCGTTGTAAAAGCAATCTGAAGATTAAAACCGCCGGTATAAGCATCCAGATCCAAAACTTCTCCCGCAAAAAACAAGCCGGGAACAATTTTCGATTCCATGGTTTTCGGATTTATTTCTTTCAGACTCACTCCTCCGGCTGTAATAATCGCTTCAGAGACAGGTCGATAGCCCTTAATTTCCATCTTTAAATTTTTTAAAAGCCAGACCAGGCGCTTGCGTTCTTCTTTTCGAATCTGGTTGACCAGTTTCCGATCATCGATTTCTGAAAGCTCAATAATAACAGGAATCATTTTCTGAGGTAAAAGATCATTGAGGCTTTTCCCA
>MIAO01000086.1 GCA_001829155.1 Spirochaetes bacterium GWB1_36_13 | reverse complement strand
AGTGGAAATCCATATCCGGGACGAATATAGTACTTTCAGCTGGATCTTAAACGGAATGATTGAAAATGCAGGTTTTAAAATCGAAAAATCACGAACAAACGATGGGTTTATTACAGAATACCACTGCGTCAAGATTCAGGATTTGGATGGGTTTAAATAGTGGATTTAAATCCAGAACCCGTCCCCCTTATCCTTAAGTCTTTTAAGGCAAGGGGGGATTTCTCCGTTATTCAACTCTGAAATCAAGTCGGACGGGGGAACCCTGCATCGTGCAGGGTTAAAAAGAATTCAAATGGAAAAAAAATTCCAAAAAAATAAGCACAGGTTGTATATTTTAAGATAAATGAAATATGAGATATTTTTTAAACCAAAATCAATCAAAGATCTGAAAGAGTTACCTAAAAAAGAAAGTGAAAAAATTCTCAGTAAAATAGAAGAACTGGGAAATAACTTAAATGGAGATGTAAAAAAATTAACTAATCATACTCCAGAATATAGAGCAAGAATAGGTAATTATAGAGTTTTGTTTGAAATAGAAAAAGACCAGATTGTTATTTACAGAATAAAACACAGAAAAGATGTTTATAATTAAAGGATAAATAAATGAAAGTAGAATTACATCCCAATTTTATAGAAAAAAATGGAAAAAAAGAATTTGTTGTTATTGCTTATGAAGAATATATTAAAATAAAAGAACAATTAGAAGATTATGAAGATTTAATCGATTTAAGAAAAGCAAAAGAGAAAGAAAAGAATAAAATCGGAAAAAGTTTAGAAAAAGTCAGAAAAGAATTGGGGTTATAAAAAAATTAAAAAAGACCGTTTCGAGAGTCTCAACGGCCGAAAAATAAGGAGATCAGCTTGTTTTTCTGGAAAGAGTAAAAAAACAATCTATATTCCTTGTTTATCGGTGAACCAGTATTTTGTTTTCTTCTAAATGATATGTTTTAATTTGATTTAAAACTTCATTTATTTTATATTTTTCTTCTTCAATATCATAATGAGATTGAATGTTTAACCAGAATTCTATTGAGTTGCCGAAAAATTTTGAAAAGCGTAAAGCTGTATTTACAGTAATGCTTCGTTTTCCTCTAATTATTTCACTAATTCGGGTCTGATCAATTTTTGTTTCTTTTGCTAATTTATAAGCAGAAATATTCATAGGTTTTAAGAAATCTTCTAATAATATTTCGCCTGGATGTATATTGGGTATTTTTTTCATTTTAGTACCTCCTCGTGCGTTAATGGTAATCTACAATTTCCACTTCAAGTGCATTTTGCTTTTTCCATTTAAAGCAAATCCGGAACTGGTCATTGATGCTAATGCTGTATTGCCCTTTCCTGTCGCCATCAAGCTGATGAAGCCTGTTTCCTGGTGGAATCTTTAAATCATTCAAATCAATAACACTATGAATATGGATCAATTTTCGTTTCGCAGTTTTTTGAATATTTGCTGGAAACTTTTTTGAATAAAAACCATTCCAAATCTTTTCTGTTTCTTTATCTTTAAATGACAAAATCATAATAATTAATAATAATGAATTGTAATACTATTGACAAATAATATTATTAAAAATTTCAGCATTGATTTAATTATTCCCAGCGGTTTCAAAACTAAACCCTCTAACCCTTCAATAAAAATTTAGAAAAAGTCAGAAAAGAATTGGGGTTATAAAAAAATTAAAAAAGGTTGTTTCGAGAGCCTCAAATATCAAAATTTCGCTAATTTTTTTGTTGGAATTCGTAAAACAACTTTAACGGGTTCCGCCATTCTTCGGCTGACTTCCAATTTTTCTTTGTCTGCCATGACAAGAAAAAGTTTTCCGCCGGGAATTTTTTCTATGTTTTTGACATGATGGATATTGACCAGAGAATTCCGGTGAATTCGCAGTAAATCTTCAGGGAATTTTTTTTCCAGTTCAATCAGGGTATAATCGGACAAATAGCTGCGGTCGGCGAGGTAAACACGGGTGTATTTTTCTTCGGAACGGATATAAAGAAGAGAGGCAATATCGATAAAAAACTGAGTGTCGGCTGTTTTAATCTGGATTTTTTTTTCAGGAAAGGAAAATAAGAGCTGTTTTTTTTGAGGAACGAAAAAACTTTTTAAAAACTCATGGTCTTTTTCTGAAAAAAGATGTTCTGATGAGAGAAGCTTAAAAAAAAGATAAAAATAAGGGATAATGGAAGCGATAGACATAAAGAAAAGAAAGTATTCCACTAGTGGAAAAAAAACAGCGGCAACAGAAACAATCAGGATAATAACGATTAATCCCTGAATCAGGGTCTGAAGCCAGCGTAATGAAACAGGGTGAATTTTGTCGGTTGATTTTTTAACGGATTGATTGTGATTTAATACCTTTTTCCGGCAGTAAAAAAGATAGGACAGAGCCTGAATCACAAAAGGGATTTCCAGAAAATCAGTGAAGAGGAGTCCTTGTTTGGTTTGAAGATGATTTAATAAGTAAGTCCATTCTGTTTTTAAAAAAAGAGTCAGCATAAAGCAGAGAACGAGAAAAGAAGGAAGAAAATGAAGAAAAGTCTTTAACCGGAAAGAAATCTTCCGCCCTGTCATCATGCGGACATAGAAAAGAATAACAGGCGGCCATAAGTAGATCAAAATATAGTCTAAAGCAATCAAAAAAGAATAATTGCTGAAAAGACCTGCATAGCGGATGGAAGCAAGAAAGATGGAATAAGCCGGCAAAATCAGGATAGCGGCTATCAGCCAGTTTTTTTTGCTTCGTATTTTTTTTATAATTAAAACAATAGACAAACCTATCATATTAATAACGGCTACAGCGCTTAAAGCTAAAAGCCAGGTTTTCATGGATTCTCCCGTCGTTTCTGAAAAACCAGATTCATATCTGTAAAAAACTTTGAGTATTTTACTTCAAAAATAATATTAAAAAAAGAGAATAGCAAGACTTAAAATTTCAATGTAACAAACAAAAATAGAATTTTGTGTACTTTTTTAAAAGAATATTCTGATTGTAGTTTATTTTATTAATAATAAATATAATCAATGTCTTTTAATTTTTTTCAAAGTAAATATTTTTAGTTTTTTTAAAAAGCCTGGTTATATTTTTAAATACTATACAAATTGAGGGTATTTTGATGAATCGAAAAAACTTTGAGTCCACTCTAAAAACCCTATTTTAAGCCATTTTTCGCCTTTAATGTAATTGATAATCAAATATGAAATTTTCAAAAAATGCCTTTTTAGAGTGGACTCTTATTTGGAAGATATGAAAGCAACCGATCAATGGAATGCTGTTTTATCTTTAATTGATTCAATTAAAGTGAATAAAGATGCCTCTGCCAGAAGCAGTATGTACAAAGCGATTTCAGAGGTGAAAATAAAACCTTCCGACGGAGCGATTGAAGGAATCCTTAAAAATGCGGTAAAAGACAAAATAGCAGATGCTATGAGAAAAGAAAAAGATGCTGCTGCTAAAAAGAGTCTTTCAGCTGTGGAAAATCAATTTTAGTCATTGGACAGATAAATGAAAAATATCATAAACGATCATTGACAGAAAAGAAACTTTATTTATTCCCCGGAGTCTGTGCTAAACAGGATAGCCGGGGAATTTTTTCATAAAATTACAAATCTTTCTCCATCCAGACTACACTGAAATCTTTTCCAAATTTTTTTCCTGTGCGGGAAAATTTACCGCATTCTTGAAAGCCGTTTTTGAGATGAAACTGAATACTAGCCGGGTTTTCAGAAGAAATATCCGCCAGAAGCTTTCGAATACCGATTGATTTTGCGGATTCTTCAAGCTGTTTCAAGGCTTTTTCCCCGATTCCGTGTCTGGTAAAATCTTTATGGATAAAATAGGAAACTTCTGCTGTTTGTCTAAAAACGGGGAAAGGATTGTAAGGTCTCAGCAGGCAGAATCCGATGATTTTTTCCTCATTTTTAATGGCAAAAGCAGGATAACCAGCGGTTATTTCCATGAATTTGGAAAAAAATTCCTCCGGCAGAGGATTTTCAGGATAAGCGGCAAAGCTGTACTGAATATAATGATTAAAAATTTCCATTACTTCTCTGCCGTGTTCCTGTGAGAGTTTTTCAAATCTGATTTTCATACAGACCTCCAAAAAGTATTGGATTATAATATATCTCTGGAGATTTTTCAAGTATTGTAAAAATCGGACATCTTTAAAACAGCGAGAGGGCTCTGATTTAAAAAAGACTGGAAATCTTTAATCATATGGGATTGATCATAATATCCGAGATCGGGCTTCTGGAAGTTTTTTCCAGAAGCCAGTAAAAACTTCAGCTGGCTTTGAAACCGGACAATCCGGATAAATTTTTTGGGAGAGATTCCAATATCATGCTTAAAATACCTTGAAATCTGTTTTTCTGAAACAAAAAAGAGATCGGAAAGTTTTTCAATTCTGATATTTCCGTACCTTTTCAGAATCAGATCCAGCATGCCCGACAATTTAGGGTGAATAGTAAAATCAGAAAAAAAACGGAGCAGTTCATCGTTAAAAATCTCTAAAATAGTCTGATAGTTGTTTAAATTCAATACTTTTTCAACCATTGTTTTTAAATTCGGACAGACAGAGGCTGTTTCAAAACCGTTGTAAAGAGAACAACGGTTTGTCAATTCAAGAGCATTTGTTTTCAGAAGAAAAGGGATCGCTTTCGGAAGAAAACGGATTCCTGCAAAATCCCTCCCTCCTGAAATCACAAAATCACTGGTTTTGTCCCAGAGCCCTGCAACATAAGAGCTTCTTTTCTTCAGATCAAAAACAATGTCAACGCAATTATCCGGTAAAAGTTTCTGATTGATGGAAAAGAAAGAGCCTTCCCTGCTTTTTATCACCCAGTAACAGGCGACCAGTTCCCTCAGTTCTTTCCGCGGAAAAAACTCCTGATGGATAATCCTGTCTTTCAGAAGGTCGTTTTTCAGGGTCTGAATCGGTCGGTATTTGAGAATTTTTTTATTTAACTTTTTTTCCATTTCTTCGTTGGTAAATTAAAAAATTAATCAAGTGGTCAGATAGGTGATAAACATCGGTTTTTTATCGTCATGCGCTTCAAACCCGCATTTTTTATAAAAACCTGTTTCACTTTCATAGGCAATCAATACTTTTCTGGCGTAGTCTTTATAAATTTCAAGCATTTTTTCCACCAGTGCTTTTCCTATGCCCTGATGGTGATATTCAGGTCTGACCAGAAGATAATGAAAATACACGGTCATAATTTTATCCGACAAAGCGTTCATTAATCCGATTAAAACATCACCTTCCCAGACAGATACCACTGTATCCGAATTTGCCATTGCTTTTTTCAGCTTTTCAGGATATTTACCCGAAGACCATTGAACCGAGAGAAACAATTCTTCCAGATCTTTTTCCTGAAAATCTTTTATTGTTTTGTATAAAATCATCTTTACCTCACAGGTCTTTCGTTACGAATTTCCATCCAGAGCTCCGGATTTTTTACAGGCTTAAACCCTGCTTTTTTATATTGTTTTACAGGCTTATTTCCGTCTTGGGCGCGAAATTGGTTTCCATTGTCCAAGTCACCGCTTTTCCGCCTTTCAGCCGATAAACCTGAAAATTGTTGTAAAAATCATCCAGTGTCCCTGATTCTCTCCAGCCTTTTAAAAAAGCCCGGGTGGGATGCTCGCAGATTTCGTCTTTCATTGATTTGTCATTCACAATTTCAAGGTTTCCCGAAACTCTGACCTGAACTCCTTTCTGAAAATCGTTGAAGCAAAGCTCCACTTTCGGATTCTTAATAATCTGCTGATGCACGGGTTTCATAACCCCGCTGTGAAAAACAATACCATTCCCGTCTGCCCGATAGAGAAACATTGCCCGGCAGCGCGGCTGGTCTTCTTCCACAGTTGCCAGATGAAAGGCTGGATTTGCTGTCATTAAAGCAAATAATTCTTCTTTTTTCATAAAAAACTCCTTTTTATTTATTCTTTCCACTCATATTTTCCGAATTCAACTCTTATTTTGTCTGAATTTTTTATCATTTTAAATATATGTAAAATTCAAATTTTTACAAACCAAATTTGTTATTGTCCGACTTGACCGGACAATCTATTGAATTGATTATCTTTCTTAATAGATTCCACGGTCAAGCCGGGGAATGAATTGTCATCTTTTATCAGATATTTCCAAAGAATTTCCTATTTGTATTTTTTCATCTTTTATCTGAATAAACAAAATGAATTTTATAACATCTCCGCCATTGAGAAATAAATTGACAGCGTAAGAAGCGGGTAGTTTTGTAAAATCGAGGGTTGTTTTGAGAACAGAGCCTTTTTTTAATGGAATTATTTTTCTGGCAGAATAGGTATTGCTGGTGATCATCTTCAGTTCTTTGCTGGAATTTTTTGACTTTCCAAGACTGCTGGTTAAAATAAAATAACCATCCCATAAAACATAGCCGAAATTTTCATCCCAGGGGATAGAAATATTCTTGTTTCCGGTATATTTTATTTGAATTTCAAAAACAGGATATCTTTGTTTTGACACATAATTAATATCAGAAGAGATTTTACAAGTCATATTTTTTGAAAAGTATTCCCAATCCATATTTTCTTCCAAAATATCGCCTCCCGCAGAAAAAGTACTATTGAACAGAAATAAAAAAATGCTGATGAAAATTTTTTTTTTCATAAATAGTCCTTTTATTTGTTAATAATACATTAAATATAAATCCAATTAAAACAAACTTGTTATTTTTGCTTTCACTGTTTCGTGTTTTTCCAGTGTTTTTTGAAAAACTTCTTTAAATACTTCAGGGAGTCTCTTTTGTAATACTTTTGCCCCTTCTTCCGTGATTCCGCCTTTGGTGGCGACTCTCTCCAGAGTTTCTGAAAAACTCATTTTTCTATCATGAATCAGTTTTGAGGTGCCGTAAAGTGTTTTAACCACCATCTCCGCAGCTTCTTCTTTGCTGAAGGAAGCGAAAGGAAGAGCGGCTTTGACAAATTCATCAAAAATGGCGGCTATTAATCCGGGAGCACAGCTTGTCAAATCTCCGGCAATTTCAACATCTTTTTCCTGTATTTTTTTCACAGAGCTGATTTTTTCCAGAATCGTTTCTAAAAGATCTTTTTCTTGTTTTGTGACTTGATTATTATGGGTCACAAGAGAAATTCCTTCAAAAATTTCTGAGGTAAGACTCGGTACGATTTTTGATAGTTTACCCTTGATTTTTTTTTCCAGATTTCCTATGGTGACACAGGCGGCAATAGAAACCAAATGAGTTTTTTTACTGAGGCTTGGAAGTATTTCGTCCAGCAACAGACCAACTTCCATCGGTTTCACGCAGATAAAAAGCAAGTCTGAATTTTTGGCAACATCTGAATTGTTTTCAAAAACAGTGATATCAGGATATTCTTTTTTTAATTGAGTCAATTTTTCTTTTGTTTTTGTAGAGACAGAGATTTTTTTTTGATGTACGATTTCTTTCCGGATCAGACCATTTAAAAGCATTTTTCCCATACTTCCGATTCCGATAATGCCTATTTGTTTATTCATTTCTCTTTTCCGGCTCCTTTTTTTAAAAACAATAATACAAATTTATTTATTCTACCCTATTTATCAAAGGGAGTGAAAAACTATTTTGGATCATAAAGTTCTCTATAGGCTTCTTTCCGATCTACCAGCAAATAGTCAC
Organism: Spirochaetes bacterium GWB1_36_13; assembly: GCA_001829155.1. Taxonomy (GTDB): domain Bacteria; phylum Spirochaetota; class GWB1-36-13; order GWB1-36-13; family GWB1-36-13; genus GWB1-36-13. Next base: position 11,646 of record MIAO01000086.1, on the reverse strand, counting down.
GATAACTTTTATTATCAATGTATTTCCAGAGAGTGATTTTTTCCGGTGCTACTTCTATGACGCGTTCATTTTTTAGATGGGAATAGAAATCAAAAGATTGAGGATGTTGTCTTTTAAATAACTGACAGAAAAATTCATTTTCATCTTTCGAAGGATGACCCATAAGAGTTGCTTTTCCCTCGATCTGGATATTTTTTATACAAAGCGCAACTTTTGGGTTTTTTTCTATTTGTGAGTATTTCAGCATTTCAATGTCTGTCTGAAAATAAAAAAAGAGTTCCTTGTGTACACAACTCATGATTCTGGCTGTTACATGATCCTGATAAGAGGTAGCCAGAACAAAATACGGGTTTTGATCCAGCAGGTCTGAAATTTCTTGTTTCAATGATTCATAATTCATTTTCATCTATTCTCTCTCTTTTTACAAAACTTCTCCAAAAAAAATAATGAAAAGATTATTGAGAGTAAAAATTTTATCTTTTAGAATAAGTTAATTTTTGATAAAACACAAACAATGAAATATTTTTTAATTATGAAGTTTCATACATGGAATCCAGAAAAAAATAAAATTTTAAAAAAGGAAAGAAATATTTTTTTTGAGGATGTTGTCTATTATATAGCCGACCCTGAAAAACGCAAATTTTAAAACAACCCAGCCCGCAGATTTTTCAAAAAAATACAGCTTTGAAAATCATTTTTGTTTTTTCCGTATGTCAGCACCGATTAGAAATTTCCTAAAATCGCTGAAAAAATTGATTTTGAACTTAAGAAAAGAATGATTCCTTTATCAATTTTTGGTTTAATTTACCCAGATAAGAAAGAAGAATAATTCGAGTAAAGTATTTGATTAATAAGATAAAAGAAGAATTATTTTATTGATTTTTTTCCCCAAACCCCATAATCTCCCTGATATAATCCGCATTCTGCCGTGAGGTCAGCATCTCCAGCAGAAGAAAGGCTACCTCCATCGCAGTAGAAGGATTCCAGGAAGTAATCATACGGCTGTCAGCCACAATCGGCTGGTTTATCACATCCACCCCGAAACTTTTCAGGGTTTCCTGCCGGACCGGTTTTTGATTGTAGGTCGTGCCTTTTTTCCCTTTCAATACACCGCTTTTCCCCAGCGGTAAGGCTCCCACACAGATCGAAGCAATGATTTTATCCTGTTTTTTAAACTCCCGTATCAGGCTTAAAAATCTCTCGTCATAGGCATCCTGATAAAAACCGTATTCCTCAAATCCTCCGGGAATTGCCAGCGCGTCAAAATCTTCGGCTCTGATTTCATCTATCAAATAATCTGCAATTACTTTCTGATCAAAAGAGGTTTTCACTTCTTTTTGAAACCCGCACGAAAAAAGCTTTGTGCTCTTGTCCCCGTCCACCAGATTCCATCCGATCACATCAATAAAAACACTGGCTTCAAGCATTTCAAAACCATCCGCCAAAAAAAGCAGCACTTTTTTCATAGAGACCTTTAGCTAACAACTAGCGATTTGAATTTTTTAAATTTTCACCTTTAAAAAAACCCTTTCAATTCTTCATAAATCGGCAGAATCATGTCTTTGCGGTTCATGATATAGAAATGGAGCCCTCCGATCCGTTTGCTTTTAATCAGATCTTCACTCTGCATAAGAGCATGCTCAATCCCTATTTTTTTTAAATCTTCCGGTTTGTCCTGATATTTAAGAAGGTTGTCATGGAATTTCTTCGGAATTTCCGCATTACTGAGCTCTGTGATCCGTTTCAGCTGGTTGTAGCCTGAAACCAGAAAAATTCCGGGTAAAACAGGAATTCTGATTCCCGCTTTTTCGATTTTGTCCATAAACCGGTTAAAAGCCTCATTTTCAAAAAAAAGCTGGGTCACAATAAAATCAGCTCCCGCATCGATTTTTTTCTTGAGGTTTTCAATATCTTTTTCAAGGCTGCCCGCTTCAGGGTGTTTTTCAGGATATCCCGCCACTCCAATAGAAAAATGATTCTGATTCTGGCGGATAAAGTCAACCAGTTCAGAGGCATAGGCAAATCCGCCTTGTTTCACCTGAAACTCTTTCATCCCGGCTGGAGGGTCTCCCCTTAAAGCCAGTATATTTTTAATATTGGATTCTCTGAGGTCGTTAATAATCGCGCTGATTTCTTCCTTTGTGTTTCCCACACAGGTTAGGTGCGCCATGGATTCAATACCGATTTTGTTTTTAATTTCCGATGCGATTTCCCGGGTCATGCTCTGAGTAGAGCCTCCTGCTCCATAGGTAACAGAGATAAAATCAGGATTGAGTATTTTTAAATCTTTGATTACTTGAAAAAGTTCCTTAACATCCCCTTCTTTTTTCGGTGGAAAAACTTCCATGGAAAAAGAAAATTTTTGAGACAAGACTTCTTGAATATTCATTTGCGCTCCCGGTCATAAAATCAAGGTATAAATTTAATGAATTTCGTATAAATTTAATTAAGAAAAATCAGATAAAACATAAAAAAAACCGCGTTCCATTAAAATGGTTTTGATTTCCTTTGATTCCATCATTTCTTTTAATAGAGACATTAAAAAATCAGGATTTCCGAAAGATTCTTTCAAATCATTGAATGAAGCGGGTCTTCTGGTCAGATAGGAAAGAATTCTATTTTTCAGTTCGTCCTGATTGAGGGTTTCGTTTTTTTGAAGGCGGTATTGATACTGGCTGACGATCGTAGTGTTTTTCAAATTCCAGTAATTTTTAATCTGCTCAAGCAAGGCTAAAGAAGCTTTTTCTACATTGCTTTCTGTTCCCGGACGGTCTAAAGAATTAAGCTGAATTTCATCGGGGTTGATTTGAAGGAGAGCTTCTTTAAACAAGTCTAATTCTTTTTTACTTGTATTGATTTCAGGAATAATAAAAACTTCCAGTGAAATTTTTCCATGGTATTCTTTTCGAAAGTCAATGAGTCCCTGGATAATTTTCTCAACATTGACTCTTTTTTCAGGACGGTTGATTTTCTGAAAACTCTCCTCCAGCACAGAATCGAGTGACGGCATAACCAGATCGACCAAAAGGATTTCCTGTCTCAAAGCTTTATCAAAAAAAAGAGAGCTATTGGTAATCAATGCAAGTTTTGTGTTTAATTTTTTAGGAACAATGATTTGAATCACTTCTCCCAGATTCAGGGCAAGCGTTGGTTCTCCTACTCCTGAAAAAGTAAAAAAATCCGGGGTATTTTTGAGATAGTCTTTTTGAAGGTAATCTTCAAATTCTTCGATAAATTTTTCTGTCGGAACAAAAACCTTTCTTTCTAGAGTTTTTTCTGTTGTTTTCCCGCACTCACAGTAAACACAGTCAAAAGAGCAGGTTTTGGGTAAAATCAGGTCGATTCCAAGTGAAAGCCCCAGCCTTCGGGATGGAACCGGACCGAAAAGACAAGGACTAACAGATTTTTGATTCAGTCTCATCTGTTATTACTTCAAGCTGTTCTTCTATTTCTGATTTTTTTGATAAAGAAAATTCCACTCTTTTTCTAAACTCTTCTTTTTTCCCTTTGTTCCAGAGTTTAGTAGGTCTATAGAAACCAACCACACGGCTGTAAACTTCTGTTTCCCGATTACACTTCCTCTTATCCATAAATTCCTCCCCATTTATCTGCTTTTTTAAATTTAACTATTTTTTAGAATAATTCTAATTATTTTAGAAAGATTTTAAAAAAATTGGTTTTGTTCAATAGTGTTTAGGTTTTTTCTCTGTTGCAACTTTCCTGTAATAAAATATACTGCCTCAAAAAATAAAATCCTAACTTATTTTTCACCCGGAAAAAGAGTTTTGATAGTTTTCAAACAACTGTTTATTTTGTTTAAAAACAATTTACTAAATATTAATAATAAGTATTTGTTCAAACTTTTTCTCCTTGGAAATAATAGAATATCAAGCTTAATTTTTTTTTGATAAAAGTCATTTTTTTCTCTTTTCTTTATTTGAAAAAGGCTGAATTTTGAATATCTTTTAATTTCAAATATTTTAGTTTATAACAGCTTAGCTGGTTATTTCAGGAGATTTTATGAAGGCTCATTTTCAATGTATAAAAGGTTGTGAAACTTATTCTCTCAATGAAGTGGTTTATCAGTGTAAAAAATGCGGCTCGCTTCTGGAAGTCGTTCATGATATGAATTCTCTCAAACAAAAAAGCGGCTCTGAATGGAAAAAACTCTTTCAGGAAAGAAAGACAAATCCTGATTTTTCCGACCAATCCGGAATCTGGAATAAGCGGGAATGGGTCAACCCCATGATGGACAAAGACTATATCGTGACTCTGGGTGAAGGGAACAATCCCCTGACCCCGATCCCTCCTGCTGCAAAAGAATTGGGAATGAAAAACATCTGGATCAAGCACTGCGGCAATACCCATACCGGTTCTTTTAAAGACTTGGGAATGACTGTTTTAGTCTCTATGGTCAATCAGATGATTCATAAAGAAAAACAGAAAATCAAGGCTGTTGCCTGCGCTTCTACAGGAGATACTTCTGCGGCTCTTTCAGCCTACGGGCGTTATGCCGGTATTCCGACCATTGTTTTTCTTCCCAGAAATAAAATATCGATCGCGCAGCTGGTTCAGCCGATTGCCAATCATGCTCTGGTTTTAGCTTTGGATACTGATTTTGACGGTTGTATGAAGATTGTGCAGGCTGTCACAAAAGATAATTCCATTTACCTTGCCAATTCAATGAATTCTTTAAGAATAGAAGGACAGAAAATTGTCGGGATCGAAACAGCAGAACAGCTTGGATGGAAAGTACCGGATTATTTTGTGATTCCGGGCGGAAATCTTGGAAATGTTTCGGCGCTGGGCAGCGGTCTCACGATGATGAAAGAACTGGGACTGATTGACAAAATGCCGGTCATTATCCTGGCTCAGGCAGAAAACGCAAACCCTCTTTATCTGTCTTACCAAAACCAGTTCCAGTCTTTTGAACCGGTAAAAGCAAAAACAACTTTGGCATCTGCGATTCAGATCGGGGACCCGGTCAGCCGCGATAAGGCAATCCGGGAACTGAAAAAATTCAACGGTATCGTGGAACAAGCCAGTGAAGAAGAATTGGCAAATGCTTCTGCCAAATACGACCGTTTCGGAATGTTTACCTGCCCGCATACGGGTGTTGCTCTGGCAGTGATGGAAAAACTGGCAGATCAGGGAAAAATAGAAAAAAACTCGGATGTGGTTGTGGTTTCTACGGCTCACGGACTTAAATTCGCCGATTTCAAGGTCCGCTACCATGAATCCCAGCTTGAAAATATTGTTTCAAAATACGCCAATAAACCGGTTGAACTGGAAGCTGATGTGGAAAAAGTCAGCAAAGTTCTTTATGAAAGGCTGAAATAACATTGAAAAAATTATTTTTTCTTTTCTTTCTTTTTCTTTCTTCTCTCTCTTTCGGCGGAATTATCACAATAGATTTCGGAGGGAGTCAGGACTTTCTCGATTACGAAGGGGGGATCAAAAAGAAAACTTTTACTCCCTTTTTTGGTTTTTCAGTAGGCGGCAAAGAACCCGGCTGGCATATGAGACTAAGAATCTCAGGCGGATACCGGGATTTTAACCTTTCCAATGAACAGGGGTTTGAAAAAGACATTTCTTCCACTCTCCGGATGATTTTAGGTCCTCAGTGGATTTTTGAATCCGATTCAAACCTTTTCTTTTTTGTCTATGCCGGTCTTGAATACCGTGAAACAGAAGCAAAATATAAAGTAACCTACAGCAGTTACTGGTACGACTACCTGTTTTTCAGAAGATTCAGCATTCCCGTATCTCTTGGGATGTTTTACCGGATGGATCCCTTTGTTCTTTCAATAGAAGGCGAGGCGGGTGTTATTCCTCTTTATTCAATGTATCATAAAAAAATCAACGGCACCTCGCCTGTCTGGTACAATGAATTTAACTTTGCAGTTTATACCAATATCGGGATTGTTTACTAAGATGAACCTCAAAAAACCAGAATGGCTTAAAAAAAAATATAAAATTGAAGAACTGCGGGAAGTGAAAAAACTCTTAAAAAAATCAAGTCTTCACACCATCTGTGAAGAATCCCGATGTCCCAATATCTGCGAATGTTTTTCAAAAAAACAGGCTACCTTTCTGATTATGGGGAATATCTGCACCCGGCTCTGTTCTTTCTGTAATGTGACCAAAGGCAAACCCCTTTCCCTCGACCCGGACGAACCTGAAAGGGTTGCGGAAGCGGTTTATAAAATGAAGCTTAGACATGTTGTGATCACAAGCCCCACGCGCGATGATCTGGAAAACGGCGGAGCCCTGCATTTTAAAAAAACGGCCGAGGCTGTCAGAAAAAAAAATCCGCTAACCACCATTGAACTTTTAATCCCTGATTTTCAAGGAAATACTGAAAGTTTGAAAATTGTTTTAGAGTCAAGTCCGGATATTCTCGGGCATAATATTGAGACAGTACCCTCTCTCTATCAAATCAGAAAAGGCTCTGATTACAAGCGTTCCCTAAATATTTTTCAAACCGCTTTCCCTTACTCAAAAAAAATTAAATTAAAATCAGGTCTCATGCTGGGGCTTGGAGAAACAGAAAAAGAAGTGATTCAAGTTTTAAAAGATCTTTTTGAAAACGGATGCCGGTTTCTTTCTATCGGTCAATACCTTGCGCCCAGTAAAGCCCATTATCCTGTAAAAGAATATATAAACCCTGAAATTTTTGATTTTTATAAAAAAGAAGCATTGAAAATAGGTTTTGAATATGTAGAAAGCAGTCCTTTTGTCAGAAGCTCTTACCATGCGGATGAATATCTGAAATCATAAAAAAATGGGACTAAGAGGAATCGAACCTCCGGCGCGCGGTTTAGGAAACCGCTGCTCTATCCTACTGAGCTATAGCCCCAAGTCGGCTTAAAATTTAATAAAAAGAAACTCAATATCAAATTTTGATTACTCTTTTCCCGAAGGAGTAGAATACATAGTGCCAGTAGTCATAGCTTCTTCTTTTATTTCAATTGATCCATCAGAATTAAGCTTTACCTTATCCGGATCAAAATCAATATAAGTAAAATGAAGCCGCTCCGATGTCACTTTACTGAGTTTTGCGATCATAGGTACCGGTTTATCAAAAAAGTTTCCGAGAATAGCCGCATTTCCTCTTTTTTCGTCAAAAAAATAAAGCCTGATATCCACTTCCGGAAACGCTTTATCATACCCTTCGACTGTTAAAAAAGATTTATCTGAAGCTACTGCCTGGAGTGTTTTTTTATTTTCATCCGTATTTTTTGTGACGAAGTTTATTTTGATTACTTTATTTAAGATCCCCATATCTGCCGGATTTGCCTTATAAGAAGCTACAATATCCTGAATTGTCATGGTTTTTTCTGATTCAAACGATTTTGTCATCATATTTTTAACAATCAGTTTTTTGATATTTTCATCCCACTCCTGTTCCGTAACAATAACTTGAACCACTCCTTTGTCTTTTCGGATATCCAAAATCTTATAAGCGTAGTAAAGATGGTTGTTGAAATTATGCTGACGGTAGTTTTCAATCCGGATAGGCTCTGTTCCGTCGGCTGTAAAATAAATTCTGGAATAAGATTTGAATTTTGCCCTTTCCTTCGGTCCGATCAAAGAATTCTGGTCAATTTCAAAAACCTTTTCAGGTTCCTCTATCGTCATTGAAAAATATTTAAAAGGAGTTTCAGGTGTAAATCCCTGAGGGTTTTTCTCATCATACTGATTTTGAATTTTCGAACAGGCTGAAAATAAAAAGAAAAGCGTGAACAAAAGAGTTATTTTTTTCATATTCGACTCCATTTTTGACTTGTTATGATAAAAAATTTAATTTAAAAAGATAAAATTTTAAAGTAAATCGGAAAAAACTTATGAAATTATTATATTTTTATTGCTAAAATAATAAAAAAGGAGCTTTATATGCCTTTTATTTCAGAGATTAAAGGAAGAGAAATACTCGATTCCAGAGGAAACCCGACTGTTGAGGTTGATGTTTATTTAGAAGACGGCACCATCGGAAGAGCTTGTGTCCCATCCGGAGCATCCACAGGTGAAAATGAAGCGCTTGAATTAAGAGATAAAGACGATAAAAGATATTCAGGAAAAGGGGTTGAGAAAGCGGTTGAAAATATCAATACCCTGATCTCAGAAGAGTTAATCGGATTATCCGCTCTCAATCAAAGAGAAATCGACAGCCTGATGCTTGAATTAGACGGCACCGAAAATAAGGCAAAACTGGGCGCCAACGCTATTCTTGGTGTTTCCCTTGCAGTTTCCAGAGCGGCGGCTTCTTTTCTCGGACAGCCTCTTTACCGATATCTGGGAGGAGTGAATGCTCATATGCTTCCTGTCCCTATGGCAAACATTATCAACGGGGGAGCCCATGCGGATAACAATGTTGATTTTCAAGAATTTATGATCATGCCGATTTCGGCTGAGTCTTTTAAAGAAGCGCTTCGAATGATGACCGAAGTTTTCCACAGCCTGAAAACCATTCTCAAAAACAAAGGATATTCTACCGCAGTAGGTGACGAGGGAGGCTTTGCTCCAAATCTGAAATCCAATGAAGAAGCGATTCAGGTGATTATCGAAGCAATCGAAAAAGCAAAATATAAACCGGGTGAAGATTTTTATCTTGCTATGGATGTAGCTTCCAGCGAGCTTTACAATAAAGAAAAAAATAAATACATCCTGAAAAAATCCACCAAGGAAGAATTAACCGCCGACCAGATGATCTCCCTCTATGCTGACTTGGTTTCAAAATACCCGATTCTTTCTATCGAAGACGGAATGGCTGAAAACGACTGGGACGGATGGAAAAAACTGACCAAAGCTATGGAAACAAAAAATGTCCAGCTGGTCGGGGATGACCTTTTTGTCACCAATACCGCCCTCCTTCAAAAAGGCATCGAAGAAGAAACCGCAAACTCTATCCTGATCAAAGTCAATCAGATCGGAACCCTGACTGAAACTTTGGAAGCAATCGAACTGGCAAAACTCTACGGTTATACCGCTGTTATCTCCCACCGTTCAGGAGAAACCGAAGACACTACAATTGCGGATATTTCCGTAGCGATGAATGCAGGGCAAATTAAAACAGGATCCCTTTCCAGAACCGACCGGATCGCAAAATACAACCAGCTTTTAAGAATCGAGGAAGAACTCGGAAAAAGCGCGGTTTACCCTGGACTCGGCGCTTTCTACAACATTTTTTACTAAGAATTTTTTTATCATTCCCCGGCGCTTGTGCTGAACAAAGCTGAAGTATTGCCGGGGAATCTCAATAATCAAAACCGATATGAAAGTTAAAAACCAGTACGCATTTTACTCTCCTGATTTATCCCAAACCCTTGTTTTAGATGATAAAACCGTTTTTCAAATCCTGAAAGTCCTCCGCCTGAAAGAAAACCAGATGATTCAGCTTCTGGATGGGAAGGGGAAAAAAGGCACCTATAAAATTGAAAATATAGGAAAAGACTTTGTTTCTGTTGTTCAATTTTCCATCGAAGAGCAAAAAGAACTCTCTGATTTTGTCCTGGCTTTCGGGGTATTAAAAAAAGACCTGACCGAATGGGTGATTCAAAAATCTGTTGAGCTGGGCGCTTCCAAAATTTTTATTTTTCAGGCTGAAAACTCAATTGCTCAGATCAAGGACATGGATAAAAAAAAAGACCGTTTTCAGATGATTCTAAAAGAAGCCTTGGAACAATCAGGCAATTTCTACCTGCCGGAGCTTAAAATTTATCCTTCGCTTAAAACCTTGATAGAAGATTCAAAATCCTACCCCCTTTATATGACCGACCCAGACAGCCCTGATACATTTAAAACCTGTGGTTTGAAAAATAAAGCTCTTTTTATTGTAGGTCCGGAAGGAGGACTTTCCCCCAAAGAAATAAAGCTTTTAGAAGAAAACAACGCTTTTAAAATCAGAATCAGTCAAACTGTTTTACGCGCTGAAACCGCTTGTCTTTCTGTTTTATCTCAGGCTGTTTTAAGTATTTTATAACAAGAGGTTTTTATGTTTGAAACGATTTCTATCCCCATCAAGCTTCCCATCAAAAAAACAAATTCTACCGTCATTTTTGACGAGCCTCTCTCCATCATCGACCCAGGTGTGAAATCTCTCAATACTCTGAAAATGATCGATGAAACCCTTCAGAAAAAAGGAAAATCTTTAAAAGACATCAGAAGAATCCTCCTCACTCACGGCCATATCGATCATTTCGGCGCTGCCATGGATATTCAAAAAATCAGCGGAGCAGAAATTTTTATTCACCCCCACGATTTTGAGAAGATTCAGAGAAAAAACAGAAATGACGATGAGTTTACTTTAAGATACAAAGACATCCTGACTCAACACGGCTGCCCTGAAAAAGGTCTTCTGGGAATTGACCGTTTCTGGGATTATATCAAGGATATGTATGACCCTATTTTAGAAGTCAGTTTTTATCAAGACCCTTTTATCAAGTTTGCAACTACAAAGCTGGAAATTATCGAAACTCCCGGTCACACCCGTGGAAGCGTGGTGTTTTTCCACCCCGAAACAGGATTACTCATCAGCGGAGACACCGTAATCGACGGCATCACTCCAAATCCTGTCATTGAGTTTTTAGAAAACGGAAATCGGTTTGCTTCCCAATCCTGTTTCAGGGAAAGCATTCAAAAAATATCTTCTTATCCTGTAAAAAAAATTATTGGCGGCCATGGAAAAGAGAATGGCGATCCAAAATCTTTATTCAAAAGCTATCAGGAAGAATGGTCAAAAAACGAAACCAAACTGATTTCTCTTTTTGAAAAACACGATTCGCTCTCAGCCTACGAAGCCCTGGTTCATATCTTCGGCGAGCTGGAAGATTTTAATATTTTTCTCGGTATGTCTGAAATGATCGGTTCTTTTGACTATCTGGAAAGCAAAGAAAAAATTATTTATTTTGAAAAAAATGGAAAAGTGAGAGCAAAGATGCTCGGTATTACAAAATAAGAGATATTGTAATTTTTTATTAAAATATCTTTTTCTATAACAATATTTTTGTATTAATTTTTAAGAAAAGTATAGGAGAATTTTTAATGATTTCATGGTTTTTAGAGCTTCCACCTCAAACACAAGCTGCCATTATTAGTTCCTTGACAACCGTTTTTCTTTTTATTATTGGTGGGGTTGTTAAATATTTTTACACAAAAATATCTCTAAAATATAAAATGAACAAAGAATATACTTTTAACCAAAAGAAAAATATCAAAGAATTATTAGCTAAAAGTAAAACACCTTTAATAAAAGCCGCAGAGGAATTAAATTATAGATTATGGAATCTTAATAGATTTATTGATAAAAAATGGCATAATATTCCAGAAGTAAAATGGACCGAAGGATCAAAACATTATTTAAAAAGTTTTGTTTATAGATTTCTTCTTTTTTTTTATTGGATTATTAAAGCTGAAGATTCTATATATAGTTTTGATTTTACATTATCTGATAAAGAAGATGCCTTATATTTAAAATACATAAAAACATTAAAAAATTTTTTCTGTGAAAGTTCACTTTTTGAAGAATTAAATTATGATGGAAGTAAAAATACTGTCAGCACCGATTTAAATTTGCCGGAATTCGCCGATTAAGATTTTCCGCTTTTTCTTCTCTAAATATATCAAACAAATTCTTTCAAACCAACT
>MIAO01000085.1 GCA_001829155.1 Spirochaetes bacterium GWB1_36_13 | reverse complement strand
GGGTTTGGATTTCAAACCCGCTGGAATAGTCTTGAAATAAAATGATTCGAGTCAAATCAGAATAAATCTTCAAGACAGTTCAAAAAAGAATTTGTAGAAAAACTTCCATTTTTTACCGGGTTATTGGTATAGAGAGAGAAAATCTTGCAAATTTTCCGCTTCTTTTTTATAATTTATTCTTTGCTGTAAAGGATTTTTTGACTTTTTAGGGTTGACTATTTATAAAATGGGTCTCTTTTTTAAAGCGAATGATTACAAACCAAGGGCATACTCTCAGTTTTATCTAAAGATATCATTTCAACCTTCACTATTTCCAAAGCATTATCTTAAATGTCGGATTGAAACAACAAAAATAATTTATTTGATATTTTATGAATTATTGTTATTATTATATTAAATTCACAAAGCAATTTACAAAAGGAGTTTTCAATGAAAAAGTTGTTCTTTGTTTTTATCTCCATTGTTTTTTTAATCCTTTATACAGGATGCGGAAGTAAAAGTGGAAAATCCTCAGAAGCCTCTTCTAATCAGGTGACTACTGTATCAGATGAGGTAGCCGAGGCTATGCCGAAATCAGAAATGATGAAAAAATCAAAATCAGTTTCCAGAGAAATGGCGGCAGGAAAACCAGCCGATAATATCGCGCTTTCTCCTGTATCACAAGAGAGAAAAGAGAAAGATAAATTTAAAGCGGATGATGAAACAAAATTCAACACGGAAGCTTATGATAAAATCACTGAAAACCAGTTTCAAAGCCCGCATGAAAACCCTCTCTCTACTTTTTCCATTGATGTGGACACTGCTTCCTATGCGAATATGAGACGCTTTATCAATCAAAACATGCTTCCCCCTAAAGACGCGGTAAGAATCGAAGAACTGGTCAACTATTTTAAATACACCTACCCTCAGCCTACCGGAAAAGACCCTTTCTCGGTCAATCTGGAATCAGGCGTCTGCCCCTGGAACGAAAAACACTATCTGATTAAAATAGGACTTCAGGGAAAAGAGATTCAAGTCAGCCAGCTTCCTTCCTCAAATCTGGTTTTTCTTCTAGATGTTTCAGGATCTATGAGTGATCCCAATAAACTCCCCCTTCTGAAAAAAACCCTTGAAATTCTGGTAGGCAATTTAAGAAAAACAGACCGGGTCGCGATTGTGGTTTATGCGGGCGCTGCCGGAGTAGTTCTTGAATCGACTCCAGGAAATGAAAAAGAAAAAATTATGAACGCTTTCAACAAACTCAATGCGGGCGGTTCCACTGCCGGGGGCGAGGGAATCGAACTGGCTTATAAAATCGCCAAAGAAAACTTTATCAAAAAAGGAAATAACCGCATTATCCTGGCTACCGACGGAGATTTTAATATCGGTGCTTCCAGCGATGCTGAAATGGTGCGCCTGATTGAGAAAAAACGGGAGGAAGGAATCTTTTTGACTGTTTTAGGATTTGGAATGGGAAATTACAAAGACTCTAAAATGGAAAAGCTTTCCAACGCGGGAAATGGAAATTATGCTTACATAGACAATATTTTAGAAGCTAAAAAAGTGATGGGAGTAGAAATCTGGGGCACACTTTTCACGATTGCCAAAGATGTGAAAATCCAGATTGAGTTCAACCCCGCTAAAGTAAAAGGATACCGGCTGATCGGATATGAAAACCGGATGCTCAAAAGCGAGGATTTTAACGATGATAAAAAAGACGCCGGTGAAATCGGATCAGGGCATACGGTTACCGCTGTCTATGAAATTATTCCTGCCTCATCGGATGAAAAAATTCCAGGTATTGACGAGCTGAAATACCAGAAAAAAGAAACCGTGGCAAGCGATGAGCTTCTGACCATCAAATTCAGATATAAAAAACCGGACGGAGACACCAGTATTTTAATGACCCAGTCTATCAAAGAAAGCGATATCTCAAAAACAAATGTTTCTGAAAACTTTCAGTTTGTCTCGGCTGTCATTGAATTCGGTCTTCTTTTAAGAGATTCTGAGTTTAAAGGAACTTCTTCTTTTGAAGATGTAATCAAACTTGCTAAAGCTTCCAAAGGACAAGACAATGAAGGATACCGTGCCGAATTTATTCAGCTGGTTGAAAAAGCCATGCTTTTAAAAAAATAAAAAGAGGTATTATTGATGAAAAAACACTTATTACTTTTTTCACTCGCTGCTCTGCTGATTTTTTCTTCCTGCGGTTCAAAAGGTCAGGATCAGGAAACAGTCGAAACAAAAGTTTCCACATCCATGCCTCAAGTATCAATGAAAACGAAAGCTATGGATCAGGGGGAAATGATGCTTTCTGAAAGAGAAGAAAGCAGAGACGAAGACCAGATGACAGGAAAAGATTTTAATACAGAAAATTACGACAAAATTACAGAAAACCAATTTGTCAGCCCGATCAACAACCCTCTTTCTACATTCTCCATCGATGTGGACACAGCTTCTTATGCCAATATGAGACGGTTCCTGACTGAAAACCACCAGCTTCCGCCTAAAGACGCCGTGCGGATTGAAGAAATGGTCAACTATTTTAAATACGACTACCCTCAACCCAAAGACGAGCACCCTTTTTCAGTCAATCTGGAATCAGGCATCTGCCCCTGGAACCAAAAACACTATCTGATCCGGATCGGACTCAAAGGGAAAGAAGTGCCGGTAGAAAAGCTTCCCCCTTCCAATTTAGTGTTTCTTCTGGATGTATCGGGATCAATGAGCGATTACAACAAACTCCCCCTTCTGAAAAAAACCCTTGAAATTCTGGTGGAAAACCTCCGTAAAGAAGACAGGGTGGCGATTGTGGTTTATGCAGGCGCTGCCGGACTGGTCTTGAAATCCACACCGGGAAATGAGAAAGAAACGATTATGCAGGCTTTCAACAAACTTGAAGCGGGCGGCTCTACCGCCGGGGGCGAGGGAATTGAGCTGGCTTATAAAATTGCCAAAGAAAATTTTATCAAAAATGGGAACAACCGTGTCATTCTGGCTACTGATGGAGATTTTAATATCGGGGCTTCCAGCGATGCCGAAATGGAAAGGCTGATTGAGAAGAAACGGGAGGAAGGCGTCTTTCTGACTGTTTTAGGATTCGGAATGGGCAACTACAAAGACTCTAAAATGGAAAAGCTCTCCAATGCGGGAAATGGAAACTATGCCTACATAGACAATGTTTTAGAAGCTAAAAAAGTGATGGGAAAAGAAATCTGGGGCACACTTTTCACGATTGCCAAAGATGTGAAAATCCAGATTGAGTTTAACCCTGCCAAAGTGAAAGGATACCGGCTGATCGGATATGAAAATAGGATGCTCAAAAGTGAGGATTTCAACGATGATAAAAAAGACGCCGGTGAAATTGGATCAGGGCACACTGTGACCGCTTTTTATGAAATTATCCCTTCTAGCTCGGATGAAAAGATTCCGGGAATCGATGATTTAAAATACCAAAAAAAAGAAACCGTGACCAGCGATGAACTTCTGACCATCAAATTCCGCTACAAAAAACCGGACGGGGATAAAAGTATCTTAATCAGCCAGCCTGTAAAAGATTCCGATATCGGTAAAACAGTCTCAGAAAATTTTCAGTTTGCTTCTGCCGTGATTGAGTTTGGTCTTCTTTTAAGAGATTCTGAGTTTAAAGGAACTTCATCTTATCAGAATGTCCTGACCCTGGCAAAACAATCCAAGGGAAAAGATGAAGAAGGCTACCGCGCCGAGTTTATCAAACTGGTGGAAACAGCCTCTTTGTTAAAGAAAAAATAACCATTACTCACCTCCCCTCTTCTCCCTTGCTCTTGCATAAGGCAGAGAGGGAGGGGATTTTTTAAACAAAACACTAAAATCAAATTAAAATCAGGAACCAAAAGGTAAGATAACAACAAGTTGCCAACCTGTCTCTATTCTTTCTCCAACTTTTTTAAAATCTGTCTTGCCGCTTTCTTTCCTGCTCCTAAAGCCTGAATCACAGTGGCGGCTCCAGTGACAATATCTCCGCCGGCAAAAACATTCGGGATAGAGGTTTCCAGATTTTCGCTCACCATAAGATAGCCTTTGGAATTGAGTTTCAGCTTTGGGCTGATAGTGGGCAAAAGAGGGTTGGACTGGGTTCCGATTGCGATAATCACCATATCAGCTTGAATGAGTTCTGTTTCATCTTGAATCGGAATAGGAGATCGTCTTCCCTTCTCATCGGGAGCTCCCAGCTCCATTTTCTGAAAAACCACGCTTTGCGCCTTACCCGATTCATCGCTTTTAATTTCCAGAGGGCTTATCAGAAACCGGAAACTGATTCCTTCTTCCTTGGCATGGTGATATTCTTCTTTTCGAGCCGGAAGTTCATTTTCAGTTCTCCGGTAGGCAACTGTTACTTTTTTTGCACCCAGACGGACAGCGTTTCTTGCCGCATCCATAGCCGTGTTTCCTCCGCCGATGACAATCACATCGGAAGCGTTGGGGATGGGGGTGTCGTATTCGGGGAAAGCATAGGCGTTCATCAGATTGATCCGGGTCAAAAATTCGTTTGCGGAAAAAACACTGTTCAGTTTTTCACCGGGAATATTCAGAAAAAGAGGTGTGCCGGCGCCTACTCCGATAAAAACAGCCTGATATTCTGAAAGAAGTTCTTCTAAAACAATAGTTCTTCCCACTACAGAGTCTTCGAAAAACTGAACTCCCATCTGTTTTAAAACGCCGATTTCTTTTTCAATCAGTTTTTTCGGGAGCCGGAACTCAGGAATCCCGTAAACCAAAACTCCGCCTATTTTATGAAGCGCTTCGAAAACATCGACCGCTATTTTATTTTTAATCAATTCACCCGCGCAGGCTAAAGAAGCAGGACCTGAACCAATCACAGCCGCTTTTTTACCGGGAATTGTCTTGATTTTACTCGACTGGTTATATTGTTTTTGAATTGCTTCATCCCCGACAAATTTTTCCAGTTTGCCGATTGCTACCGGTTCGCCTGTTTTGGCTAAAACACAGAGTCTTTCACACTGTTTTTCCTGAGGGCAGACCCTGCCGCACACAGAGGGAAGAAAATGGTCTTTCCGGATAATATGATAAGCTTCTTTGATTTGAGCGTTTTTAATCTCAAGAATAAACTCAGGAATTTTAATTTCTACAGGGCATCCGGTGATACAGGGAGCATGTTTACATTGAAGGCACCGTCCGGCTTCTTTTTGCGCCAGCTCAAAATCAATGGGAAGCCCGACTTCCTGAAAATCTTTGACCCTGTCTTCTGCTTTCCTGTCAGGAAAATGATTTCTTTTTTTTTGAATATTCATTTCTTTATCCCGTTTTTTAAATAATCCCGAAGGCAAATGTCCTCTTCTTTTTTAAACTGCCTGCTTCTTAAAATCAGTTCGTCAAAATCCACCTGAGAAGCGTCAAATTCAGGACCCTCGATACAAGCATAACGGGTAACTCCCCCGATTGTGACCCGGCAGGCGCCGCACATCCCGATTCCATCCACCATAACAGGGTTGAGGCTGACAATGGTCTTGATTCCGTGAAATTGAGTTTTTTCACTGACAGCCCTCATCATGGGTAAAGGACCGATGGCATAGACCAAATCGGGTTTTTGAATCGAAATTTCTTTTTCTAAAACATCGGTGACCAGCCCTTTTTCTCCCATCGAGCCGTCATCTGTAGTGATGAGCATTTTAGAAGCGTATTGAGAAAGCCGGTCGTGCCAGAAGACCAGATTTTTATTTCTGAACCCGACAATACAGGTGTTTTTTTTCCCGATTTGATGATAGGCTTTCATGATCGGGTGAAGGGGTGCGATGCCGAGCCCTCCGCCGATGAAAAC
This sequence comes from Spirochaetes bacterium GWB1_36_13, assembly GCA_001829155.1. Classification (GTDB taxonomy): domain Bacteria; phylum Spirochaetota; class GWB1-36-13; order GWB1-36-13; family GWB1-36-13; genus GWB1-36-13. Next base: position 7,574 of record MIAO01000085.1, on the reverse strand, counting down.
AATATGATTTTTAGTCTCGTCAATATGGGAAGGAATCCCTAAAGGTCCTGTAATATGGGGAATTGATTGAAGATTTTCATTCAAAAGATAAGAGCTCGTTTTGCCAAGGACTTGAATCACAAAAGTGACCGTTCCTTTTTCTTTATTGCAGTCTGCCAGGGTAAAGGGCACTCTTTCTCCGTTCTCATGAGCTACCAAGACAGCAAACTGTCCCGGAAGCGCGTTTTTGGCAATTTTCGGAGCCTCGACTTCCAGTTCAAAGATGGTATCGTTGTATTTTTTTTTAGAAACAATTGGAAACATTTTATCGCCTTATAGAATTTTCACATAAAATTTATTCAATTTGTTCTATTTTTTATCAAGTTTTTTCAGTTTTTTTTAAAATGCAGGTATAAATAAGATTCCAAGCTAAACAAGAGTTGTTTTTTGGGGGCAGAGCGGAAAGAACAGTATTGATTAATCAGGCTGTCGATTATTGAAAATTAAGACTTATTATCATTGATATTTGTAAGTTTATCAGAAAAGGTAATTCTATTTTCTCATACAATCTTTCATAGGGTTTTTCTATGAATCAAAGCAGTATGGTCACTGAGCGGAGCCGAAGTGACACCTCGGCTCCGCTCGGTGTCCGTGTTAATTAAATAACAATCAACAGCCTTAATAGATTCCCCGGTCAAGCCGGGGAATAACACGGTTTAAGTTTCAATTTTTATCAATTAAAATCGTTTCATCATTCAACTTAAACCTTATCCAGAGCCTGTTCCAGATCGGCAAGAATATCATTGATATTCTCGATACCGATCGAAAGACGGATTAATTCAGGCTTCAACCCTGCTTTGACCTGATCTTCTTCGGAAAGCTGGGAATGAGTGGTGCTGGCAGGGTGAATCACTAAACTCTTCGCATCACCTACATTAGCAACATGAGAGAAAAGTTTCAGGCTCTCGACAAAGTTTTTGCCGCCTTCTTTTCCTTTTTTGTTTCCAAAAACCACCATTCCCCCGAAACCGTTTTTCAGGTATTGGGAAGCCACCCCATAGGAAGGGTCGTCTTTCAGACCAGGGTATCTCACCCAGCTGACTTTCGGGTGTTTTTTCAGGTACTCAGCCACTTTTGCAGCATTTTCAGAGTGCCGCTCCATTCGAAGCGAAAGAGTCTCTATTCCCTGGAGTACGATCCACGCATTATCGGGAGAAATACAAGCGCCGAGGTTTCGAAGCGGTACCAGTCTCATTCGAAGAATAAAGGCAAGAGGGTTTAAATCTCCCAGATCATGCGCATATCGAAGCCCGTGATAACTCGTATCCGGTTCGTTAAAAAGCTTGAACTTAGGGTTTTTCCAGTTAAATTTACCGGAATCAATCACAATTCCGCCCAGCGCTGTCCCATGTCCGCCGATCCATTTGGTAAGAGAATGGATCACAATATCAGCCCCGTGTTCCAGAGGTTTTAAGATCGAAGGAGGCGTAAAGGTAGAATCCACAATGAGAGGAAGCTCATGTTTTTTTGCAATTTTTGAAAATGCCTTAATATCTGCCACATCCAGCACCGGATTGCTGATTGTTTCAATATAAATGAGCTTTGTCTTATCCGTAATCAGTTTTTCAAACTCCTCTGGAGTGTTTACATCGGCAAACTTGACCTTGATTCCAAACTGGGGAAGAATGTCATGAAACATGGTATAAGTTCCGCCGTAAAGGTTACTTGCGGACACCAGCTCATCCCCATGAGCGCAAATATTGATAATCGAGTAAAAAATAGCCGAAGTTCCGGATGAAAGGGCAAGCGCTGCCATTCCGCCTTCAAGGGCTGCAAGCCGCTGTTCCAAGATATCCTGAGTAGGACCTCCCAGACGGGTATAAATATTGCCCAATTCTTTGAGCGCAAAAAGATTGGCCGCATGCTCGGCGCTGTTGAAAAGATAGGCAGAAGTCCGGTGAAGCGGCACCCCTCTGGATTTTGTCTCATCGACTTTGTGCCCTGCATGGAGAGCGAGCGTTTCAAACTGATATTGACTCATTTTTCCTCCTTTTTCAAATTTGAATGCGGTTAAGCAGAAAGCTTAAGCCTTCAAATTTGTATATTGAATTGATTTTTGTTTTCATAAGCATCTACTAAATCTCGAAGCGTTTTATTTTCTAAAAACTGGTAAATCATATTCCCCAGTTCTTTCCATAAATCGGTTGTCACACAACAAAACGATCTGGAACAGACGCTGGAATTTTCCGCGCAGTCCGTGGGAAAAAGAGAACCTTCCAGTCTCTCAATTATTTCTCTGATTGTAATTTCAGAAGGATTTTTGGAAAGATAATACCCTCCTTTTGCCCCACGGACAGATTTTACAAAATTCGCCGCTTTCAGACTGATAAAAATCTGTTCTAAATATTTTTCAGTCAAGTCTTCCCTTTCCGCAATATCTTTAATTTGAAGAAGCTTTTTATTGTAATACACTCCTAGAATGATTAAAACTCTCAAACCATACCTTGCCTTTGTAGAAAACTTCAATTTGATCACCTTCTTTTTTCTTGTTTTTAAAATATACTCTTTTTTAAACACAAAGCGGTTCTTTCAGGAGAAAAAGATCCCATACGGTAATAATCCCGATCACTTGTTCATTCTGGGTTCCGTTTTTTGTGATTAAAACGCTTTCCAACACTTTTCCCTCTTTTTCAAACCGGTTAAACAAATCAAGGATCTCAAAAAGACTCGCTTCTTCTTTTAAAAACCCGTAATTTTCTTTTTCTTCCCCGAAAGCAAGCACCTCATGGATTCTGACACGGCTTAAATCAATTTTTCCATCAAGCTGATTTTCTGTTATCCATCCTAAAATCCTTCCTTCCGTTAAAAGTCCTGTAAAAACTTTTCCCCGGTAAACAGGGATCTGTGAATAAAAATAACGATGCATCAGCCTGAGGGCATCCAAAAGATTATCCTCAGGAGAAAGGGTTAGCACTTTTTTGATAAAATCCCCTGCCGTTCCGGTTTTTTCACATTTTCGTCCAAACTCGTTTTTATCCATCCGCCTACCCTCCTTTTTTCTTGAGATAGTCATGAATAGCCGCCTGAATTCCTTCTTCCGCCAGCAAAGAACAGTGTCTTTTAGCAGGAGGCAAGCCCTCCAACGATTCTTCCACTGCCTGATTGGTAATTTTCAAAGCCTCTTCTACTTTCTTCCCCTTAAGCATTTCAGCCGCCATAGAAGAAGTCGCAATCGCTGCCACGCATCCGAAAGTTTCAAATTTAACATCACGGATCGTTTCATCATCTATTTTCAGATAAATCACCATCACATCCCCGCAGACCGGATTTCCGACTTTCCCGATTCCGTCTGCATTTTCTATTCTACCCTGATTTTCAGGGTTTCTAAAATAATCCATCACTTTTTTATTATAAAGCATTGTTTCCTCCTTTAATGGGTATGAGCATACACATTTTCTCCAAACTCTTCCTTGTCTTTTCCAAACGGTGAAAACCGTCTTAATTTTTTCACTACCTCAGGAAGAATTTTTAATACAGCTTCAACATCTTCTTCCCCATTCATCTTCCCCAAGCTGAAACGGATTGAACCGTGGGCAATTTCATGGGCAATCCCCATAGAAAGAAGCACATGGGAAGGTTCCAAAGAACTCGAAGAACAGGCAGACCCTGAAGAAGCCGCAATTCCTTCATCTGAAAGGTACATTAAAAGAGCTTCGCCCTCCACATACTTAATACTGACATTCAAAGTTCCCGGCACTCTTTTCTCACGGCTTCCATTCACTTGGACATCTGGAATCAGATTTAAAATTCCTTCTTCCAGACGATCCCTGAGTTCTTTCTGCCTTATTCCTTCCGTTTCCATTTCAGAAACTGCAATTTCCAAAGCCCTTGCCATTCCAATGATTCCGGGAGTGTTTTCAGTACCCGGTCTTAAATTCTTTTCCTGGCTCCCCCCGTGAAATAAAGGAAATATCCTTGTGCCTTTTCTCACTAAAAGCGCGCCTGCCGCTTTCGGACCGTAAAACTTGTGGGATGAAATCACCACCAGATCAGCCCCGATTTTTTTGAGCGACAAAGGAATTTTTCCCGCTGTCTGAACCGCGTCGGTATGAAAAATGATCCCTTTTTCCCGGCAGAAGCGCGCTATTTCCTCAACCGGCTGAATCACCCCTGTTTCATTGTTCGCATGCATCACTGTCACCAGAATCGTATCTTTTCGGATAGACTGCTTTAAGTCATCCAGATTCACCACTCCGTCGCTTCCCGTAGAAAGATAAGTGACTTCAAACCCGTCTTTTTCAAGCGCCTTGCAAGTATCAATCACAGCATGGTGCTCAATGGATGAGCAGATAATATGCCGCCCCTTTTTCTGATTTCCGTAGGCGGCTCCCTGAATTGCAAAATTATCTGCCTCGGTTCCTCCTGAAGTAAAATACAGGTTATAATTCTCCCCTTCCAGAAGCTCCAGAATTTTTTTCCTGCTTTTTTCAATCTCTTCCCTTACCTGCTGCCCCGGAAGGTGAATACTAGACGGATTATAAAATTCATCCGTCAGATAAGGATAAATAAAATCCAAAACCCTTTTGTCCATGGGCGTTGTCGCATTATGGTCAAGATAAATTGTTTTCATGTTTCCCTCCAAAAAACCTATTGGTTTTCATAAAGCCAGGTAGAAAGGTATCTTTCCCCGGTATCCGGAATAATCACAACGATTACCTTATCCTTGTTTTCTTCCCGTTTCGAAAGCTCAAGAGCAGCCCATAAAGCCGCTCCCCCCGATATGCCAATCAAAACACCTTCTTCTTTCGCTGTCTTTCTCGCAGTATCTCCTGCATCGCTATCTTTTACTTTAATGATTTCATCAATCAATTCTGTTTTTAATATCGCAGGAATAAACCCCGCCCCAATTCCCTGTATCTTGTGGGGAGCCGGAGAGCCCCCTGAAATGACGGGTGAAAGTTCGGGTTCCACCGCAACAATTCTGATAGAAGGCTTTTTTTCTTTGAGAGACTGTGCTACCCCAGTCAAAGTCCCTCCTGTTCCGACTCCTGCCACAAAGATATCCACCTTACCGTCTGTGTCTCTCCAGATTTCCTCGGCAGTTGTTTTCCGGTGGATTTCAGGGTTTGCCCTGTTTTCAAACTGCTGGGGAACAAATGCATTCGGAATGTTTTTGGAGAGTTCTTCGGCTTTCTCAATTGCCCCTTTCATTCCCTTGGCGCCTTCTGTTAAAACCAGTTCTGCTCCAAACGCTGCAAGGAGTTTTCTCCGCTCTATGCTCATGGTATCCGGCATCGTTAAAATAACGCGGTATCCCTTTACCGCCGCTATATAGGAAAGACCGATTCCAGTATTGCCGCTGGTGGGCTCAATAATGACAGAGTCTTTTTTTAAAATCCCTCTTTTTTCAGCATCTTCAATCATGGAAAATGCGATTCTATCTTTAATACTGGCCATAGGATTAAAAAATTCAAGCTTAGCAGCCACAAGCGCTTTCCCTTCATTCATCTTATTAATACGAACCATGGGAGTATTCCCGATTAAAGCGGTAATATTATCTGCAATTTTCATCTCAAGCTCCTTTTTTTATTTAATTCATACTATCCCTATATGAATTAAATATAATCATTTTTTAAAAAGAAGCAAATTTATTTAAAAAAAAATATAAAATTTTTTTTAGAACAAAGGAATCGTAGAGAACAACAATCAATCTTACTCTAATAACAATTGAATATATAAGAGTTATACTTTTTTTATTCTCAATCTTTTCTTTTTTAAAATATATTAAGTCTATTTTGAAACAATAAATAATCAGAAAAATATGAGATATTTTGTCAATAAACCTGAAAAAGTGTTGTAAAGGTTTGTATCCGGTTTAACTCGAATATTCCCTCTTGCAGATTTTGTCTGCGGTTTTAAATCCAAACCCCCTAACCCCATTATCCTTAAGTCTTTAAGAACAAGGAGGGGAGTCCTCCGTAATTTCATCCGTGAAATCAAGTCGGACGGGGAAAAAGAGCCTCGTGCAGGGTTAAAGAAATAAAAATCGAAAAAAAATAGAGGTTGCTTTAATGTCAGTTTTTAGACTTTATATAATATAAATATTTTATAAAATATTTCTGAAATAGAATTTAAAAGCATTATCTTATTATTAATTATTTTTACAAGGAGATCTCGATGGGAAAATATCTGCTTTATGCATGCTTATTTATCCTGATGACTGTTTTCGGCTGTAGTAAAAATGAAAGCCAGAAACAGGATGACAAACTGAATAGCGGCACAATCAAAAAAGAAAAGGAGACTATCATGTCAAACACAAAAAACGCTAAAGGAACGCCCACTCCTCTCGCCTTTCTGGTATGGGACGGAGTCGATCTCAACAAGGAACCGACTTATTTTGACAAGGGGCAGACAGCTCAGATCAAAGACGGAGACCTGCTGACTCTCTTTACAACGGGAAATGACTATGTGACAGAAAAAGGATTGACCTTTGATAAAGTGACCTTTACCACAGTTCTGGAAAAAGACGGCGCAATAGCGGCAGAACACAGCTATAAAATGATCAATCTGATGGGGAACAATATTGAAATTTTTTCTGACCCCAGAAGAACCAACCCCAACGGCAGTTTTACCGCTGCTTTTATGAAAGTTCTGGTCGGGCTTGGAGAAGGACAGCATGAGTTTACCGTAAAAGTTTTTGCTGAAGCAAATGGCGAGATAGTTATTCTCAATGAAGGGAAAATTATTTGCGAAAGCAAAGGCAGCGCGTCTTTATACCAAAAATTGATCCCGCTTTTTGACGATCCGAATAAAGCAAGGGAAGAAGCTAACGCTCAATTCCAGAAAGAGCAGGATGAAGCTTTTGAAAAAGAAGAAAAAGAAAGCATGAAAAGCAATGTATTTTCTGTCAGCATCAAAAATCAGGATACAGGGCATACCAAATATATCATAACCAAAGACCAAAGAACCCTATCTGAAAAAATCTATGAAGTCCAGCCGGGAAAAACACTGGTTCTGGAACTTTACAAAAGCAACACTTATGAAATCCTTTTTTATGACCAAGATGCCGGAAAAGAAAGCGCAAGATCAATCGTTCAGGGAATATCTTCTGATAAAGACGGAAGTGTTTTTCAAATAAAATAATCACTGATAAAAAGTCCAGGAAGATCTTCTGGACTTTTCAAGTATTTATAGGCAACCGCTTTGCGTTCTGTTTTTGATGGGTTGGTTTGCTGCCCCTCTGGTTTTTTCCTTGCGGAAAAAAAGGAGGGAAAGTTTTGATGTGTTGTTTAATGGACTTAATAATTTGTTAAAAAAAATTAAGCCATAATTTTAATTGTATTTCTTTTACAAGAATTTTAATTTGATTTTTGTCTTTCGTTTAAAAAAATCTGTTTAATTTCTTCAATATCAAGACCTGTATATTTCTCAATTTGAATCATGGAAAAACCGTCTTTCAGCATATTTTTTGCCGTCTCTATCTTTCCTTCTATCTTTCCTTCTATTTTTCCTTCTATTTTTCCTTTTTTAATCCCTTCATTCAAAAGCTCTTCTTTCACTCCATATTTTTCTGTCAGTCTTCGGATGTTTTTTTC
>MIAO01000084.1 GCA_001829155.1 Spirochaetes bacterium GWB1_36_13 | reverse complement strand
AGTCTTTAAGGACAAGGGGGGAGTCCTCCGTGATTTCATCCGTGAAATCAAGTCGGACGAAGAAACCCCGCGTCCTGCGGGGGGAAGCGGAAATTTTATTTCGGCGATTTTTGAAAATTTCTAATCGGTACGACAATTATGTCAGATATTTTCCTGACTTCTAATTTTATTTTCTATTTTGACCCTATAAAAGTTTTTATCAATATCATTTTTTTTAATATTTTTTGTTTTATTCCTTTATATTCAAAATCAAAATCCTCACAATTATTCAAATCATGAATAATCGCGAAAGCATCTGAAGATAGCCTCCATATATCTTTTGTGTTATTTTTCTTTTTTATCTCCTCTATTAAGTTTATTCTAAATTTATTTACATCTTCTGCTCCAAATTCATTATGAATATATTTTGGATAACCATTAGAATTATAAAAAACATCAATTTTTATTTCATTTGTGTCATAATATAAAAATTTATTCCAAATGTTAATTGGAAAAGATAAATCTGTTTCATTTAAATAACCATTCATATTAAAATCCTTGTATTTGATCTATTACTTTTAACGACGAATATACTTTATTATTTTTATAAAATATTGTTTTATTAAAATATGCTTTATTCGTCATTATTTGATACAACTCATAATTTGTATGTCCATTAACTGGCTCTTTAAATGAATTTAATTTACCACTTGATTTATTTATTTTACTTAAATCGATTTTTTCTAAATTAAATCTTATTTTTTCAGCCTGTGTCATTGCATCATCTATTTGTCCACTAAAATATTCGTATTCAGATTTAAAATTTCCATATCCTTTTCCGCCATATTCTTTAAATTTTCTCAACATACCATCTTGATTTAAACCTAAGACTAAATCATTATTACCAAACTTAAAAAGATTCTCGCTCTTTATATTTTTCGCTGTTTTTGAAAAAAATGTTTCCAGAATTTCAGCGCCAACCTTACCCAATTCACTGGTAAGCGGTTTTAAAAAGAACTTTGTTGCAAGAGAACCAAGCCCCATACCTACGAGCATTTCTACCCCGTCTAATGCTCTTTTGGCAGGGTTGTCATGTCCCGGTTCATCTGCTAATTTTACAAGTCTTTCTATATCATTGGTGACAGCATCTCCGTTGCTTTTGTATCTAAGAAACAAGTCTCCTTCAAAGTTCTTCTGTGCACCGTCTTCAAAAAAGATTCCTGAATTAGTTTGAAGCTTTGTTTCATAACTATTTCCCACTTCCTTGTTGTTTTTTTGAAGTACTTCATACATTATAAGCGATGTCAAAATTTCTTTAGGACTCAGCTCGCCCGATTCCAGCTTTTTAAAGAAAGCATCCGAATCCTCCATCTGGGCGTTTTCTTTTTTACCAGACATTGAATGAATCGCTGCCATATAAAGGAGAATGCTTTTTTCATCGTCTTTCCCGATGATTTTCTTTATTTTTTCTTTATAAACTTGCGCCTGAGCAATATCCTGACCTTCAAGAATATAAACCCCTTTATACTGTTTACTTTCTCTTAAATCCTGCCCAGTTCTCCACTCCAGCCCCGCTTTTCCAAACTGCCCGTCGGCTGCAAGGCTCACATTTTCGGTCATTTCGATGAGCAATAAGTAAAATAAAACAAGAACAAAACACCTTCAGCAGATTTTAACCATTATCTCATTTTTATTTTTTTTTAAAAAGATGCGGTTAAATTGATATAATAAAACTCATCCCTATGAGAAATCAAAGTAGGGGAAGTCAGCTTTTTATCCCCAACCCGGTACCCCAGATAAAGCCCTGCCGGAAACTGGAAAAGAAAAGAGCTGTAGTGTCTTTTCGGAGAAAGCCTGAACCCGATTCCAAACCCGTATTTCACTTCCTCAGGTTTGATTAAATCAACATCGGCCCACGCCCCCCCCGCTTCGGCAAAAAGAATAAAGGAAAGGTCTGTAACAATTCCTTTAATAGGCGGAAGAGGGAAACGAAGCTCAGGGGAAATATAAGTCGTAAACTTAATCTGCTGGTTGGTCAACTGCTGAATTTCCTGAACATCGGTTCGGGTTCGGGTATCGAGGGTTAAAGTAGTTTGACTGTCCCCTTTTTTGGTAACAAGAAAACTGGTTCGGTTATTCACGGTTGAAATAAGATTAAATAAGGGGATAGGAATATAAATTTCACCTGAAAAACTAAACTTGTGCGCCATCATTTCCTGCCAGAACACTTCATATTCCAGAAATACTTTTGCTCCCTGCGTAGCAAAAAAATTGTCATCCAGATTGTCGTAAAGAAGCTTTAAGCCCGAAGAATGGTAAAAATCTTTTGTTTTAGGATAGCTTAACCCGTTGTATTCATAAATCCGGCTATTGCTTTTATCGATCGCCCCTACAATTGCATATCTTTCCTTATGAAATACATAAGAAAAGAAATTGCCGTAAACATTCACCCCGGTAGTCAAGCGGACATCGTAGTTATTAGTCAGTTTTTTAATATTCTCATTATCTTTGAAGACATCAATCTGATCATTTTTTGAAAAAGTCAGGTCAACAAAAAGTCCTTTCCAGAAATAAGGATGCGTGTATTCCAAAACAAATACAGGCGTGCCGAGATTAATCTGCCACCCTGCCCCCATGCGGAAGCGCTGGAGAGTATGCATCAGACCAATATTAAAATACTCTACAGAAGTAACCAGTCCTATATTGGAAGGAGCCGTTAAAGTTGTGCTGATTTCAGAAAGCGGAATTTCTTTTGCGTAAATAATAACCTTGTACGCAATTTTGTCTTGAAGGAGTTTAAAATAAATATCATCATAAAACCCCATTTTTTTCAGCCTTTTAAAACGAAAAAAAAGTTCCTCGTCATTTTTAATCAGCATGCCCGGACGGAGTTTAATGTAGTTTAAAATTTCATCATAGGCGATTTTTGTATCCATCATTCTGATTTCGCTGATAAAAAGACGGGATATCTCTTTGATATAAACGATAATATGATATCCTTCCTGCATCTTTTCCTGCTCATCGAAAAGAAAATTGCCTGCTTCTGTCTGGATTTCTTCCTGAGTTACGATTCGATAAGTAATATTATAAAGAAAAATTCCATAATTTTGATTAAAAATATTAAACTGCTCAATTGCCTTATCTAAAGCTTCTGTACTGAAAACCAGACCGGTCTGAATTCCATTCGCTTCAAGTTTTTTCTTGAAAACACTCAGATCGAGCATTTTACTGTCTAAAACCTTAAGGGATACTAAGGGAGGATTTTCTTTGACATAAACCGCCAGAGTATAGTCAGAACTCCCTTCATCTAATATATTGTAATTGATATCCTCAAAAAAACCTGACGAAACAAGAGTAGCCAGACCGGAAGAAATCTCAAATACAAAAAAACTGTTGTCTTTTTCCAGTTTGATCATTTCCAGAATCTCATCCTGGGTCATTCTTTCATTCCCTATAATCATGATATCTTTGAGATAGATTTTTTTATTTTCAGAAAAGTCATTCAAATCCAGACCAAAAGAAAAATTTCCGATCAGAATCAAGAGAAAAAGGATTTTATGATATTTTTTCACACGCTTGCTCCAGTGTATGGTTTAAATAGTAAAAAAGGCTTTTTTTTTCTCCAATTTGAAGATTGCCCGCAATTTCAAAAAGAGGTTCCAGAACAAAACGGCGGTTTAATACTTCAGGATGAGGCAGAGTAAGGATTTTATCTGAAAAATTCATCGAAGAGTAAAAAAGAATGTCAAGGTCAATCATTCTCGGTCCCCATCGGTAAGTTTCCTTTCTCCCCATTTCAACTTCAAGTTTTTTTAAAGACTTTAATAAAAGAAAGGGTTCTTGATCTGTCGTTCCTGAAAGAACCATATTGATAAAACTATCTTGTTCAGTCATCCCGATCGGCTCCGTCTGATAATAAGATGATTTACTTTCCACTTTAAAAAAATTTCCTAATAATAAACACGCTTTATCAATATTTTCAATCTTTTTTCCCGAATTAGAGCCTAATCCTAAAAAAACCTTTTTATCCATAGTATTTATTTTCATCTTTCCGTTGTTTAAATTTTCAGTTATAGTGAAACTGATTATAGAATAACCGCCTGTCATTCCGGTTTCTGCTTGAAAAAGACCGGAATCTACAATTTAATTATTTTATTTTCAATAGATTCCCGCCTTCGCGGGAATGACAATGAGAATAATATAAACGGTCAATTTTTTTGCAAATTAAATTCATTTCAGTATATAAAAATTATTCATAAAAAAGCTTATCTCAAAACACAAAGATTTTTCTTTATTTCTCCACTTCAGAAAGAATCAGCCCTTGAGAAGAAGACCGCAGATAATAAGTTTTCCCCTGTTTTGGATAGACTGAGACTTGAAGTCTTTGAATCCCTTCCACCCCTGGAAGAATAAGATTCTTTTTCTCAAGGTTTCTCCAGAAATCTCTTTTGGAAATCAAACTGTCTTTTAAAGGGTAGTAATAAGTTTTTCCGGTTTCATCATCAATAAATATTTCACCAAAAAGGCTGGTCAGAATATAGCGTTCCTTTCCGCCGGAAAGTAAAATAAAATAAGGCTTGAAAACAGTCTGATAAGCTTCTGCTCCAAACATCTGCCCTTTGATTTTAAACAAATTGGTCTCATCTTTATAAAAGACTTTTCCCTGAATTAAGTCTCCCTCGATTTTTTCAACTTGAATTTTTGCCAACACTTTTCCTTCTCCGCCTAATACCAGAAAATGATAAAAGGTCAAAAGAAGCGTAATACCTGAGGCAAAAACAACTGCCCAGAAAATAATCATGGTCTTTTTGAGTTTCACACCGATAAAAAGAGTAATAAGGAAAATTAACGAGAGAATCAAAGAATAACGGTCATATCCGATATATCCCGTAATAACTGACACTACAAAGCTTAAAACAAAAAGAGAAGCAAAAACAATTGCCCAGAGTCCTTTTTTCTGCTCTTTGATATAAGTGTAAAGATCTGAAACCGCCATGAAAGCGGTAAAAACAATCACAAAATCTGCTAGGATTTTTATCAGCCCGATTTCAGAAAAATCAATCATTTTTTATATTCTCCTTTGTCAATCATGTTTATTTTATAATCAATTTCTTTCAATCTCTTATCAATCTCTTTCGAATAATTCATTTCAATATTTCCAGCTGTAATCCGGTAAACACGGTCTTCCCATTTATCCGTCTGCCCATCCAAAGAAAGAAGTTCCATATCTTTCAAATCCCAGCAAATTTTCGATAAATTCAAGGTTTCTTTCCAGTAATGATTCGCTCTCTGGTAATAAATTTTGGCAATTTGAAGCCCTTCCTTGATTTCTTTGGCAAATTCATAATTAAAAAAATAAATATTATTCTTTTCATACCGCTCGCCCAGTCTGAGATAAGTTTCCATAATCAGATAATTGACCTGAAAATAAAACAGTTTTTTATATTTATCCCATTGTTTTGGAGTTTCTATTTTAGCCAGCGCTTGAACAGGAGGTAAAAAAGGGGATTTCAATGCATATTGGAGCCAATAGATATTAGCGTTCAAATTTTCTGTCCCCCTATGCATATTTTCCCGGAATAAAGCGTAAAATTCTTCAGCATACACAATTTTTCTTCGAAGAGGCACAGAGGTATAATCTTCCAGATTAGAATAAGACAAGCTGCCGAAACAGCCTGCCAAAAAGATTGAAACAAAAAAATATTTTATTTTCATACTGTAAAGTATCGAGAAATTTAGATATAACTCAACTCGTTTTCCAATTTTTTTCTTAATTTACAGATTGAATTTTTTTCGATATTCCGTACTGTTTCAGCGCTCAAATTCATTTTTTTCCCTATTTTTTTATAGGTCATTCTATATTCCGGGGTCAAATAACGGTTAAAAAGAATCGCATTTTCCTTATCATTTAAATACTGAACTATTTTATGATTAAAAAAATCTCTTAAGTCTTTTTTTTCCATTTTTTCTTCCGCCGTTTCCCTTGTATCACTCAAACTGTCAATCAGTGAATATTCCTGTTCGTTTTTATATTCTCCGCCTTTTAAACTGTCGTCCAGATAAAATGGTTTTTTCAGAATATTGATAATCGCCTTGTTCTCTCCTTTCTTCTTTTCCGAAGCTTCAAGATCCTTGATTCCCTGAAAAGACTTCTTGATGACCCGGAAGGGAGTCTTGACAATATAGCACTCTTTGTAGAATTTTCTTTTCACAAACTCCACGATCCACATTTTCGCATAACTTGCAAAACGGACATTTTTCGACGGATCAAATTTATCCGCGGCTGTCACTAAACCAAGAATCCCTTCCTGAATCAGGTCTTCCAAAGACATGATATTATATCTTAGAAATCTTTTGGCGATAGGGGTTACCATTCGAAGATGAGTATTAATCAATTCTTCTCTGGCTTTCAGATTCCCTTTTCTGGTAAGCTGTCCTATTTCTTTTTCTTTTTCTTCAGTGAGTAATGAAAACGAATGAGCCTTTTTCAGAAAACTTTTCAAGTCTTCCATGTTCTGCCTCCCTGAGCATAATAATTGTCCTCATAAAACAGTTATCAGAAACCATGCCTAAAAAAATATACATTAATAAACATTGAATAACAACTAATTAATAAAAATTACAAAATTTTAAAAATCTTTTTATTGCGAAATAACAACATTTAGATGTTGCAGAATAACAACTCGGAAAGATTTTTCAGAAGGATTTCCTTACGGTTTGAAAATTGAGATTGAAAATCAATTGATCCGTAATCTGAAATAATTTTCAGAAAAACAGGGTGCAAATCATAGAACATTTCGGAATAGCAAGAGATCCAATAAGCTTCCATATCTACTGCAAAAATCGCATCTTGAAAATCAGAAAGCCTTTTTTCCCTTCTAAAATCGGAAAAATCAGAGACTGGCAATTCTACTGTAATTAAAACATTTTCTTTTAAAATGATGTTACTTTGCAACATCAACTCGCTTAAAACCTGCTGAGGAATAAAAGAAGAACCGATTTCAAGCGGCGAGACCGCTCCCGCTATCCCGAAATTGACAATTTTTTCAGGCACCATCTCTTCAAAAATTTCCAGGCTTTTAATCACATTCGATTTTCCTATTCCAGTAATGAAAAGAAAATCATTTCCTCGTTTAAACAGGTTTCTTTTGAGCTTAATAAAATCATTTTGAACAAGAAGCGCTCTAGCCTCAAAAAATGTCGCCGCAAGAAAAAGAGTCCCCATCAGCGCTCAAGATAACGGTTCGCAACATCTTGATAAAAGTCGATCCTTCTATCCCGTAAAAAAGGCCAGATTCTCCTGACCTCTTCTGTTCTTTCCAGATTGAGATCCGCATATAAAACTGTTTCTTCCTGATGAGCTGCCTGCGCCAGAAACTCTCCCTGAGCTCCTGCCGCAAAACTGTTTCCCCAAAAAAGAATTTCTGAGCCTGAATCATCAGATTCCAATCCCACCCGATTCACAGCAAGTAAAGGTATTCCATTCGCTATTGCATGAGAACGCTGAATCGTAATCCAGGCTTCCAGCTGGCGTTTTTTTTCGTCCATACTGTCTTTTGGATCCCAGCCGATTGCTGTAGGATAAATCAAGAGTTCAGCTCCTTTCAAAGCCATAATCCTGGCCGCTTCAGGATACCACTGATCCCAACACACCAGCACTCCCAGCTTGCCGAGACTGGTTTGAACCGGTTTGAATCCAATATCCCCCGGAGTAAAATAAAATTTTTCATAAAATCCGGGATCATCCGGAATATGCATCTTTCTATAAATTCCCGCAAGAGAGCCGTCGTTTTCAATTACTGCCGCCGTATTATGATAAAGCCCCTTTGCCCTTTTCTCAAAAAGAGATAAAACCAGAACCACTCCCATTTCTTTTGCAACTTTACCAAAAAGCTCTGTTGAAGGTCCCGGAATTGTTTCTCCCAGATCAAATTTTTTGGTGTCTTCGCTCTGACAGAAATAAAGACTGGAATGAAGCTCCTGCAAAACAACCAGTTTCGCTCCATTTTTTGAAGCTTCTTTTATCTTTAAAATACTCTTCGCCTGATTTTCATTTCTATCCGCGCTGCAGCTTTGCTGAATCAAGGCTATCTTGATAGTTTGATTCATCCTGAAATCCCTTTTGGAACCTGCATTGTCACGCAATGAAGCGAGCCATGCTGCTCAATCAGCGTCCTGCAGTCTATCGGAATAATTTTCCTGTCTGGAAAAGCTTTCTGAAGGATAGCAAGAGCTTTCATATCATTTTCTTCATCCTGATACACAGGAAGAAGAACAGCCTGATTAATAATTAAAAAATTGGCATAGGTAGCCGGCAGCCTGTTCTTATCCTGATCATAAAAAGGTTTTGGAAAAGGCAGAGGATAAAGAGTATATGGCTCACCATTCATTGTACGGAACCCCTTAAGCTGTTTTTCCATTTTTTTCAGCTCTTCGTAATGCTCATCATTTTGATCCTCACAGCTCACATAAAGAATCACTTGATTCGGAGCCAGACGCGCAAGCGTATCAATATGCGAATCCGTATCATCGCCCGCAAGATATCCATGATCCAGCCAGAGGATTCTCTGTCCACCCAAAAATTTTTTTAATTTCTTCTCTATTTTCTTTTTTGAAAGATGAGGATTTCGATTAGGAGACAAAAGACACTCAGAAGTAGTCAAAAGAGTCCCCTCTCCATCGCTTTCAATACTTCCGCCTTCCAAAATCATCCCGGCAGTCTTAAGTGCAGCCGGCCAGAAAGCTTTCTGCCAGTAAAGATTTTTACTAATTTGATTATCATAGTTGGAAGCAAATTTTAATCCCCAGCCGTTAAATCCGAAATCCAGAAGCACCGGTTTATTATTCGGATAATAAACGCTGATAGGACCGAAATCTCTTGCCCAGGTATCATTTGTAGGCATTTCGTAAATAAAAAGTCTTTTTGAAACAATTCCGAAAGCTTTCAATTCTTTTTCCGTTTTTTCTTTATCCGGCGTTGCAAGCCATACTTTTTCATAAATCAAAATATTTTTTATAATTTCTGCAAAGACCTTTTGCGCATCTTCAAGAATCTCTTTCCAGTCTGTCGCTTCATGCGGCCATGCAAGCACAACCCCGCTTTGTTCTTCCCATTCTGCAGGCAGAATTTTTGTCATTGTCGCTCCTGAGTAAAATATGATTATAAAATTTATTAAAAAATTATGAAAAATACTTTAAGTTTAAAAAAAAGATGAGAAGAATTGAGTTTAATGCAGCAAGGATAAAAAGCCGTCGTTTTTAATGACAGCTTTTTGAAAATTTATATTCTGTAGAATACGATAGTATAGACAATGAGCCAGATTCCGACTCCGATTCCGATCAGTCCGAACAATACCTGATAAGTAGAAAGTTTTTTCAAAATTTCTTCACCTTTCTTTTTTGCTTCTTCATTCTTACTCAGAACCCATTTTGAAATCAATCCAAATCCCAGCATAAAACCAAGCACTGTTTCCACAACCGCCATAGCCAGAAAAGTGATCCACCAGATCGGCCAGGTTGCAATCAAACTGGTCCATAAAACAGCCCGGATAATTCCCCAGACACCCCAGACAAACGCCCCAAATCCGATATATCCTTGAAAAGGAATCAGGACATTGAGCACTTTTTCAGAATCTTTGATTTTTTTTGTAATCAGAGACATGGCTGCCAAAGCCCCGATCACGATCATCAATAAACCGTCAAGCATAAGAACCTCCAATAAATTGTTTAAAACTAATATTGATAAAAATTAATATAATTTTTTATTATAAATAAATTTATCATTATAAATGAAAAATAAAATTAAATTATTGAAAATAATAAATATTATTAGAAGATTTTTACAGATTTTAAAAATCATTAATGGACTATCAAACTCAAATAAAATTCAAAAAAAGAATCTTAATAAAAATTCCGATAAATAAGACTTGTAAGATTTGTTTTTCTTTTTTTATTATAAGGATAGTAATTTTTAAATTGATATTTTATTATATTCTCACCAAAAGGCTTATTTAAAGGAATAATTTATGTCCATCAATAAAAGTCCTATTATTGAACTGCCGGTTCAAATCTGTCTCAATGAAGAAGGGGAAGAATACTTTTCTAAAATGGGGGTTCCTTTAAAATCAGTCAAAGGGATTACAGGTAGAAAAAAACTTGGGTTTCAATCAAATACCCTAGAAGTTCCTTTTTTAAAAACCCTTCTCCGTCAAAATTATTTTGAAGAAATTTACACTTATGCTATTACCTTGATTGAAAAAAAAGAAATGCTTCAAGATGTGACCAAACTGATTTTTTATAATATAATTTACAACAAATTCCGTCCTCATGTAACCGAAGTGCTCCTGAGTTCAGAACTGGTCGAAAGATATAACCAGAAAAATCCGACCCACAAGATTACCCATAAAACGAGTTTTAACGAATCGAAAATCAAGGAATTTTTCAACAGCCGGAAACAGGTTATTGCGGGACTTATCAACAAAATTCTTGAAAAACCCTTTAAAGTCATTGATGAAGATAAAGAGATAAAAGAAAAAGATGAAAAAAAAGGCATTATGAAAACTTTTGTCCAGCATATTTCATTAAAAGAATGGTTTTTGTTTTTTCTGATTACCAACAATCAGGAAGAGAGAGATAAAATTATTACTCAAATTTCTGATTTAATGATCACCTATCTTGGAAAAACAAAAATCTCGGATTATATTGGATTTTTATTGATTGAGCTTGCTCAAAATTCGGAAAAAGCCAGTTTATCTAAAATAGTTTCTATCAAAAAACTGGCCGAAGATGTGGATATTTTCTTAAAAGACAGGGCAAACCGTGAAAAAATCATGGACATGGCAAAACAAATGAACTATTTTATCGAAGTTTCATGGAGAATCAAATACCTTGAAGGTTCAGGTCCCCTTGCCAGCATCCGCTATGAATTAATGGTTTCAAACAGAGGCGTTATTCCTAAAAATTTAAGGAAAAAAATCAAGGATAAATCTCAGGCTGATGTAGAAGGATTATCGTTAGCCGATTTTTATCAGGATTCAGGACAGGCGCTTGGAGCCGGACTCGGGCTTTTTTATATTTCTTATATTACCGATGAATCAAAGCCGCAGGGAATTCGTTTTGATACTACGATAGAAAGCGATGATGATAAAGACACCACTTATGTGCTTCTCCGTTTTACAATTTAGAAAAATAATATTTTTTTCAAAAATCATTAAAAAGGGTTTATTTTTATTATAATGCAAATAAAAAAGATTTTCTATTTTTTTGTTTTGACACTTTTTCTTCTTTCTTGTAAAAAAGAAAGAACTTTGCCTACTGATGAAGATTTAAGCGCTCCTGATTTTAAACTGACAATATCGATACTTTCATCCAGCGCAGTCGAGCTGTCTTGGCAAAACCCATCCAGCAGAGATTTTCAGGAAGTTAAAATCCTAAGAAATTCTTTTTCCCATCCCCTTGACTTAAAAGACGGTCTCCTGATTTACTCCGGAACCAGCCAGCAATTTCAGGATCAGGGACTGACTGCAGGCAAAAGATATTACTACACAGCTTTTATTTTAAACAAACAGGGCATTACTACTGCTAAAAGCTCTTTAAATATTCTTTTAACAGCCCCCTCACTTCCCCTGAGCTTTGCGGCGCTGAAAAAAATTGAAGCCGCAACCCTCTACTGGCAAAAACCGAATGACCCGAATTATACGGGAGTCAAAATTCAAAGAAGTGATTTAAAATATCCTGAAAAAGCGGAAGAAGGCGTGACTGTTTATGAAGGGAATGCTCTTTCTTTTCATGACAACGGATTGGAGGGAGGAAAAACTTACTATTACTCTCTTTTCAGCTCCAATGAACAAAAAATCTACTCTCTTTCATATCAGAAAACCACCTGTAAACCATGGAGACAGGATGAAGTAGCCGTCGATGTCCAGATTTCGTCTCTTCAAGACAATGCGGTTTTGAAAGGTGAAAAAATCATAGAATCGGTTGTATCCAGCTCTTCTGGAATTGCAATTCAAAAAGTAGAGTATTATTTAGATCAGACACTGGTTTATGAGACTTCCGTTTCTCCTTATACCTACCACTGGAATTCCGATCTGGTTCCCCAAGGTCTTCATACCTTAATGGCAAAAGCCTATGATGCTCTGGGAGTTTCAGGGTTTCACGCAATTTCGGTGAGAATAGACAGAAGCCCTCCTGCCATTTCCTTTCTTTCGCCCTCAGAAGAAAGTCATGTCAGCGGACAGCTCCTTTTTAAACTTTCAGCAGAAGATGCGGGCGGCATAAAAGAAATAAGATTATTTATGGATCAAAGCCCGGATAATTTCGCCTTGCTTTCTGCCCCTCCTTATGAAATTACTTTCAATACAGATGGTCTTTCTGAAACTTCCCATACTGTCAAGGCGATTGCTTCAGATTTTTCAGACAATACCAGCGAGACCCTGATTCATTTTACGGTTGACCGTATGCCGGCAGTCGCAGTGAGTCCTGCTGAAAACACCACAGTGTCTTACAAAAGCAAGGTTATCCTTACTTTTACTGAACCTATGAATTCGGGAAGCATTGAGTCTTCTTTTAGTCTAAAAGACAATCTTGGCAACTTAATCACTGGCGTCTTATCATTTGATTCTGAAAAGAAAATTTTTACATTTACCCCTTCTTCCCTCACAGCGGAAAAAACTTACACCGCAAAAATAGTAAAAGAGGCAAAAGATTTAAACGGCAATATGCTTGCTTCAGATAAAACCTGGACATTTACCACAGATTCAACTTCTAATATTTATGGAGACCCGGAAGCTGTTTTCGGGATAACCCGTTACGGAAATTAGCCGACAATAGACTCATCCAGATTATATTTAAATCCTGAAAAATGGAATGAGGACCGGATTGGAACCGATAAAAAAAATTTTTACCCGTGTTTTTAAAATTAAAACTGAAGAATTTTCTCTTGTTCAAAGTCTTTTTCTTTTTTTTACTACAATAGGAATATTTTTCACTTTGGGAGCAGCGGCAGGAGATACTCTTCTTTTGAGCCAGTTTGGGGAAGAATCTGAAAAACTCCTTCCCTTTGTCTATATTGGAGTTGCTTTTTCTTCTATCTTTGTAACATGGATTTACGACAGGTGTCAGGGAAAAGTCAGCCGGATCGTCCTTTTGGTCGTTACTTTCAGTATTTTAAGCCTTTCCATTCTTTTTTCCCGATTTCTTTTTTATTTTATTTCCAGTAAATGGCTTTATTATTTTTTGGTTATTTGGCTGGAAACCTGTTCCCTGACTGCCATTATGATGTTTTTTTCATTCAGCGGCGATTATTTCACCACTTTTGACGCCAGAAGGGTTTACGGGTATATTTCCGGCGGGCTTCCTTTCGGAACCATTATCGCCGGATTTATCATGAAACCGCTTGTTTCTTCTTTAGGTATCTTAAATATTTTATTTGTCATTGCTTTTCTTCTGGCTCTGAGCGCTTTTTTGGTGATCAGAATATCTTTAAAACATAAACCTGTATTATCCAGTCTGG
>MIAO01000083.1 GCA_001829155.1 Spirochaetes bacterium GWB1_36_13 | reverse complement strand
TTAGTGATTGGAAAAAAAGAAAAATGGGAAGAAAAACTTTCATTAGCACGGCAGATCAAAAACACTTGTTTTTTTTTCTCAGATAATATTCAGTCTTTGAAAGATTTTTTACACTCACAAAAAAACCATATTGTCCTTATTGATCATGCCGATTCTCCCATTGATTCATCGAAACTTTCCGAAATGCTGATTTTAGACTATCCTGAAAGCTTAAATATTGTTCTTCTTCCATCAGAAGAGTATTTATTTGATATTCTAAACAGTCTTGAAGAAGGGATGATTTATTCCTACCTCTATGCCAAATCTCTCCCGATCGAATTTAAACTTCTGATTAAAAATGCCATTAAAAAATTCTGTGATCTGGTAATCACTCAGGAACTTGTTTATAAAGTGAAAGTTTCACATCAAAATACTCAAGATGAGTTAAAAAAACAACATAAAAATTTTGACCTTATCCTGAATGAAAAAAACAGATATTTTCACTTTATTGTCCATGAAATCAAAGGCAGGCTGACTTCTATCTTGGGTTTCATTGAAATGCTTCAAAAACAGGATCTAGAAGAATCCGAAAGAAAAGATTTTATGGAACTTGCCTTTTTTAACTCCAATGAAATTCTCAGAATGATTTATTCTATTTTGGAACTGGCAAGAAGCAATGAATTGACTATGGAAATCAAAAAAAGACCTTTTTCTATCCGTAAACTTTTTTATAAGATGGAGAAGACTTTTTCGATCCTTGCACGCCAAAAAAACATTTCTCTCCACTTCTTATCCCCTGAAACAGATGACATGACCGGAGATCCTGAAAAGATAGAAATGGCATTCTCAAATATTATTTCCAATGCCGTAAAATATACAGAAAAAGGTGAAGTAACAGTAGGACTTGAAAAAGATGAAGACGGGATTCTCTTTTTTGTCAAGGATACTGGGAGAGGAATTTCCAATGAAGAAATCCATGCGATTTTCAACCCTTATATCCGCGGAAAATATACAAAAGAATTCAGCGGCACCGGGATCGGGCTTGCCTGCAGCAAAAGCATTGTTGAATCCCACAAGGGAAGAATCTGGGTTGAAAGCATGGGAAAAGAAAAAGGATCTACTTTTTTTATCCGTATTCCGCAAAATTATGCATGAGGTTACTATAAAATGAAAAAAAATGAAAAAAAAATGGTGTTATTTTCATTGATACTTTTAATCAGTATTCTTTTTTCGGTCATTAGTATTTTAAAGGACAAATCTCAAAGCTATCAGATTTCATCCTTGCCTAAAGTTATGATATTAAATATTGCCGGAACTATTAAGTTTGATACAGCTGAAATTATTTTGGCTCAGATTGAGAAAATATCCGAAGATCCTTCCATTGTGGGAGTAATCATAAAAATTGATTCTCCAGGCGGTACCGTGGGCGCCAGTCAGGAAATCTATTCCGCCCTTTTAGAACTGAGAAAACAAAATAAAAAAGTGGTCGTTTCGATGGGCGATATCGCAGCAAGCGGTGGATATTACATTGCCAGCGCTTCCGAAGTGATTGTAGCCAATCCAGGCACTCTGACTGGAAGCATCGGAGTGATTATCAGCAGCATTAATTTCAAAGATTTGCTGGATAAAATAGGTGTCAAGGCAGTTTCTATTACCAGCGGGGCGATGAAAGATGTTTTATCTCCTTACAGAAACATGAAACCCGAAGAAGAAAAATACATTAAAGAAATGGTTATGAATACTTATCAGCAGTTTTTCAATGCTGTTTTAACAGGAAGAAAAGATAAGATCACAGAAGAAGAACTGAAAAAAATCGCTGACGGAAGAATTTTTACAGGAGAGATTGCAAAAGAAAAAGGGCTGGTAGATGTTTTGGGAAGCTTAAATACAGCAAAAGAAGAAATGAAAAAATTACTCTCAATTCCTCAGGTTGAATTTATCTATCCCAAAGACGCTTTTTTCAAATCTCTTTTTAAGGAAATTATGAAAGAAGAATCTGCTCTCAGTCTTTTAAGCCGTTTAAACCTTCCTGTTATGTACTATTACGGAGTTTTTCAATGAGACTGCTGACTTATTTCGGAGAAATCTTTTATGCTCCAAAAAGTTTTATAGAGATAAGGGAAAAAAATAATTTCCTTCGTTTTTTTCTGAATGTTTTTTATTTCCTCTCTTATTTCCTTTTGGCTGCCTCTCTTTCAAATCTTTTCGAATTTCCCCTCTCTCTTTTTCAGCTTTTTTTATTTACCGGTCTTTTTTATACTGGCAGCTTTATCAAAACAGGAATTTATTCTTTTTTTCTCAATAAGGAGAAAGCTTTGGTTTCTTCTTTTGATATCTGGAAAATCAATGCAGTTTCCCTTTATCCTCTTTTCATTTTCCTGCCTTTAAGCATGACCGCTTCCTCTATGAAAGGAATTCAGCTGTTGCTGATTATCAGCGCATTTCTTTTTGTCAATTTCAACCGTAAATCATGGATAGAAAGGTTTTTCTCCAGAAAAGCGGTTTTTATATGGATCGTCAGTTTTTCAGGCATCCTGCTTTCGGTCTTTTTTATTCTTTTTCTTTCCTCTATCGGTATTGGCTTTGCGATAGCTCTTTTAAAAGAATTGATGATTGAATTCTAAAACCATTTCTTCTTTTTAAAAAACAACACCATAATAAGAACAACCAATAAAATAATGCCCCAGAAAAACTGCGGATAAAACCACTCAAACTGAACTTCGGGCATTTTGAGATTCATTCCATATATGCCGGCAAGAAAAGTCAAAGGAATAAAAATAGTCGAGATAATAGCAAGAAATTTCATAACCTCGTTCATCTTGTTGCTGAGACTGGAAAGGTAAATATCGAAAAGACTGGCAAGCATATCTCGAAAAGAATCGAGATGATCAATTCCTTCTATAATATGATCACGGATGTCTTTTAAATAAAGAAAAAAAGACTCTGAAAGCAAGTTTGAATCGGTTCTTTCTAAAGTACTGGTCACTTCCCGTAATGGCCATATCGATTTTCTGAAAAAAATAATTTCGCGCCTTAAACGGTAAATCTCACGCACGGTCTCTTTTTTAAACTGATGAATCACTTCATCTTCAGTTTCTTCGATTCTTTCTCCCATATTTTCCAGTACTGGAAAATAATTGTCCACAATTGAATCTAAAAGAGCATAGGCAAGGTAATCTGCTTTCATTTTTCTGACTTTTCCCTTATTTTGCCGGATTCTCTCCCTGATCGGGTCAAAGACATCCCCTTCTTCTTCTTGAAAAGAAAGAACAAAGTTTTTACCCAGAATCAGGCCGACTTGTTCAATTCTCATTGCTTTCTTATAGTGATAAATCATTTTTAGAATAATAAAAATAAAGTTTTCATACTCTTCTACTTTTGGTCTTTGATCCGTATTTAAAATATCTTCCAGTACCAGAGAGTGAATTTGGAAAAAAGCTCCGATTTTTTCAATAACAGCCGTATCATGAACCCCGTTAATATTAATCCATCTTACAGAATTCTCCTGAATGGGTGAAAAACACTCTTCTATCAAAACGCCTTTCTTTTCTATATAATTCTCTTCATTGTACTCAAAAACATCTATTGAGACAGGATTTTCCTTATTTTTACCCACATAAACAAGAGCTCCAGGAGGAAGTCCTTTTTTTTTGTTTTTTGACCGGATGAGTTTTTGAGTCATTCTTTTTTCCATATTTTTTATTGATGATAAAAATTTAAGAAAAATTCCTGAGTCTTCATATATTTTTTTTTGAGACGGCGAATGAATTAACTCGTACATCGAGTAAAGCCGAGGTGTTCCAATTTGACCGTTCGGTTCCGCTCAATGCCTCTTGATTATCTTGCTCAATAGATTCCCCGGTCAAGCCGGGGAATGACATGGATTTTTTCCAATTTAGAGTGTGTTCAATAAACTGTTTAAGCTTTTGCTTTCACTGTTTTTTTACTTTCTTCAGAATTTAATTCTGTTTTTTTCTTCGGATCTTCTTTTTTGGCCGTGTAAATATTTTTTATCTCTTTGGCAGTTTCAAGAAAGATTTCACTCTGCTGATTGAGGGTTTCAATTGTTTTTTCAAAATTTTCAAAACCCTGTTTCAGGAGCTGAAAACTGTTTTTTGCCAATTCACTTTTTTCACTTTCCTTAATTTTTTTGGAAATTTCTTCTTTATAAAAATCTTTTACCTTGGACATTGTTTTTTTAATCGTTTCATTTTGTTCGTTGATTCTTTTTATATTCTGCTTGTATTTCTTGAATGCCATTTCCATAGCTTGATAGATGTTTTCTGTCAGGTTGAATTTATTTTCCTGAATATTTTGGACAAGCTGGGACAGATTGCTTGAGATTTCCTTTGCTTCTTCCAAAAAAGGGTTGTTTTGAGTGAAATCTTCTGCCAGTTCCATAAAATAAGCGAGTTTTTTTGAAAAATCTTTTCCCATATTTTTCTCCTTTAAAAAGATAAGGAAAATATAAGAAAGACTCTTTTAAAAAATATGAAGAAAAAATGAAGCTTTTATGACCTTTTTTTAAAGGGTAAAATTATCTCCCAGATAGATTTTACGGACTTCTTCTTTTTGGGCAAGCTCGACTGAATTTCCGCTGGTAAAGATAGTTCCCTCAACAATGATATAGGAACGGTCCGTAATCCGCAGTGTCTCACGGGCATTGTGATCGGTAATCAGTATCCCGACTCCGGTTTCTTTGACCAGTTTTCTGACAATCCCCTGTATTTCCTGAACCGCAATCGGGTCAATTCCTGTAAAGGGCTCATCCAAAAGAAGAAAATGGGGTTCTGAAGCTAATGCTCTGGCAATTTCCACCCGCCGTCTTTCCCCCCCGGACAAAGCATATGCTTTTTGATCATGAATGTATTCAATATCGAGTTTTGCCATCAATTCCCAGAGTTTTTCCTTTCTGTCTTTTGCCTTGAGGTCTTTTTTCAGTTCGAGAACTGCCATAATATTTTCTTTGACCGAAAGTTTTCTGAAAATAGAAGATTCCTGAGGCAGATAGTTGATTCCAAGTCTTGCCCTTTGATACATAGGATAGCGGGTAATTTCAAGATCATCAAAAAACACCTTGCCGTCATAGGGTTTTTCTATACCGACGATCATGTAAAAAGTGGTTGTTTTTCCGGCGCCGTTCGGTCCTAAAAGTCCCACAATTTCTCCCCGGTTGATCTCAATTGAAACACCGTCCACAGCACGGAATTTTTTAAATAATTTTACCAGTCCTTCAGTTCTTAAAACCATCTTTTTCCCCGTTCTGATTTGTTTCTTTATCTTTCTCTTTGTTAAATTGAAACTGTCCTTTAAATCCTCCGATCATTTCTACTTCATTGGTCTCAGTATTTAAAATGATTTTTTCAGCTTTGGCAAAGTCTTTGCCTTTCCGGTAGGAGGGATTCCCTTTTACAATAATAATTGATTTTTGTTTATCATAATTTCCAAGGCTTCCTGTAATGATTTTATCTTTCTGCTTGATATAAACCTCACCTAAAAAATAAGTCATATCTGCTTTTTTATCAAACGAAACCACAGAGCTTTCGATATAAAGGTCTTTTTTATCGTCTTTTAAATCCACATTTCCCTTGAGATTGACAATGTCTTGTTTTTCAAAATACTCTACCGCATCGCAAGAACCATGAAAATCTCCTTCTTTCAATGTGATCTGCTCACTGAAATAAAAAATTTTTTCATCTTCATTTTTTTCTGAATGCATTTTCTGAGCCTGAATCTCTCTTTTTTCTTCCTGAAAAAAAACATTTCCTTCCAATGAAATTAAATCATCTTGTTCATCGTACTGTCCCTTATCTCCTTTAATCAGAGATTTTTTTCTTTCAATCGCAACAGGCGTATTTTTAAAAATAGAAATTTTTGTCTTTTCATTGTAGTCTATATTGCTTCCGGTAATTTTTATTTTATCTTCCGGTTTCTGGATAGAGGAATTCCCAATAAGCTGAATATCGCCTGTTTTTTCATTGTAGATCACCTGATCGGCAAAAATAATTGAATTTTTTTCCAGAATATTGACATTCTGATTGAAAGTCATGAGTTTCCCATTTTTTTCCTTCCCTCTCACTTCCAGTGTCTGCGCCTTGATTTCCCGTTCTCCGTTTTTATCGACCAAGCGAAGAGGATTTCCTTGAAAAAATTGGACTTCATTTCTTTTTTCCAGCGACTCGCCCCAAATTTTTCTATTTTCTTCCAGAAGTTCAATAAAGATACCGCCGTTTGCAAAAAAGCGTTTTTCTTTCTTGAAATAAATCATCTGCTGGGTTTGAAGCATATATTTCGTTGTGGTCAGAGAAACCCCGCCTTTCAATGTCCATACCTGATTGAGATAGTCCACATTCAGAAACTGTCCTTTCATCACCGCATCCGAATAAAGCGCGACCGCAATCAGAAAAAAAAATAATATTTTAGTTAAAACCTTCATCTTCCGCCATTTTCTCAGGAATTTGTATCACTGAATTTTGTAGATTAAACTGCTTTTGTGAAATTGTAGAAATAAAATTGGTTCCTGTAACCAAAACCCCTTCATTATCTTTGATAAAAACAGTGTCTTCTTCTTTTCCCTTAATAAACTTCTCACGGCTGTCCCAGAGAAAGTAAAATCCTTCTATCAAATACTTATTTTCAATAACAAACTTTACTTTTTCATAAAACTCAAAATTTTTCTCAGAAATTTTATAATACCCTTTTTTTGCCATAAGAAAAATATAATCCTCCCCGGACTTGATTTTACCAGCCATGTCTTCCAGTTCAAACCGGGAGTTTTTATCATTATAAAACACTTTTTTGCTTTTTAAAAGAACCTCTTTTTCAATCCCATTGTAAGAAAAATACCCATAAGACTCAGACTGAAAATTATTATTGATTTCCTGAACTAAATGATCAGGAGATCCGGCTGGAATCTCAGGCTGAGAGCAGGAAGAAAAAAAAAGAAAGAATGAAACAAAAATTTTTTTTTTCATTACTGCTGGCTGTTTTTGTTTTTTCTGGCAGTTCGTCTTCTCAGCAGAAAATAACCTGTTATTCCTATATTCACAATTGAAAGAACAAGAATATAAAATACGGTTTTTTGGATTTCCCGAAGCTGTTCATAATTTTGAGCTATCAGATTTTTGATCTGGGAAATATCCTGATAGGTTTGAATCTGTTCACTGATTGCTTCTTTTCCGGGAAGACCGGATGATAAAAAATAAATTTTAAAAAAAAGGACAACAGCCAGAACCGCTATAACAACAGCAATGATTTTAGTATTTTTACTCATTTTTTTTACTCCTTTAAAAAAAGTTAATATTAAATATAAGAATAAAGCTTCTTTTTAAAAATTCTTATCCTTTAAAAAAACTTTCATAGATTCTCTGGTTGAGCGATGCCGGGTTTAATCCGAGTTCTTCCCACATATGAAAAGGCTCCATACACAGATAAATTTTATCTGTAAAAGGAGTCAGTTTTTGAATCAAAAATTGAAAAATTTTTTTCCGGATCGGATAAAAGACTCTCATTTTCCCGTCAAAATGAGCCGGGAACATCTCCATATCCAGTATTTTTGTATTTCTTTGATAAAGCGCTTCTTTTAAATCAGGTGCGAAACGGATCACACCCAGACTCACCCAGCCGATATCCTGAGGCGCAAATTGTGAAAAAATTTGCTCTACTGTTTCCTCATAATCTTTCTCAAATCCATCATAATAATAGATCGGGTCAAAATGAAACCCGACCTTGTATCCTTTATCCCTGACTGATTTTGCTGATTCGATCCTCTCATTCAGTCCTGAAACCAGAGTTTCCTCTTCAGAAATTTTTCTTAAAGTATTCACCGAAAAAGAAATTAAAATATTCCTGTATTTTCCTGAATTGAAAGGGAAATGCTTTACATTGGCGCTTTTTGTTTTGTACTCGAAAATAATATGGGGATAACGGGAAAAAACATCCAGTAAGTATTCAGAATAAGGAAAAATCGGATCCCATACTAAAGAATCGGAAAGTTCACCTGTTCCTAGGCGGAGAAAGGGATGGTTCTTTTCGTATTCATCCAGTTCTCTTTCAAAATCAGAAAGATTCACAAAAACCTTTGTCGCAGGAAAATCCAGATAAACATCTAAAGCACAGTAATTGCAGATAAAAGGGCACCCCTCCACCAGATTAACATTGTGATATCCGCAGCAGACAGCTTGAGGCGTACAGGGGCAGGGTTTGACAAAACCGCCTTTTTTTTCAGTCAGAAAAAGATTTTTTTTCTGGTTCAGATTTCGAGGGATTTTATTTTCATCTTCAATTATTTGAATTGAAAAACCGTTTTTTTGAAAATACTCCCGGTATTTTTTTGTTAAAGGGTAATCTAGAGCTTTTTTTTGAATATAGAGAGTTTCAAACTGCATTTTTGATCCAGGTTTTTTATTTTAAAATTTTTTTCTGGTTTAATTCTCCCAAAAGAGAATTAATTTTGTCCATTTTTGAGTCGTAGGATTTCACTATTTTCATCAACTCCTCATTCTGGACTCTCAAACTTTCATTTTCTTTTTTGATTTCCAGTATTTCTTTCTCCAGCTTTTCAATCTTCTCATCATGGAGTTTCTTTAATTCTTTCACCGCCTCAACAATCAGGGCGCTTAAATTGGAATAAGCCATTGCCTTATAACCGTCTTTTCCGGTATTCACCACTTCCGGAACTATTTTTTCAGCTTCCTGGGCAATCAATCCAATGTTTGTTCCTTTTGAAAAGTTTTTTTCCTGATATTCTTCTGTTTTCCATTCAAAAGAAACCCCGCGCAGGGAAAGGAGTTTTTCTAAAGCATGCTCCAGAGTGTGAATGTTTTTTTTATAGCGGAAATCAGAAGGAGTTATTGTACCCGTAGCCTTAATATTACCATAGACTTCAAGCATTTCACCGTTGCTGTAATTTCCGATTCCAAGACCAAACTGATTTAAAGACAAGATATGGGTTCCGGCGCTTGGATCAACAATAATAGGATAAGAGTCATTAGAAAAATTCTTCAATACCAGATGATGCTGAT
Organism: Spirochaetes bacterium GWB1_36_13; assembly: GCA_001829155.1. Taxonomy (GTDB): domain Bacteria; phylum Spirochaetota; class GWB1-36-13; order GWB1-36-13; family GWB1-36-13; genus GWB1-36-13. The sequence continues at coordinate 5,588 of MIAO01000083.1, read as the reverse complement.
CCCCTTTGTACCAAAACCATTTACTGATGTTTTTTTCCTGAAAAACAAGACCGATATTTGCATCTCCATTGACCGATTCATCATTGACTATTATATTATTACTGGATTGAATCAAACCTTTTACATCCAGTTTTACTTCTGGAGAAGATGTCCCGATTCCTACATTTCCGCCATTCACTGCGGCAAACAAGCTCCCTCCGATAGAAAAATTGGGGGTATTGGTTGTTCCATATCCGTTTGTAGTCGCTTCCAGAAAAAGAGTCCCGTTTGTATATCGGAGCTGATGGGCTACCCTGTTCCAGTCGTGCAGGTAAAAAACAGCTTTTCCGTTGGATTGAGTCGGGTCTAAGCCTCCCATTTCAAAGCTGAAAGCATTGATATTTGAAACAAACCCTCTATCATAACCGCCCACAGCAATGCTGCCTTTATCATAATAAATATTGCTCGATCCTTCTGCCTTTGTCCAGCTTCCTGCCGCCAGTTTTAAAAAAAGGTTTCTTAAATTGGACGCTGAAATCACGCTTCCGTCTTTAATAGAATAAGTATCCTGTAAAACCGTGTCGGTCAATTCATCCTGAATAGCTCCGGCAGAAAGAATTCCTGTCATCAATATCAGAATCGCTGTCATTTTTAAGGGTTTCATAATTTTTCTCCTTAAAACTCTAAAATCAAAAGGCTCATATCATCGTCAAAAATTTGTTCTTCTGCTTCTCCAAACTGCGCCTGAATCAGTTTTTCAGCCAATGAAACACCGGTTTCGCTTTTGACAAGAGTATTGATCTGATAGTTTAAATTGTCCATTTTATCGTCTTTAGTTTTATCCTGCTCAATCAGTCCGTCGCTGTAGATAAAAAGCTTATCTCCCTTTTCATAAAACAGAGTGTTGACTTTCGGAGTTTCAAAAGGAATCAGGGGCGAGATAATTTTATTATGAATCTCCCCCCCTATCTGCGCTTCTTTGTTCTGATTTGAATAAAAAACAGGAAGGGGATGTCCAAAATTGATAAACTCTATTTTCTTTTCTTTGGGATATACCGTACCCAGAATCATGGTGAAAAAATTTTCATCTTCCATGATAGAGGTAAATTCCTGATAGATGCGTTTCATGAAATCTTCCAGATTCTCAGGATAAAAAGCCAGATTATAAAAAGAAGAATGATACATAGAGCTGTAAAATGCGGAAAAAACTCCATGACCCACCACATCGGCCAGAGTAAAATAAAGCTTGTCCCCCACCGGAAGGCTCCCGATATAATCCCCGCCGACATATTCATAAGGATTATAAAAAGTAGTGATTTTTATTTCACCGTAGAATTTTTCCTGATTTGAGATCATTCTTTTTTGTAAAATAGAAGCAAGTTTGAGTTCTTTTGTATAATTATCCAGATATTCTTCCAGCTTCTTGTTTTTCTGATCCAGCTCCAGATTCTTTTTTTGGAGTTCTCTTTGCAAAGCTTTATTTTCTGAAATATCTTTCGCGATAATAATAAAATATTCCTGACCGTGATCATCCATAAAAAACGAAAAATCTGCTTCAATTTCTTTTTGAATATTGTTTGCGTCTTTTAAAAATCCTTCTATTTCCCGTTTTACAGGAATTATTCCGTTCCCTTGTAATTTGAGGTTCCTGAGTTCTTCCTTAATTTTTTCAATATCGATTCCTTCCAAAATATGACAGACATTTTTACCTTCCCGCGAAGGAAAACCCGTAATACTGGTATTGTCCTTCCAGGTATGAATCATATTGTCTTTATTGATAACGATTAAAATTTCAGGCAAAGTGTTGATGATAGACTGAAAAAAGAAACGGAGCTCTTCCATGGTTTTAAAAAAGCTCAAAAGTGAATAAAGGTACTGGGAAATATTATAAATCCACTTTCTAAAATCCTCGTTGTTTAAAAACTCAATCAGTTCCTGATTACAAGATCCTTTTTGAAAAAAAAAATAAAAATTATATTCTTTTCCCTCCTCTGTTTTCAAGATAGGAAGGTGAATATATAAAACATCAGTCAGATTTTTTTCTGAAAAGCCGGGTTTTTTCTTCTTGAAAATTTCCTTAACGCTTTGATCATTATTATTTTTTTCATTCAGAATTGCCATATCGGGAAGAAAAATATTATAAAACTCTTCCCCCAGTTTTTCAGGAATATCTTTTAAATCCTGAATCGCATCAAAAGAATTAAAAAAAAGAGAAGTGATTTTGGTGAGAAGGTGGAACCCTAAATCATCGTTCAATTTCATCGAATTTCTCTCCTTCCTGTTTCCCCTTGTCCTGAATATTCATATCTTCTTCTTTGAGTTTCGGGTCTTTATCTATTTCTTTAATTTTCTCTTCAGTCGATTGTTTCTTCAGTTCTTCTGCCAATTTTTTCAGTTCTTCCGCCTGCTTAGAGTTTTCTTCCTTCAGCTCTTCCGGCCATTTAAAATCCTTTTGCTTGAGCCATGCCAGAGCGCTTCTGACTTTATCCGGCTTCACGCCTGCGGGTTTTAAAGTCAGATAAAGCTCCCAGTAGGAAATCGTTTTGATCCGGTCACGGAGTTCAAAATAGGAAATACCCAGAAAAAAATAAATTTCAGGATAAAGCGTTGCTTTGTCTGTTAATAAAGATAAAAGTTCGATTGCTTTTTTATGATCCCCTTTATGCCTGTATGCCTGGGCAATATTTGCCTGAAAAGGAAACTTGTTTTTAGAAAGCTCCATTCCTTTTTCAAAAACCTTAATGGCAAGGTCATAAAGTTTTAAATGATCGTAAATACTTCCTAAAATCAAAAAAGCCTCGGGCGGAAAGCTGGAAGGTGAATTGGAAAGCCAAAGCTCTAATTTTTCTTTTACTTTCTCAAAATTCTTCGTCTCGTAATATTTATATATATCATTAATGTTATAGGGATTTTCTTTTACTTCCTGAGAAAAAGAAAAAAAATAAATCCCAAAAGCAAGAAAAAAGAAAACCACATACCTTAAAAACATTTTTACTCCGAAATTTTATTTCTTCTCTCTATAAAAATATAACAAAATCTCTGGAAAAGAATGAGAATAAAGTCATGAGAAAGAGCTTTTCCAGTTCATTTGTTAAGATTAATTTCGAACCCAATTCAAAATTGAATGAAAGTTTTTTTTAGCAGATAAAATTTGCTAAATTCTATTTATTATTTATGCATTATTTATAGAAAGGATTTAAAATGAAAAAATTTGTTTTGATTTTATTATTATTTTTCATGTCCTGCGTCAATCTGGATGCTCCTCAGGATGAAGAAACCGTAACCTGCACCACCTGCGAAGGGGAGAGTGAAGAAACTGAAACCTATTCATCCAAAGTTTCTGCTCCCAATGAAATCTGGAGAGAAGAAATAACTTCCAATTCAGTAAAATTAAAATGGAAAAGACAAGAAAATGATAAAATTACAGCAAAATACAATCTTTACCAGGTAAAAAATTTTTCTTCGACTGAAACAGTTGTCAGCAATATTAGTGAAACAGAATATACACTTTCCAATCTCGAAAAAGAAATTCATTATAGTTTTTACATCAGAGCTGTTGATGATAAAGATCTGGAATCCAGAAATGCTTCCAATAGTCTTTCATTTATTCCGACTGATCGTAACTGGAATGAATTAGGGATTTTATCAGATTCTCATTATATAGAAAAAAGTTTTATGAAAGAAAATTCGTTTATTACAATCTATAGAGAATCATCTTCTACTGAAAAAAAGATCATTATCTCAGAATATTCTTATGCTTCCTCCTTACCCCTCATTTCTCGGCAAGAAACATTTTTAACATCCGATAGTTATTCAGGAAAATATTTTTACATAGATAATCAGTTTTATTATGTTTTGATTGATTCTTTAAAATACAACCGTCTTTCACTCTATAAACTGAACGGAATAAACTGGGAAAGCGTCGGCAGTGAAGGCTTTTCGCCCCGTTTTAAATATTCGGATGAATCCTATTCTCCTTACAATTACATTACCTTGATTGTTTCCGATGGAAAACCCTTATTGGCTTTTCAGGATTTTTTCTATGATGATAAAATCAGCGTTATGGCCTATACCGGAAATACCGCTTCTGGCTGGGAATATTTGGGGAATCCTGGATTTTCTTCCGATAAGATTTCTAACCCTCAAATTATTTCAATCGGTGACTATATATATGCAGCTTATTTTGAGTCAAACCAAAATAAAATAATCGTCATGAGATGTATAAAAACTCTCTGTCAATGGGAAAAAATTGGTGAAGAAACTACAACATATGGATTTAGCCAGATGAATTTATCCATAAAAGATTTAAAACCATTTCTTTGCTTTAAAGATTCAGGAGAATTCATCGCAAAAGAATGGGATGGGACACAGTGGAATGAAACAATACATACTCTGGTCTATGATACTATTTTAGAAAAAAACGGCCTTTTATTTTCTTATTCAATTAACCTTGGATATCAAACTACACAAATAAAGAAATGGAACGGCTTAGAATGGGTTCAACTCGGAAGTTCTTCTTTCTACCCTGGTTATTACTCTTCTCAAGCATACTTTTATTATTATTTAGGAAAAGCCTATTTTTTTTATCTGGATAATTCTTCTTCTATTTACAGGATGATGAAGTTTGAAGAATAAATTTTTCATTCTCTTTTTTTTCTTTCTGGCTTTTCCCGTTTTTTCAAAGCCCATTGAGTACAGCGGGAAAACAGTGGATAAAATATCAAAAAAATCGCTGGAAAATGTACGGATCAGGGTTTTACCGGAAGAAACCGTCATTTTTTCCCGGAAAAACGGTTTTTTCTTATTCTCTTCCGGTCAGGAGTATCCAAAAATCACCTTTATCTTTGAAAAAGAAGGGTATCTTCCCCTTTCTCTCACCAACCCTGAAAACGAATTTCTGGCAGAACTCTCCCCCCTGCTTTCCAGTGAAGGCGAAAAAATTGAGGTCAGGGCAAAAAAACAGGAAAAAGAAAAATCGGTTTCTCAAAAAAAACTTTCTCAGGAAACAATGAAAAATACAACCGCCAACTCACTGGATGATGCCCTTGTCAGTCTCAATGCATTGCCCGGAGTGGTTTCCAAAGGTTATGAAACCAGTCTTTCCTTAAGGGGCGGAGATAGAACTGAAACCTCTTACTATTATGAAGGCTTTCCTCTTTTTTACCCTTTTATGCTGGGCAATGTCTCAAGTATCTACCAGATGGATCTGGTTCAATCTCTTAATCTTTATTCCGGGTCTTTCCCCGCCTCTTTCGGAAACACTCTGAGCGGGCTCGTGAATGCGGAACTGAATTTCGGAGATAAACCCTCTCTGGGATTTCTCTTTCACCTTTCTCTGATTACTTTCCGGAGCGTGATTGAAAAAAAAGATTTTCTTTTTTCTTTCAACCGGACTTATTATGATTTAGTTCTCTCGCAGCTGGACAGCCTGAAAGGATATACCCTCCCCTATTATTATGATTTTCATCTGAGAAAAAAAATACAGCTGGATGAAAACAATGTTTTAAAACTCTTCGGATTCTATATCCATGAAGGCGCTGAAATCATATCAGAAGAAAACAAAATGGATCTTCTGGGAGGGGGGAAAAAATTCTATTATCACTCCAACC
>MIAO01000082.1 GCA_001829155.1 Spirochaetes bacterium GWB1_36_13 | reverse complement strand
TTCTTGTTTTAGACCAGTATCTTATTTTTGCGGAAAACGAGTTTTTAATGAAAGAAATGATTCTTTCGGTTAAAAATTCAAAAAGTCTGATTGGTTCGGTTGTGACTAAAATGGAAATTGCGGCGGTTCAAAAAATGACACCGGGCAGTCTTTACGCAAAGTTTAAGAACCTTGAAAAAGTAAATTTTTATCAGGTATTCCCTCTGGTAAAGGACCTTGCTTTTTATTGGGATATTGATTCCAAAAATCTTGAAATCATAGCAACTCCTGTAGCTGAGATTAAATCTGCAAATAAAAAGACGGATTACGAACAGCTTAAATTATTTGAGCCGAAAACAGCTTTGTATTATTCCAATCAAGACTTTAATTTGAAAAATCTTTTTGATTCACTGATGAAAAATCAGAACACAAAAAATGCCGCTGATGTCTTTTATCAGGAAAAAGGCTGGAGACTGGAAGAACTGGTTAAAAAAATGGACGAACAGATCCATATTGTCTTTTCAGGATTTGTGATTCCTGAGGGCGGGCATGGTTATGAGATTTTTCAGCCTGAAATGAGTTTTGTGCTGAAGAAAAAAAACTCTCAGGATCTTGAAACGAATGAAAAAATCAAGCAGATTGCCAGTTTTTATTTTTCTGATTTCGGATGGGAAGAAAAACAGGATATGCAAAACAAGCTGGTTTACCTGACTGAAAAGCAATCCGGTTTTACCCTTGTTTTTTATAAAGAATGGGTTGTCTTTGCGACTTCTTTAGTACAGGGAGAATCGGTTATTTCCCAGATTCAGAAGAAAAAAGCTTCTTTGTACGATGTTTTTCACCGTTATATTGAAGGAAATCCGGAGGGATTTTTAGCGGTCAATCCTCAAAAACTGCTGGTTCAGTTTGAGAATGTCTTAAAAGAATACGCGCTTTATAAACTTTTAATGGATGAAGCGGAGTATAAGGAAAATTTTGGAAAACTGATTGATGTTTTTAAGGACTGGAAACCTTTTTTCCTGCAGTACAATTATGATAAAACTGACAAGAAGTACCATGGAAAAATTCAGTTTCTTAAATAAAAAGTTTTTTACCGTTGTTTTTTTGCTTTTGGCGGGATTCGGGGTGTTTTCCTTTTTTGATAAAGGGATCACTCTTGAAGAAACAGCCCGTTCGATGACAGTGGATAAAATTGCTTCAGTTTACTACCGCTTTGAATATAAGAATTTTTTTCATAGGCTTTTTCAAAACCAGAAATTGGATTATCAGATTCAATTTTTGGAGGGCGCTGACTTGGTCAGGGAAACAAGGACAGAGGATGGATTTTATCTTTCAAGCATGGGAAAGTCCGGTAAAATTGTTTTTGAAGTGACTTTATCAGAAGAAGTGTTCCGGAAAGAGCTTTCAATTGTTGAATCGGATGAAGATTATGACCGGGACGGATTTCCGGACAGTCTGAAACTGGTTTCCCAAAGCGACCGTGAAAACTTTACCGATTGGTTTATTTCAATTGCGGAGAGCCAGTATTATCAAAAGACAAAATCATGGGAAAAGATTCACCATGACTGCGCCGGATTGATTGTTTTTGCCTATAAAGAAGCTTTGAAAGAACATACGGCCGAGTGGTTTAAAAAATTTCCCTATCTGATTCAGGCAAACATTCCGGATGTAGCCCAGTATCACTATCCTTTTGTGCCGGGTTTAGGGACAAAGATTTTTAGAACCCGTAACGGGGAGTTTCAAAAAGAAGATTTAGAAAACGGCAGCTTTGCAGAAACAGCCGATGTAAAGAATCTTCTCAATTTTAATCTGGTACTGGTCGGGAAGGAAAAGGAGTTTTTTCAAAAAGGGGATATTTTGTTTTTTATCAGGACAGAAAACCCGAAAAGCCCTTATCACTCAATGATATATACGGGAGAAAGCGGGTGGCTGATTTATCATACGGGACCAGTGGATGAAAAAGACAGCGGAGAGGTCAGGAAAGTCAAGTTTGATACGCTTGTCAAGCATCCTGATTCAGTCTGGCATCCGGTTCGCGACAACCCTCATTTTATGGGTGCCTACCGTTGGAAAATATTACAGTAAGCAAGGAGGAATTATGAAAAGATTCTATTCAGTTTTTTTTGTTTTATTCAGTTTGATAATGATTCAAAAGGTTTATCCGACAGAGCTTTTTTATCTGTCTTCCGAGAAAACTTTTTCAACCGCGGAAACCAAACGGGTGAAACTCGAATCAGCGCCTTCTATTAAAAATTTGAATATCAGGGTATATCGGATTTTAGATCCCTTAAAATTCTATCAGAGCCAGCCCAATGTTCAAAAACCTGAGATCAACGGGTTTCAGTTTAGAAAAGATGTGCTGGATGTGTATCAGGGAGTTTTTCAGTTTTTAAAATCTGGAATCCGAAACTGGGCAAGAGAAAGCATTCCGTTTGAAAACAGAAAAAAGAGCCTGGATTTTTTTGATGAAATGAAAATGAAATTCAGGGGGGAAACGGTTCAGACCTCCCATATTTTGAAACCGCTTCAGGATAAAAACCTGAAAGTAGAGGAAGAGTTTATCTTTGATCTTCCTTCCAATGAAAAATATTGGAACTACAACTATCTTTTTCTGGAAAATATCAAAAGCGAAGGGATGTATCTGATTGAATCCAGCTGGAAGGGTCAGGTGGGATATACAGTTTTAAATGTTTCGGATACAGGGCTGATTTTAAAAAAATCGGAAAAAGAGCTTTTAGTTTATGCTGTCAACAATCAAAACGGAAAACCAGCCGCTAAAACTGAAATCATTATTCTAGACCGATTTAAAAACATACTGAAAAAATCAAGTACCGATAAAAACGGGATCCTTTCTCTCCCTATGAAGGAAAACGATATTTTTATCATTGGGAAATCCGGCAAGGGAAGCGCTTTCTATGATTTAAAATACTATCCTATGACGATTCAGGATTTAAGAGTTTACGCCTATACTGCCCAGCCTGTTTATAAAGGCGGGGATCAGGTTTTTTTCAAGGGAATGATCCGGAATTATCAGGATGGGGATTATGAAAAAATAAAGCCCCAGGGACTTGAAGTGGGTGTGGTCAACAGCCGGGGCGAAGAGTTTCAGACTTTGAGTCTTTACACCAATGACATGGGATCTTTTGACGGTTCTTTTATGCTTCCGAAAGACACGCCTTCGGGAAGGTATCTTCTGATTGCCAGAGTCAATGGAAAGCCTTATGAGGCTGAGTTTAAAGTGGATTATTTTCAGAAACCCGAATACGAAGTCAAGGTCAAGGCTGCAAAAAAACTCTATTTATCGGGTGAAATGATTTCAGGAACCATTGAGGCGAAATACTATTTCGGAGACCCTGTCAAAAAGGCGGAAGTCACTTACAGCATCTACCGAAGCCGGTTTCAAGACAGCGAGTGGGACACCGATAAAGACAAGCCTTTTTATCTATCCAAACAGGAAGCTGCGATTTCCCAGCTGGAGCTTTTAGAAACAAAAACAGGGGTGCTGGATGATAAGGGACAGTTCTCATTTGCTTTCCTCACCAAAAAAGAAAACAGCAATTATTATTATAAAATAGAAGCCAAGGTCAGTGATTCCAGCAATGTGAAAATAACCGGATCAAGCCGGGTGCAGGTAGTGACTTCTAATCTGAAGCTGGGGTGCTCTGCGGATAAATTTGTTTTTCTTTTAAATGAAACGGTTAAACTTCAACTTAAAAGCGTAGATTTTGCTGAAACTCCGATTCCGAATACGCTTACCGTTAAAATTGTGACTGAGCAGGAGGGCGGGCAGATTTATACCTTTTTGGAAAAATCGGTTCAGACAGATAAGGAAGGAAAGGCAGAAATTTCTTTTAAAGCCGATAAAACGGGATTTATCAAAATTTTCGTGACTGGAAAAGACAGTCTGGGAAACTCAATCACTCTTGAAAAGAATCTCTGGATTGGTGAAAACGGGGCAGCTTATAATTACAGGGGCGGCTCGATTCAGATGTATCTGGATAAAGCTTACTATAAACCGGGGGATAAGGCAAAGCTTTTGATTCTTTCTCCGATTTCAGATATTCCATTCCTTTTTACTATGGAAGGAGATACGATTATCAGCTATAAAGCTGAAAAGTTTACCAAAAACAGTCTTCTGGTCACAATTCCGGTCAAAGAGTCTTTTGCACCGAATATTTTTGCCACTGTCAGTTTTATTTTTAATAACCAGTATTATGACAATACGATCAAAATCAATGTGCCGCCGCTTCATAAAATGCTTTCCGTGGAGATTATTCCGGATCAGGAGCAGTACCGGCCGCAAAGCGAAGGGAAAATCAAGGTCAAGGTCAAGGATTCCAAGGGAAAAGCTGTGAAAAACGCCGAGCTTTCCATTGCGGTGGTAGATGAAGCGATTTATGGCGTGTCTGAAGAGATCGCTGTAGAGATTGAAAAGTTTTTTTATCCTTTCAGGAGAAACAATATCCGCTCCAATGCTTCGATTGGGTTCCGGTTTTACGGGTATTCTAAAAATGTGCGGGAAGAAATAGCCAATAAAAAATTCCGTGAACCTTTAGGCTTGGCCTCATTTAAAGAATCTGAGCAGGAAGCTAGGGAAAATTTTAAAGACCTGCTTTTATGGATTCCTGATTTAAGGACGGATGAAAACGGGGAAGCTGAGTTTAAAATCCAGTTTTCAGACAATATTACCAAATGGAGAATTACAGCCGTAGCGATGAGTGAAGATACTAAAGTATCCAAAATCAAAAGCCATGTGATTGCCAAGTCTGATTTTTTTGCCAGAATCATCCACCCTGCTTTTTTCAATGAAAAAGACAGTTCAAAAGTTTATACGATTGTTCATAACTATACCAAAGAAAAACTCAAGGGAAAGGCGTTTTTTAAAGCTGAAAACGCTCTCGTAAAAACAGGAACTCAGGATTTTGAAGTGGAAGCAGGCTCAACCAAACTCCTGACCTGGGATGTCAAACCTCTGGGAGTAGGGAATGTTAAGCTATCAGTCATGCTCAGGGCGGGGCTTTATTATACCCAGTATGGAGATATGATTGTCAAGACAGTGGAATCGATGCCGCACTCTATCCAGCAGGTGAAGACAATGAACCGTGAAATCAACGGCAGTGTCCAGTCGATTGATTTTGATATGCCTTCTAAAATCAAGAAAAATACTTTAAAACTGACAGCGGATTTAAGCTACGGGTATTATTCGGCTGTTGTAGCTTCTCTTCCTTATCTAATTCATTATCCTTGGGGATGTGTCGAGCAGACTACCAGCAGTTTTCTTCCCAATCTGGCAGCCGCAAATGCGCTTAAAAAAATGAACATCCGGCTCCCTGAAATTGAGAAAAAACTTCCCGATATTGTGGCAAAAGGGCTTTCAAAACTTTACGGGTATCAGAATAAAGACGGCGCCTGGGGATGGTGGGGAGACTCGCAAAAAGATGTTTTTATGACCGCTTATGTGCTCTATGCCCTGACTCTGACCAAACAACTGGGTTACTCAGTCCGCCAGGATGTGTATGAAAAAGGAATCGACGCCTTGGTGTCCAATCTGGAATATGCAAAAAATGACAGTGAATTGATTTATGCTTTATATGTCCTTTCCTTAAACGGGAAAAACTACCCTTCTATCCTGGATAAACTAAAGGATAAACGGGCGCTCAATGACTATGAACTTGCGCTTATGACATTGATTTACTATCAAAATCAGGACCTGGGAGAAGCAAGGGGAATGGCAGATATGCTTGAAAACCGTCATCAAAGCGGAAACAATGGAATTTTTTGGGGAAAATACAGGAGCGAACAATGGTTTTTAGATGATATTGAAACCACTGCATGGGTTATCCGCGCGCTGGCTCTTGTAAAACCCGGAAGTCCTTTGATTGAAAAGGCGGTCAATAAAATTTTGATGGATAAAAATGAAAACTACTGGAAATCCACAAGGGATACGGCGGCTGTGGTTTACGCCCTTTCTGATCTGATGAGCCGGCAGGAGTTTCCTGACAATAAAAAGTTTACCCTTTCAATCAATCAGAAGAAAGTGGGAGAGTTTGTTTTTGACCGGAAGAATTTTAAAAGCCGTTTTGAGTTTTCAGGAAAAGAGGTTGAAAGCCTTTTGAAAGAAAAAGGAAATGTCTTTACAGTGGACGGGTTAAGCTCTGACGACAAGATGATTCTCAATTTTTCAATGGTTTATTTTACGGATTCGGATGAAATCTCTGCAAACAACATGGGGCTTGATGTCCAGAAAAATTACTACAAATTGATTATGTATAAGGATGCAAGCGGCAATATTCAGTACCGTATCGGGGATAAAACCGACAGGGTTAAAAAAGGAGATCCTGTTTTAGTAGAAATCAAAGTAAACCCGGAGAAAACTTCAAACTATCTCATGGTAGAGGATTATTTTCCCGCAGGAACCTATCCTGTCAAAGATTTCAGGCTGGATTCCATTGAAAACCTGGATCGGTCTTTTAAACCTGATTTTGTGGATTACCGAAGTGAAAAAGTCGCTTTCTTTGTGGAAAAGCTTGAGAGTGAAACTTCTTTTTATTATCTTTTGACCCCTTTTGTGGAAGGGGATTATAAAATTGTTCCGGCTGCGGCTTTCTTGATGTATTCACCGTTTATATACGGGAATTCGGACGACAGCCGTCTGAAAGTTGAGTAAGGGAGGAATGAAGATGAAAAAACTCTTTTTAATGATGGCAGGGTGTTTAGTGTTTTTAACCGGAACTCTTTATTCCGATGATCTCTATTTAAGGCTTTCCAAACCTCTGAATGGATGGAGCTCAGACCGGATCATCACCATCAAGGGGCAGACCAATGTCCCTTCCAAAACGGTGAAAGTGGTTTATAACGGGCTTGCTTTTCTTCTTCCGGTGGCGGACGGGAGTTTTGAGAGAAATTTTATCGCTTCTCCCGGGCAGAATAATATTTATGCCGAGGTACAGGGAGAGGGAGAGGTATATTCCGATAAGGTCAGCTTTTTTTCAAAAGCTCCCGCCAAGGGATTGAAAATCCTTTTGGTATGGGACACTGATAATACAGATGTAGATCTTTGGGTGACCGAGCCGAGCGGTGAAAAATCCTACTATGGATACCGCAATACCAAAGACGGCGGCTCGCTGGATGTGGATGTAACCACCGGCTACGGTCCTGAGGTTTACACAATCGCCTCTCCGGTGAAAGGAAGTTATCTGATTCAGGTCAATTATTATTCAGACAACGGTTATCCGCAGTCTCAGCTGAAAATTTATGCGGTTCTTTATGAGGGCACGCCTAATGAAGTGATTAAAGAATATGAAGCAGTCCTCACCAAGACAGGGGAAGTGGTTACGATTGATTCTGTATTAGTTGAGTAAGGCTTTGCGCCGCTTTATTTGGATATTTCTCTTTCTCTCCATCAGGGGAGGAGGGGAAATATTAACCGAGGGGCATTTTGAAATCCAATTTTCAAGTCCCCTTTCTTATTACGAGCAGCAAAAAACAGTTGAAATTTTAAATGAATCCGAATTGTTTTTGGTATCTATTTTGGGAGAAAAACCGTCCGATGTTCTTTCCATCACTCTTTTTTCCTCTGTGCAGGAAATGAAGGAAACCTTGAAAATCCCTTATTATATCGGCGGCTGGTATTATCAAGGCAAAATCTGGCTCCAGCCGGTTTCTATCTTGATAAAAAAAAATGTGCTGGAAAAAACTGTTTTTATCGAATACGCTCACTTTTATTTTGATTTTTATACCCGAAACAACTGTCCGGACTGGCTGAATGAAATCCTGTCTCTTTATTATTACCGTTTAAAAATAGGAAAACAGATTCAAAAGCCGGATTTATTATTGAAAACCTATCAGGAGTTTTCCTCTCTTTCAAAAAACCTATTTAACTCCAAAAAAATCAAGGTTTTTTTTGAAACAGGCGTTGCGTTTTTATATTATTTAAATCAAGAGTTTCCCGAATGGAACCGTTTGATGCTTACAAAACTAAAAACAGACCTTTCTTTTGAAAAGGCTTTTCAGGAAATTTGCGGAAAATCAGTGGAAGAAGTCTATGAGAAAGATTTTATGTCTGGGAAAAAAATAAAAAAGGAGCTGTGAAGTCATCCAATGAAAAGACTTTTTTTTATTTTTCTTTTTTTATTTCATTCCTGGGGTTATGGAATAGAGATTAAAATATCGATTCTGGGGATTTTCAAGCCGAAAGCCATTCGAGTTTTAAATCAGGAAAATCATCAGGTTTATGAAATCAGAATCGGCGGTCAGAATCAGATTCTGGTCAATGGAAAAAATCAAATTTTTTTCACTCTGGAATCTTCTTTACCGCTTGAGCTTTCAGTTCCTTCAAAAATCAAAAGAAGTTATGTGGGAAAAATCTTGATTTCAAATCAGAGTGGAATTTTACAAATTGTGAATCAGATTGAAATTGAAGACTATATAAAAAGCGTGGTGAATTCAGAAATCGGAGCCGCACCTCTGGAAGCGTTGAAGACTCAGGCTGTTCTTGCCAGAAGCAAGGCGTATGAGGCGATTATGAAAAGCGGAAAAAAAGCCTATCATCTTACAGACCTCACAGACAGTCAGGTTTATAAAGGTTTTGAGGCAGTCACGAAAAAAAGTTCCCGGGCTGCTGCTGAGACAGAAGGGGAAGTGCTTTGGTTTGAGGGGAAAATCCCTGAAATTTTTTACGCCTCCACCTGTGCTGGGGGAACTGTGCTTCCAAAAGATGTATGGGGTAAAAATTCACCCGGTTATGAGGCGGTGCCCTGCGGATACTGTACCCAATCTCCTCATTATCAAAACTGGAAATGGGAAGTTTCTTTACAGGAACTGGAAAAAATATTCAATGTCTCTCATTTAAAACACATTGAAGTTCAGAGTTCGGATTCTTTCGGCAGGGTTTTGATTCTTTCTCTCGTTTTTGAGGATGGGGTGCGCAGGGTATTAAAAGCGGAAGATTTCAGAATTATCATCGGAAGGTATTACAGGAAATGGGGATTGGTGAAAAGTTCATTTTTCAGCATTGTCGAGCTTCAGGATAAATTGGTATTTGTGGGGAAGGGACTGGGGCACGGAGTCGGGCTTTGCCAGTACGGCGCGAAAGAAATGGCTTTTTTAGGCTGGGATTATCAAAAAATTTTAAACTACTACTATCCGAAAATGACAATCGGTCAATGGGAAGTGAAATGAGAAGAAAAATCTTTTTTTTAATGAGCGTGCTTTTTTTTTGTTATTCATTTAATAGTGAATTACTTGAAAAAAAGGCGGAAGAAAGAAAAAACAAAATCGGGGATTTTGGGTTTATGGTGATGAGCCCGAAGACAGGGAAAGTTTTTTTCGTCTATCATCCTGAATTGATCTATCAGGAGTCGTTTTCTTCCGGTTCGCTGATTAAAGCGCTGGCGTTATTGGCGTACAGTAAAAAATATCCGCTTGATCCTAATCAGGTTTTTCACTGCAATGGATTTAAAACATTTGAAGATCCCGATAAAATCTGCTGGTACGGGCCGGGGCATGGAGATATCAATCTGATAGAAGCTATTGCTTATTCGTGCAACAGCTATTTTTATGAAGTGATTGTTAAAAATAAAATCACGCAAAAAGACTTGATTGCTGTCTTGGATGAACTTGCTGTGCCCAGTCTTTTTAAAAATACTCTTTTACCCGAGCAAGAGTTTCAAAAAGCCGCGGTGGGGCTTGGAATTGCGATTCCTGTGAAGCCTTTTGATCTTTTTAAAGCCTTCGTTTCTTTTTTTAATGGCGGATATTTATACAATGAAAAAGGCGAAATAGAAAAATGGGTAAGCTACCCATCTGACTGGGTCGAGATTATGAGACAGGGTATGAGGGGAGCATTTTTATACGGAACAGCCAAAAAAATCTTTCAAAAAAACAAAAGCCTTCCCCTGATGATCAAAACCGGAACGGGGGCTTCCAGTAAAAACGGGGTCTATGACTGGAGAAAAACGATCGCATGGGCCATTGCCTTTTATCCTTCGGAAAATCCTGAATTGGCTTTGCTTAGCGTGGTTCGCAAAGGCAGGGGCGGCGAAGAGGCTGCATTCACAATTGAAGAGTTTTTGTCTTTGATTCTTAACCCAAACCGCATTTTGAAATAGCTCAATAAAACTAATTATAGAATGACCGCCTGTCATTCCGGTTTTTGCTTGCAAAAGACCGGAAGCTGTTATTTAGTCAACCCTGAAAAACCCAAATTTTAAAACAACCCTGCACGCTGCAGGGGTTCCCGTCCGACTTGATTTCATGGATGAAATCACGGAGGACTCCCCCTTGTCCTTAAAGACTTAAGGGTTAGGGGTTTGGATTTGAAAGTAGCTGGAATAGTCTTGAAATAAGGTGATTCGAGTCAAATCAGATTAAACCTTCAAGACACTTCAAAAAAGAATGTATTGAAAAAACTTGTATTTTTACCAGTTTATTGACAAAAAGAGAGAAAAACTTGCAAATTTTCAGCTTCTTTTTTATGATTTATTCTTTACTGTAAAGGATTTCTTGACTTTTTCAGGGTTGACTATTTAAAACACTTATTGTCAATAGATTCCCGCCTTCGCGGGAATGACAAAGAAAATATAAAAACGGTCAAAATAAATTTGTTTTAGTATAGAAATATACTGAAATGATTTTAAATTGCAAAAAAACGACCTCTTCTTGCTTTGCATTTTCGTATAGAATTGAAAATTTTAAAAAAACTGAGCTATTTTTTCTTCTATTTTAGAAGAAAATATTAAATTTTAAAAAACAGGGGGTGAAAAAATGGATATTCAGAATAAACAGTACAAAGTTTTAACCAGAGGGGATTTTGACGGGATTGTCTGTGCCGCGCTTTTAAAAGAAATTCAAATGGTTAAAGAAGTTTCTTTTGTCCACCCCAAAGACATGCTGGACGGCAAAATCGAAGTCTCGGGCAATGATATTATCGCCGATCTGCCTTACCATCCAAACGCTCACTTTGTTTTTGACTATCATTACCGGAAAAGCGGGGATCAAGAAATTAAAAACAAAAATTTTATTGTCGATGAAAAAGCTCTTTCCACTTCAAGGGTGGTTTATAATCATTTTAAAAACGACGGTGTTTTTTCAGGTTTGGAAGAAGAGCTTCTGGATGCTGTCGATAAGGCGAACGCAGGGTATTTTACCATGGAAGATGTTTTATATCCTAAACGATGGGAAATGCTTAATTTTTTACTGGATCCGAGAACCGGATTGGGCAGGTTTAAAGATTTCAAGCTTTCTTATCAGGAATTCATTTTAAAAATGACGGATTGGATCAGCCGCTACCCTGTGGAAAAGATTCTGGAGATGAGCGATGTCTTGGAAAGAACCCAGCTTTATGAAAGCTATCAGGAAAAATTTCAGGAACAGATATTAAGCTGTGCTGCAATACAGGGAAACCTTGTGATTCTGGATTTAAGGAAAGAGGAAATGATTTATCCGGGCAACCGTTTTATGATTTACGCTCTTTTTCCCACCTGTAATCTATCCATGTATCTATTAAACAGCTATGATAAAAAAAATACGGTGATCACTCTGGGTAAATCGATTTTTAAAAGAACTTCTTTAGTCAACCTTCAGCAAATCATGGCTTTCTATGGCGGAAGCGCTCACCAGTATGCCGGGGAATGCCAGGTGGAAAACGCGGCGGCTGAAAAAGTATTTCAGGAAATCGCGGGGCGGGTAGAGGTAAAGTAGGAAGGGTTTGATAGTGGTTTATGGGATATTTTGACTATTAAATAATTTGCCTGATAATTCCGTTAAAATAATGTTTTTTGAAAATAATTTTTTTTTATATTTTTTTGTTACTATTAT
This sequence comes from Spirochaetes bacterium GWB1_36_13, assembly GCA_001829155.1. Taxonomy (GTDB): domain Bacteria; phylum Spirochaetota; class GWB1-36-13; order GWB1-36-13; family GWB1-36-13; genus GWB1-36-13. Next base: position 2,123 of record MIAO01000082.1, on the reverse strand, counting down.
TTAATTGTATTTTAAAAAATGGAGGAAATTATGAAAAAATATTTTCAAGCAGTTATTGTGATGATTGTTTTAATCATTTCCGCGATCAGCTGCAAATCGAAGGAAGACCCGGTTGCAACCACAACTACTACACCGCCGACAACCAATACTAGTATCACAAGAATCAGCGGAAATCTGGGAACAGGCTATATTACCCGTTCTACGGATACGGTGGATAAAGTTTGGGCGCTCCCATTGAAACAGGGGCAGGGCGGTTTCTGGGGATCAGAACCTTTCAAATATAAAAAAGAATTTACCATCAACACAACAGACAAATCTTTTGAAATAGATCTGGCGCAGTTGAAAAACCAAACGGTTGGAAGCGATTCCTATTCCGGCGACTGGGCATTTGTCTTGGTGGACTCCCAAAGCTGTGAATTCTGCGGCGCTGATTACGGAGTTCAGTGTACCCTCAATCTTCTTGAGAAAAACAAGGGTTGTATCAAAAGTTATCTTTCAATCAGCGGCTCAGCCTCCACAGACAATGATTCCCTGGTAAAAATGCCGACAGAGCAGATTACTGAAAGCATTGATATGGGAAATGTTAATCAGAGCACAGATGGGAGCGAGGCTCAGTCCACTACTACTGTGGACAGCGTGCTGACAAAAATCAGCCTGGATGCGGAGACGGTGAAAACAAGCGCAAAAACAGACAATATTTTCAAGCATTTGAAAAACTATATGACCAACGGACTTTTAGGTTCTTCGGTCACTTTCTACTGGAAAGGGGACTATAGTAAGCTGACAGACACAACTGGAAGAGATCTGACAACAGAGCTCCCGTTTTTTGGGGCGCATGTCAATTTTCCAGCAATTGATTCTGCCAATAATCCTTTCACCTCCGATGCGGGAGCGCTTTCAATCGAGGTTCCGGGAAATGTTTCTGTAAAAATGGTGGATGATACGGCGGCGGCATCGGGCAGTAAACAGCTTCTGACCACAAACTATCCTTTTACTGCTGGTCAAAGTATTGATTCTTCTTTTTTTATTTCTGATCCGAATGGAGCTTCCATGAAAGCTTTTTTTGTTTCTTCCTTCCCATCCGGGCAATTCAAAGTGAAAAAAGGAACCACAGTTTACGCCTATGCAGAACTGAATCTGGTCGATCCTTTTGTGGGCGGGGATATTACAAAATCAGCCATGTATATGCCGTTACTGACCCTGACAAAAGACCCTGCAACAAAAAAAATCACCGGAGTAAAAGTGGACTGGTATGTCTATAAAAACGGGGCATATACAAGTTTAAGCGGAGATGCGTTGACCAAGTTTTATGAGAATGTCTCTCAGGCAGTCGTCAGCGGAACCAATCCGAAGATTTCCATCGGAAGCGGGCAGTATGAAGATGTGGTGGTTGAGTTTTATCCTTACGGAGCCTATGCGGATCAAAACAAAAAACTGGAAATTGTTATGAAGATGGGCAATGAGATGGTTGCCAGTGATTTTGCCAATATCCAGAATACGACTTTAGAAACACAAAAAGAATGGTATTATTCCACTTCGTCTTCTGACCTTGCGGATACAACCAAGCAGTATGCAGGAAAAATTATAATCAAGTACACCTATGCGGGTGTTTATTTTGAATCCTTTTTTGAGGTTTCGCCTCAATAAGATAAAACTGATTATAGGATGACCGCCTGTCATTCCTGTTTTTGCCTGCAAAAGACCGGAATCTATTTTGTAAACAATTTATTAACAATAGATTCCCGCCTTTGCGGGAATGACAGAAAGGGGTCTTTTTTTTGCAATTTAAAACCATTTCAGTATATTTGAGCGTTTTTTAACTTAAAAAATGAGTTTTTCAGGGTTGACAAGTTATACTTTTTACCTTGAAGTGGTACCTGAAATGATGAAGGAAACCGAAATCAAAACAGCACTTCTGGTGATGAAAAATATTTTTGATGACGAAAAACTCGAAGCGCATCTTTCTGACTATTTTAGTATTGCAAAAATTTATTATGAAGAGGAAAAGGGCTTAAAGTTTTTAGAAGTGTCAGCACCGATTTAAATTTTCCGGAATTCGCCGATTAAGATTTTCCGCTTTTTCTTCTCTAAATATATCAAACAAATTCTTTTAAACCAACTTT
>MIAO01000081.1 GCA_001829155.1 Spirochaetes bacterium GWB1_36_13 | reverse complement strand
GGCTGGGGGTTTGTGGGTAAAAAATCTTTAGGGTTTTCCAGAGTTGACAAACAGATTGATAGAACAAAGATTCCTAATCCTTGCCATAAAAAAAAATTGCTACCTTTGAACTCGGGGATAAATAACTTTTTTTTGGAAATCAAAGGTTTTTTCTTTAAATTTTTTACACTTATTATTTTCTTTTGACAAAGAACAAGGAGTGCGGAATGGCAATGACAATCTATAGAGATGAAGATGCAAATTTAAACCTTTTTAATGGGAAAACGGTTGCTATTATTGGTTTTGGATCACAAGGACATGCTCATGCTTTAAATTTAAAAGACAGCGGGGTCAATGTGGTCGTCGGGGCGCGTGAAAACGGGTCATCATGGAAAAAAGCGCAAAATTACGGTTTGACTGTAAAACCAATTCGGGAAGCTTCAAAAATGGCTGATGTGATTATGATTCTTTTACCAGATCAGAATCAAAAAGAAGTTTATGAAAATGAAATTGCTCCTGAAATGAAAAAAGGAAAATCACTTTTTTTTGCTCACGGATTTAATATTCATTTTAATCTGATTCTTCCTCCAAAAGATGTGAATGTCTGCATGTGCGCCCCAAAAGGTCCCGGACATACGGTTCGAGCCGAGTACGCTAGAGGAAGAGGAGTTCCTTGTCTGATTGCAATCCACCAGGATGCAACCGGAGATGCAAAAGACATCGCCTTAGCCTACGCAAAAGGAGTAGGAGGAACCAGAGCAGGGGTTCTTGAAACCAATTTTAAAGAAGAAACTGAAACTGATCTTTTCGGTGAGCAGGCAGTTTTATGCGGAGGAATTTCTGCACTGATTCAGGCAGGATTTGAAACTCTGGTTGAAGCGGGATACTCTCCTGAAATGGCGTATTTCGAATGTCTTCACGAAACGAAACTGATCACAGACTTAATCTATGAAGGCGGACTTGCCAGCATGAGATACTCTATCTCCGATACGGCTGAATACGGCGATTATACAAGAGGTCCTCGAATTGTGACTGAAGAAACCAAAAAAGAAATGAAAAAAATCTTGAAAGAAATCCAGACTGGGGCTTTTGCCAGCGAATGGATCGCTGAAAATACCGCTTCCGGAAGAGCGAAATTCTTAAGCTTAAGAAAAATGGGCGCAGAACATCCGATTGAAGCAGTCGGGAAAAAGATGAGATCCATTATGCCTTGGGTAGCGAAAGAAAAAATGGTCGATCAGGACAAAAACTAAAATTTTAAACAATTCTTAAAAATGGAAAAAGGGAAAGTTTTCTAAACTTTCCCCCGTTTTTTTTTCGAAACATCAAATAACACACTTTTTATTTTTTCATTGCTTTTTTTTAAAAAACATCTTATCCTTTAATAAGATATTTTTAGATAAATTTATAGTCTCATAAAAACGATATTTATAGAGCAGCATCGATTCGATTGAAATGATTTTGAAAAGGTAACAAATCAATGAAAAAATTAATCTTCTCATTCGCTCTTTTTTTAATTCTGTCAGGACTTCTTTTTATCAAAAAAGGCTATCTGATAGAAAATCCTTTTGATAAATCCTATCATTTTAATTATCCTTCTTTTTCCGCCGAGGATTCTGAAGGGAATATTTATCTGATTGACAAGGCTACTACCCGAATTACAAAAATGAAAAAAAACGGCGAGGTTCTTTTTGTTCTGGAAGGAGGAAAAAGAGAAAAAGGCGATTTTTATTATACGGGTAAAATTTTTATTGATGAAAAAGATTTTCTCTATGTCTTTAATTTTGTCCCTAATATCACAGACGGACTTTTAGAAAGAGAAGAAATCATCCGCTTTAGTCCAAAAGGAAAATTTGATAAAGTACTGGTCAGCTATCAATATGGCGAAGAATCAAAAAAAAGAAGAGAAAGCATTATCAAGTTTTATGTCAAAAACGATTCTCTCTTTTTTTATTATAAAGAAGAGAAGCGAATTGCTTTATTCGAGGCAAAAACAAGTGAAGGCGTGATTAAAACGGTATTTGACAGAGAAATTGAAAAAGATATTGTAGATATCACAGGCACAGAGCCCGGAAATATTTATTTCACCACAAAAAAAGGGTTGATTTTTAAGATGGATGAAAATCTGAAAAATATCCCCATCGCAATTGAAAAAAAGAATTTTATCAAACCTGCAGGCATTGAAATGGATCGGCATGGAAATCTTTTTATCGCTGATATGGTGAAGCAGAGCATCTTTAAAATACATCTGGAAAAAAAAGAAATCGAAGCTTATTTTACCAAGAATTCTATTTCTCTTCCTCAGAATCAGAATAATATTTTATTGGAATTCCTTTACCTGAATCAAAACAATACTTTAAGCTTTGTTGATAAATACCATAAAAATATTTTAAGTATTTCAAAAGAAAAAAAGCTTTCTCTGATTAACCAGAGTTTTTACGGCACCTTTTATCTTCTAGTCCGTTACATCCTTTGGTTTATGGGAATAATTGCTGTATTGTCCCTTTTATACACCCTTTCTCTTTTTTATAAAATCGTGATGAAGAAAAAAATACCGCTTGTTTTAAAAAACATTATCATTTTCACACCTTTAATTATTGCTTCGGTAGTCTTCACAGGAAATAAAATTTATCAGGATCTTTATGAGAAGTACCAGCAGGAATTCTATTATAAACTTTTAAATGTCGCTGGATTGAGCTCTCAATTAATCAATGGAAATACACTGGAAAAAATCAACTCTCCGGAAGATTTTATGAATGAAGATTACCAGACCATTGATCATCAGGCGCAAAAAATATTAAACGAAAATCAGGATAAATGGAACGATTCTTTTTATCTGGTCATTTACCGGGTCAAAGATGGAATCTATTATATAGATTACACTCTTTCAGGCTTTTACGGGGTCATGTATCCCTATCTTGAAGTTCAGAAAGAACACCGGGCAGCCTTTGAAAAGGGAGAAATTGGCGTCACCCGTTATTATGACGAAATGGGGGGCTATCTGGCGGGAATTGCTCCGATCAAAAACAGCAAGGGTGAAATAGTCGGGGTGCTGGATATCGGGATCGATCTTATGATATTTGAAGAACTCAACGCAAACTATAAAAACAATCTTCTTTTCGGAATTACTTTTTCTGTATTGGTTTTTATCATTATTTTTATCCTTATTTCCTATCTTCTTTTGATATCCATCAAAAAACTGCGAAGCGCAACCCATAAAATCATTATGGGAAATCTGGATATTGACATTCAGATTAGAAGTAAAGATGAAATTGAAGAGCTTGGAAAAGATTTTAATAAAATGTCCAAACAACTGAAGGAAACCATTACAAAAATCATCAATCTGAATAAGGCAAATGCCCGTTTCGTACCTACCGAGTTCTTTAAATTCCTGAAAAAAGAAAGTATTCTGGATGTCACATTGGGCGATCAGACCCAGGAAGAAATGACAATCCTTTTTTCCGACATCCGTTCTTTTACCAGTTTGTCTGAAAAAATGAGCCCTCAGGAAAATTTTAATTTTTTAAACACTTATTTAAGCATGGTCGCACCCGCTATTCGAAATCACAATGGTTTTATTGACAAATACATAGGCGATGCCATTATGGCGCTTTTTCCGGGAAACCCTGCCAACTGCCTCAAGGCCGCCTTTGAGATGCTTCATTCTCTTAAAGACTTTAATAAAGAAAGAATACAAGCCGGAGAACAACCGATTGAAGTCGGAATCGGAATGCACACAGGAAACCTCATGCTTGGAATTATCGGAGAAAAAGAAAGACTGGACAGCACCGTCATCTCTGATGCGGTCAATCTTGCATCCCGATTAGAAGGTCTGACTAAAATGTATGGTGCATCTATTGTCATGAGCGAAAGTACTTTGAAAAAAATTAAAGACATTTCTCCGGATCTGGATTTTCACAACCGCTTTTTAGATCAGGTGAAAGTCAAAGGAAAAAATGATCCGGTTTTCATTTATGAAGTGTTTGGAGATCTTGAAAATGAATTTATGCGGAAAAAACTGGATTTAGATCCAAAATTTCAAGAAGCGGTAAGCTTTTATCAGAAAAAAGATTTTAAAGAAGCGCTGACTCTTTTTGTAAAAATTCTTTCTGTGAATCCTAAAGACAAGGCTTCTGAAATCTATTTAAAACGCTGTGAAAAAATTATCAAGTTCGGCGTTCCAGAAGATTGGGACGGAATTGAAAAATTAGATGAAAAATAAAAGGGACAAATTTGGCTTCCTTACAGATTGACTTAAAAAAAATTGAGAGAAATTATCGGCTTTTAAAAAAAATCGCAGAAAAATATCAAATCCAGTTTCTGCCGGTTACCAAATGTCTTTTGTCTCATGAAAAATTAATCGAGGTTTTAGTTGAAGCCGGATGTGAAGAAATTTCAGAAGCTCATTTTTTCAATTTATTAAACTGGAAAAAAAAGATTCCTGTGAAGAAAAATCTGCTCTCAATTTCGCCTTCAATTATTAAAAGCTCTCTGACAATCATAGACTCAGTTATTGTATCAGATATTTTTGTTATAGAAAAAATAAACAATCTCGGTCTTAAAAATAAAATTGGGATTATTCTTCCCATAGAAATCGGGGAATTGAGAGACGGAATTTTCCTTGAGGAATTGGAAAATTTTTTAACTTTTACTTCTCATCTTAAAAACATTCAAATACAAGGATTTGATTTAAATTACGGATGTATCAGGGGAGTCATCCCTGATATGCAGGCAGTGGAAGAAACTTTTCAAAAAGCAAAGGCTGTTTCTGAGAAGCTTGGGATTATTCCCAATGTATTTTCGGTAGGCGGTACAATTTTTTACGACTCTTTTAAAAATGGGGAGATAAAAGGACTGAGCAACCAGATTCGGATGGGAGAAGCTTTTATTTTCGGCTACAATACTTATACTGCTCAAAATATTGAAGAAATGGAACAGGGCGCTGTGATTTTAAAAGGAGAAATTCTTGAGCTTAGAAATAAAAACATTGAAATAAAAGTAAAAACAGGCTGGAATTCCTACGGCAATAAATCAGAAGAATATCCTGAAAAAGGCATTCGAAAACTCGCTGTTTTAGATTTTGGATATTTAGACGATATTAAAAAGCAGTTAATCCCTCTAGATAACGGGATAAAAATTTTTGGGAATTCCCATAATCATACAGTAGTAGACCTGACTGACTCAAAAGAACATTATAAGACAGGAGGCGAAATTCAGTTTTATACCTGTTATGACATAACCGAATACGGGATGCTGGTTCCTTATATTAAAAAAGTTTTTATTTAAATTCATATCAATTTATTAAATTTATGATTAATTTCTATTACGAAAAAATTTTGGGGAAGAATGCGATGGGAAAAATTTCTATTCTGAGCTTAATGTCTTTTTTCTTGATCTTTTCTGCCTGTCAGAAACAAAAAGATCCTGGAATACTCAAAGAGGCTTCTGTTTTAATCGAAAAATCAACCGTCAACGAACAGGATGAAGTAAAGCCTTTTTTAAAAAATGATGGGAAAAAATGGCGGGTTCTGGTGATTCAATCCGGAGAATACTATTCTTATACAGACACTTTTAAAAGTATTTTATCTGCCATGATAAACGCAGGATGGATCAATGAAATTACGCTTCCTTCCGATAAAAACACTCTGATGAAAGACATTTTGAATGTTATCAATACTTCGAGTGAATATCTGGAATTCAACTCTGCTGATTTGTTTTTTGATTTCAACTGGGAAGACACCAAAGCAAAATCCCCTGATTTTATCAAAAAAATTCAGAGTAAAAATATTGACCTGATCATTGGACTTGGAACTCTTGCAGGTCAGGTTTTGTCTTCTTTTCATGATCAGGATTTTCAAACTCCTGTTTTAATTGATTCTGTTTCAGATCCGATTGAAGCTGGAATGATTGCATCCAATGAAGACTCAGGTAAAAACTACCTGACCGTCCGTTGTGATCCGGGTGCCTATTTAAGACAAATAAAGCTTTTTTACGATGTGGTCCGTTTTAAAAAATTAGGCATCATTTACACAAACACGCCAACCGGTAAAAGCTACGCAGCATTGAAAGATGTTGAAGCAACTGCTTTAGAAAAAAAGTTTGAAGTGGTTGCAAACACAAATGCAATTGAAGATCCTCCTGAAAAAGAGATCCCCTTGGCAGAAGCCCAATATTTAAAAGCTCTGGAAGAACTCTGCCCTAAGGTAGATGCTCTTTATTTGACGATTCAAGCGGGACTGACTGAAAACAATATTAAAAATGTTATGACGATTATCAATAAATACAAGATTCCCACCTTTGCAATGGAAGGATCGATGTTTGTGAAAAAAGGGGTTTTATTCGGAATTTCCGACAATGAAATGAAATCGACCGGGGTTTATAATCTCAAAAAAATAGTGCAGATTTTTAAAGGGAAAAAACCAAGAAGCCTCAACCAGATTTTTGAAGACTTCCCTTATATTGCTATTAATTTAAAAGCAGCGGAACTCATTGATTATGATATTCCAATTGATATTATTGGAAGCTCTGATGAAATTTATACAACCATAGATTGAGAAAGGCGGAAAAAATGGAAGGGAAAAATCCAAAAAAACATCATAGCATTAAAATGATTTTATTCGGCGCTGTTTTTATTTTAATTGCGGCGCAGACGGTGAATTTGATTTTAGCAGTCTCTTCTTTTGAACATACTTACCGTTCATCGTTGATTTCAAAATATCAGGTGCTGGGCGGAGAGCTTAAAAAACAAATTGAAACTTCGGTCAATTTCGGCAAACCGATTTACAAATTTGCCGGAATGGAAAACCTTTTTGAAATATTCAAGCAGAAAGACTCTAATATCACTCATTTCACAGTTACCCAGCCGGACAACCTGACTCTTTACAGCACAGATCAAACCCAGATCAAAAAGAAGATTTCTTTTCAAAAAGACACAATTCTTTTCAAGCCTGTTTTGAAACAGGGAGAGGAAGAAGAACCGATTCAGATTATTGAAGAAGAAGAGCACTATTTCATCGCTTTTCCAATCTATCAAAACCATATGAAAGTTGTCGGACATTTAGTCCTCCAGTTTTCAAAAACAGTGATTAATAAAGAAGTCAATGGGATGATCAAAGACAATCTTTTTTATTTTTCAATTATTTTGCTTTCAGCGTTTTTCATTCTTTTTGCCCTCCTCCTTTTTATCCGAAGTAAAAACAAAGACAGCTTTACCTTTTTCAGATTTAAGAAAAACTTTACGCTCAAATTTGTTCAAAACACAGCGGTCATTCTGGTTTTAATGATTTCCCAGTTTTCTTACACTTTTCTCAACATGAATTATTTCAAAGAAAAATATGTGGAAATCATTGATAAAAACTTAAATGATTTTTCAGGTATTATCAAAGAAAATCTTGAAAAATACACCAAGCTGGGATTAAAAATAGAGCGGCTTAAAAAAGCAGAATTTCTTCTGTATGAAAAACTGAAGATTGTTCCTGAATGTCAGGAAATCCGGGTAACAGATTTAAATTATAAAATTCTTTATTATGCCGACCAAAATAAAAAACTGGGAACTGTTTTTGACAAGAACTTTGATGAAATTTTTCAGGAAAAAAATACCCAAGGGCTGATTAAAAAAACGATTGTCGATTCTCAGGGAGTTTCAGTCAAAGGATATCTTTTCCTGACTCAAAACAAAAACCTGATTCAGAGTAAAATCAGAGAAATCTTTCTCGATGCCTTGACGGTGATCATTATCTCTTTAGTTTTCAGCTTTCAGCTTTTGGCTCTTTTTTCTCTTTTTATGAACAAAACTGCCGGAAAAGAAAGGGAGGAAGAAGAAACAGAGACCGAAAGTATGAATATTATCCGTTTTACCTCTTTTATATTCTTTTTCGGCGAATCGCTCCCTCTTTCTTTTCTGCCTATCTATATTCAAAAAGTCTATGCAGAAAACCCTGTTTCATTTTTCGGTTTTTCGGAAGAAACTCTGATGAGCATCCCGATTTCTGCTTATATGTTTGGAGTTTCGATTTTCGTGCTTCTTGCCGGACATTTATCCAAGAAAATGAGCAGCCGGAATATCTTTTTTATCAGCGTTCCGCTTCTTTTCTTCGGTTCCCTTCTTTCAGGTCTCTCAACCAATGTGTTCATGCTGACGGTTGCAAGATTTATTACAGGAATGGGTTATGGCGCCACAATTATTAACGGAATCAGCCTGATCGTAGAAAAAACTACCCATAGCAACCGGACTGCCGGGTTCGGCTACTGGTCGGCAGGGTATGCGGCCGCTTTTATCTGTGCTACGGCAATAGGAGGAGTGATTGCAGAAAGGCTGGGATTTAGAGCTGGAATGTTTGTTTCCATGTTTTTCTCATTTTGTTTCGGACTTTTTGTTTTCTTTTTTGTCAAAAGTCCTAAAATCAAAAAAGCTTTGGCTGAAAAAATGGAAAAAGTCAAACTATCGCTTAAAGACTTTCTCTTTATTTTCAAAAATAAAAGCCTTTTAGCCGCCCTTCTCTTTGCCAGCGTTCCGGTTCAAATTGCTTTTATTGGAATCTTCCAGTACTCTTTTCCCCTTTTTATGAGTGATATGGGCGTAACACCATCGAATATCGGACGGATCCTCACGATTTATGCTGTTATCAGCCTTTTAACTCCTTATATCGGGAAAATGGCGGATAAGAGCCAGAATGAACGAAAATATATTATTATCGGAAATTTGATTACAGGCCTTGGACTCATTGTATTCCTCTTCACTCAGGAATTGACCGCTTTGATTTTTGTCATTATGGCGATCGGGGTCGGGGGAATGTTTGTTGATGCAACAGAAGAATCTTACATTACTTCATCAGAAGAAGCCGAATCCATGGGTGAAGCCAAGCTTTTAAGCATTTACACTACTTATGAAAAAATTGTCGCTATTATGGTGCCTTTAATTGCAGGAATGATGATCAATGCGTTAGGTTATTCAAAAAGCATTGTTTTTATGGGCTTTTTTATCCTGATAGGAGTCGGGATGTTTGCTCTTTTAAGCCGCAATATGAGAAAAATGAAAACTTCAAAAGTAAAAGAAAATGAATAAAATAAGAATTGCTGTTCTTTTTGGGGGGCGATCAACTGAATACGAAGGATCGGTTGAATCAGCCCTCCATATTTTATCCTACATCAATCTGGAAAAATACGAGGTTCATGCTGTTCATATCAACGAAAAAGGGGAGTTTACTTCTCCGTCTTCAATCATCACAAAAATTGAAAAATGGCTTGATCACCCTGATATCCATGTTTTTCCCAAAGATGAAGCAGTACCGGAAGGCTTTGTTGATAAAATTAAAAATTTTGCCCTCTGCCCTGAAAACAGTGATAGAGAAAAAATCTGTTTTTTTGACAATCTTTTAAAAAAGAACTACGATTTGATCTTTCCAGTTTTCCATGGAAGAAACGGGGAAGACGGGTCTATTCAGGGCTTGATCGAAACTTTTAATATTCCTTATATCGGCTGCGGTATTCTGGGTTCAGCGATTGGAATCGACAAAGGGATGACAAAAAGAGTTGCCATAGCCAATGGATTAAATGCAGGGACTTTTACCCGCATTTACAGATGGGAATGGACGGAAAACAAAAGCCTTGTATTGGATCGGGCTGAAAAAGAGCTGGGGTACCCTATCTTTGTCAAACCCGCTGAACTGGGATCTTCTATCGGAATTTCAAAGGCAAAAGACCGTAAAACATTAAGCGCTGGAATTGTTGAAGCTTTCCTTTATGATAATAAAGTCATTCTTGAAAAAGAAATCAAAGGCAAGGAATACAGTGTAGGCATTATCGGGCATAAAGATCCCCGGGCAAGCGTTCCGGCAGAGTTTCAGTTTGACCGTTCAAAAAATGATTTTTTTGATTATGAAGCTAAATTCGGTCCTGATGGAATGGAAGATACCATTCCTGCCCCTCTGGATCCAGAAATAACTCGAAACCTTCAAGATTTTTCTATCAAAGTTTTCCGTGCGTTAAATCTTTCCGGAATGGCAAGAATTGACGCTTTTATCGATGAAAATGGAGATTTTGTTTTAAATGAGGTCAATACTATTCCCGGTTTCGGCGGACACAGTGTTTTCAACCGCCTCTGGGAGGAAGAAAACATATCCCCTTCCGATTTAATTGATCTTCTTTCAGATGCGGCATTTGAAAGATTTCAGGAAAAAGAAAAATTGACATGCCATCATCTTTCGCCTCTAAAATAATCTTTGAACTGTTTTTATAAAACCTTATTCTGAAAAAACACATAAAAAGGACTTTAAATGCAAGAAAAACCAATAAAACGCAATTTTGATAAAGAAGCGGCTCTCTGGGACAATAATCCGGTCAGAGTCAAACTGGCAAAAGATGTCAGCGAAAAATTTCTTTCTCATGCGCCAATCACTCCTGATATGAAGATGATGGATTTCGGATGCGGGACAGGGTTGATATCGCTTTATCTGAAACCTTTTGTTCATTCTATTACAGGAATTGACAGCTCAAAAGGGATGCTTGAAATTCTCCGGAAAAAACTTGATGATCAAAAAATTCATAATATCTTTTTAAAGCACAAAGATATTGAGCAAGGCGACAGTCTTGAAGGAAGTTTTGATATCATTATCAGCAATATGACTTTTCATCACATAGAAAAAATAAACCCTGTTCTGAAAGAATTTTATAGAATAATGTCTCCTTCGGGAATTTTAGCTGTTGCCGATCTGGATTTGGATAATGGGGAGTTTCACGAAAACAATGCCGGCGTTTTTCATTCCGGATTTGACCGAAAAAGTTTTGAAACACTTTTTCAGGAAGCCGGATTTCATTCTGTCCAGTCTTTTACCGCCGCAGAAGTAACCAAACCTTCAAAAGACGGCAGCCTGAAAACTTTCACTATCTTTATGACAATCGGGAGGAAATAAGCCTTGAATAAGATAAAAAACATGCTGCCCGCAATTTCTCTCACCTTTGGACTCATTGTACTGGACAGAGTTACAAAACTTCTTGCCGACTCGTTTTTAGCCGGAAAAGGAAGCATTCATCTGATCGGTAATTTTTTCATCCTCCTTTACGCTCAAAACCGAGGCGCTTTTCTTTCTATGGGAGATGAAATGAGCCAGCCGCTCTGGGTTCTTTTCTTTTTGATTATCCCCATTCTTGCGGTGGTGATTTTTAGTGTTTTTGTTTTTAAGACAAAGCAAAACAGTTCCTACTATCGTTTCATATGGACTCTTTTGACCAGCGGCGCTGTCGGGAATCTGATTGACCGTTTTTTTTATGGAAAAGTAACTGATTTTATGAATATGGGATTCGGAACAACTCTACGAACCGGTATTTTCAATCTGGCTGATGTTTATATTGTTATTCTGGTTTTTTTTATTGTGATCAATGAATTGAAAAACAAAAAAAAATTGTCTGATAAGAGATAAAAAGATTGGATTAACTCCTGAGATTGATAAATTTTATTTTCCTTTATTTCTCTCTTTAGAATCAATGAAAAATTAGTTAAATTTGTTATCTGGGTTTTTAAAATTCGGCAGTTATTATTACTGTTTTATCCGGAAAAACCTGACCTATTGACGGAAATCTTGAATAGCAGGAGAAAAAGAAAAAAGATGAACCTACTCAAAAAGGGATTTAAAAGGGGCGGAGTAAAACTCCCTGAACATAAAGAAACCACAGAGCATAAAAAAATTATCAACGCTCCTGTACCTAAAAGAGTTAAGATTCCCCTCCAGCAGCATATTGGGAAACCGGCAATACCAGTTGTTCAAATCGGCGACGAAGTAAAAGAAGGAACTCTGATCGGGAAAATGGACGGAGATTTTTCTGCCAATATCCATTCCTCCATTCCCGGAAAAGTAATTGGAATAGGAGACATCTACAATCCTAATGCCCAAAAAAGCAGATATATTGAAATTGAATTTAAAGGAAATATTAAATATTGGGAAATTAAAAACTCAAAATGGGATCTTTTTTCAAAAGATGAACTTTTGGAAAGAATTAAAAATGCGGGAATCGTGGGGATGGGCGGCGCGACATTTCCGGCTCATATGAAATACAAACCCCCTGTACCGATTGAAACGCTTCTGATCAACGGGGCGGAATGCGAACCGTTTCTGACCGTTGACGACCGTTTAATGTCTGAAAAAGCTGTTGAACTTCGGGAAGGGATTCGAATCCTGAAAAAAATTCTAAACCCTAAAAAAATTTTTATCGGCGTTGAAGATAATAAAATTGAAGCAATTGAAATGCTTGAGAAAAATTCCGCCAATGAATACGAAGTGGTCCCTTTACGCACCCGTTATCCTCAGGGCGGAGAAAAACAGCTCATTGAAGCGGTTTTAAAAGTAGAGGTTCCAAGCGGAGCTCTCCCTTTTCAAGTGGGGGTAGTGGTTGCCAATATTTCTACTATTTATGCTATTTACGAAGCGATTCTTTTTGAAAAACCTCTTTATGAAAGACTTGTCACAGTCAGCGGTCAGATTGTAAAATGGCCTGGTAACTACAAAGTCAGAATCGGTACCTTGATTCACGACCTTCTTCATGACTGCCAGCTTTTTATCAATCCGGCAAAAATTATTTCCGGAGGTCCGATGATGGGCTACTCCCAGCTGACAGATGATACTCCCATCACAAAAGGAACTTCCGGAATCGTTGTTTTTTCGAAAGAAGAAATCAAGTTTAAGAAAGAAAAACCCTGCATCCGCTGCGGAAGATGCATGCAGGCTTGCCCGGTAGGTTTATTTCCGAATATTATGTACAATAATATCAGCATCAATGATCTGCAGAGCGCTGAAAAAATAGGTTTAAAAGACTGTATTGAATGCGGAGCGTGCAGCTTTATCTGCCCTTCTAAAATTCAGCTGGTGAATTACTTTAAATCTGCCAAACTGAATTTAAAAAGAAATATTTCTCTCTCTCTCAACAAGATACCAAGAGTTAAAGGATTTGAATATGGAAAAGAAAAATAAACTTTTTGTTGACCCATCTCCTCATATTCATCATTACGACTCTGTCTCAAAGATTATGTGGATTGTCTTTATCAGCCTTCTTCCCGCTGCTGCGTGGGGGGTGTTTTATTTCGGTTTGCCGGCATTAAATGTCATTCTTGCTTCTGTTTTCACCTGTCTTATCACAGAAGCTGTTTTTTCTGTCTGGAGAAAAAACTCATGGAAACTGATCGGAGACGGCAGCGCTGCGGTAACAGGAATTCTTCTTGCTTTTACCCTTCCCCCTTATGTGCCTTTGTATGTTCCGATTACAGGATCTTTTTTTGCAATTGGAATTGTAAAACAGCTTTTCGGCGGAATCGGATTTAATATTATGAATCCCGCTCTTGCAGGCCGGGTCTTTGTCATGTTTGCCTGGGTAGGAGCGATGACCTCTACTGCTTTTTTTATTCCTCAGGCCGATCAGAGTTTTTATTATAAAGACAATGAAAAATCAGCGATTACTTTAGAAGCGATTTCTTCCGCCACTCCTCTCGGAATGTTGAAAAACTATATTTCAGGGAAAATTTCTTCTCCCATACCTGATTACAAAGATATGACCAGTGATGATTCAGTAATAGACGGCATTCCGGCCAGCTTTCCAAAAAGTCTTTTTGAGAGTGAAATTCTGGACAATCAGGATAAAAATAACCAGACTGCTCTTTTAAATCTCTATCAGCTTGATTCGAGTCAAACTGAATATCAGCTGAAAAAAGATCTTTCTTCCAATGAGAAAGAAACTTTAAAACAGATTTTAAATATTTCAAAAAAAGAAAAATCTTCCGCTTCTCTTCTTTATTATAAAAGCTATACAAAAGATCTTTTTCTTGGAAAAGCAGGGGGAAGTATCGGGGAAGTTTCTGTTTTATTTATTTTTCTGGGAGGTCTCTGGCTTCTCAAAAGAAGGTATATTTACTGGCACATTCCAGCTGTTTTTATAGGAAGCGTAGCTGCCTTGACTTTTTTATACGCCCTTTCCAAAAACCTGATTCTGGTTCCTGAATACGGGGCAGTAAAAAACGCTTTTTTATTCGCTTATCTGCATGTTTTAAGCGGAGGGCTGATTTTGGGAGCTTTTTATATGGCAACCGATATGATTACCACTCCTTTGACTTTGAAAGGGCAAATCATTATGTCTTTCGGTATTGGGTTTCTGACTTTTATTATCCGGATTTTCGGGGGATACCCGGAAGGCGTTATGTTCGCAATTCTTTTGATGGAGCTCTTAGTTCCTTTCATTGATAAAATGAGTAAACCAAAAATATATGGATGGAAAAACAATGAATAAAAGCATCGTTTTGGCAGTAATTACAGTTGTTTCAGCATTACTCATCAGCGGTTTCGAATTTCTTTTATTTGAAAAAAGAGCGGTAACGAAACAAAACGAAGAATTGAAAATTCAAAAAAAATTTTTCCCTGATGCACTTTCATTTGAAAAGATTGAAGACGATTTTATTCTTGCCAAAAACTCAAAAAAGAAAACAATAGGATACATCTATTTTGCAGAAGACAGCAACGGCTACGGAGGAAATATCCGTTTTATGGTTGCTGTCGATATTAATTGGAAAATTATCGATTTTATAATGCTGGACGGACACTCGGAAACACCGGGTCTTGGAAGCCAGGCAAATGATGATTGGTTTAGAAAGGCTTTTAAAGGTGTAAAAGCTTTATCAAAAGAACTCCCTGCTTCTAAAAAAGATTTTCAGAAAAAACTGAAAATTGACGCAATTTCCGGAGCTACCATTACTTCTATGGCCACAGTTCACGCAATCGGTAAAACAGGCGATAACTATCAAGGCTGGCACAAAAATGTGCTCCGGCAGAAGTTTATAAAAACTCACGCAATATATTTCGAAGAAATAAACTAGAAACCCCCGCCGCATATAAGAGGAGAAATAAATGGAAAAAAGCAGATGGCATGATTTTATCAAAGGTCTCTACCGGGAAAATCCCATTCTGGTCAGCATGCTTGGACTTTGCCCTACTCTGGCAGTAACCACCCAGACCATCAACGGAATTACCATGGGGCTGGCTGTAACTTTTGTTTTACTCGGTTCAAATATTATTATTTCTCTTTTGAAAAATATTATTCCTGCCAATATCAGGATACCTTCCTATATTGTCATTATTGCTACTTTTGTCACCCTGATCCGAAACTTTCTGACCGCTTATTCACCCGATATTAATAAAGCCCTGGGAATCTTTCTGCCCCTCATTGTGGTCAATTGTATTATCCTGGGAAGGGCAGAAGCCTTTGCCTCTAAAAATTCTTTGGGCCGTTCTATTTTGGACGCGCTTGGAATGGGAATAGGGTTTACGCTTGTTTTAACCTTTATCGCCCTTGTCAGGGAAGTCATCGGAGCCGGGAAAATCACTTTGCAGATCGCCGATTTTGGAAAAATTTATGACCTTCAGGATTCCTTCAGTCTTCTTGGATTTACCGATGCAAAGGGAGCAAAAGCTCCGATTCTTATTTTTTTACTTCCTCCGGGAGGATTTATTCTTTTAGGGCTTTTGATGGGAGCTATGAATTATATTCAAAGAGAAACAAAAGCCAGGCTTGAAAAAATCAATGCCAGAAGAAATAAAACCGACGATCATCACAATGAACACCATTCTTAAGCACTGCCTGTGGAGGGTTTCCTAATGCACGCAGACGAAAAAGATAAAAAATACTATTCGATTGGCGAAGTCAGCGATCTTCTCAATGTCAAGGAATACACGATCCGTTACTGGGAACAGATGTTTTCAGTTTTGGCACCTCAAAGAAATGAAAAAAGCGGAAGAAGAGTTTATGGCATAGACGAAATCAAAATCCTTCAAAAAATAAAAAAAATGCTTTATAACGATGGATATACAATTAAAGGCGCTATTCAGGAACTTGAAAAAGAAAAAAAAGAACCGAGAAATATTGTCAAAAATGAAGAAAATCTTAAATTAAAAGAAATGAGTCCTATCGAAAAGTCTGTCAGTCATTCCAATTTAGATTCTATTGCTTCAAAAAAACAGATGGAAGAGAGTTTCTACAGAAAAATCAACAAAGAAATTTTAAGCCGTCTCCATAAAGAAATTTCTGACCTGCTCAATTTCTGGGAACATTTTTCTGTAGAAGATGAATAAACCTACTCTTCAATTTTAAAAAATTTAAAATTTGCATCTGTTTCATCCACTATTTGTTTCAAGTCATTGGCTATTTTAGACAATTCTTCAAGAGACAAAGCCATCCCTTCCAAAGCTTTTTCTTCTTCTTCAATCGCTACTGTAATATCTTCACTCATCAAATACAGATCACCGCCCTTGCTTTCAACCAATTGGATCAGATTTTTTTCACTTTCAAAATCAGAAAGCATATTCTGAACTAAATCATTGATGTTTGAAGAAGATTTCAAAACCTCTTGATTAGCCGTATTTTGCTCTTCCATGCTGGAAGCTATTTCTTTATTGATCTGTCTGAGCTTTTCCGCCTCTTTTTTAAGGAGAACAAACCCTGCTTTTGTCTTATCTGAATGATTTAAATTATTTTGAATGCTTTGAGAAATTGATTTCACGACTCCCTGAATTTCTTTTGCGCTGCCAGCGCTTTTATCCGCGAGTTTTCTGATTTCCTCAGCTACCACAGCAAAGCCTTTTCCATAATCCCCGGCATGGGCAGCCTCAATCGCAGCATTCATCGCCAAAAGATTGGTCTGCTCTGAAATATCCATAATCAGCTGAACCATCTCGGTAATTTTTTCAGAGTTATGCGCTACTTCCTGAATTGAATCGGATAATTTATGGATTAAGGAACTGCCTTCTTCCGATACAGAAAGAAGATGCGCAGACGCTTGATCCGCATTGACTGACATCCCGGCCGCACTGGAAATATTGGCAGCCATCTGTTCAATAGCGGAAGTCGAATTCGATATTTCATCTTTTGTTTTCTCTGTTTTTTCAAAAAGCTGGTGAATTGTTTCATAAATTTTTTGAATATTTGATTTATTTTCCGCCGTATCGTCTTTTTGTACCACCGCTTTGTTGACTACTGAATTGGCAGAAACCGATATTTCCTCAATACTGGCGGCATTTTCCTGAGCATGGGAAAACAAGGTCTGGGAATGAGAAGAAAGCTGTACCAAGTTCTTTTTCAGTCCTTGAATACTGGAAGACATTAAAGCCATAAATTTATTAAACCAGGCCGCAATCATATAAATTTCATTCTTACAGATTTTTTTATAGACCTTGCACTCTTTACAGTCTTTATAAACCCCTTGGATGATTCTCGGGCATTGGATTTCTTTTCCGAAGTCAGGCGCATAGGATCCCGCATTGATAAAGCAGATATTTTTATCTTTTACATATTCATTGCATTCAGAATGACTGCACTTCATGATATCACTGCATTTGACACTCGGAAGATTAAATCTTTCATTTAAAAACCCTTTTGATGCTTTTATCAGTACTTCCTGAAATTGATTGATCAATCCTTTGAGTGATTTAGTGCTGAAATACACAATCAGGATCAGCAGCATCAGACTCACAAAAAATGAAATGAAAATTACTTTTTGAACCACTTCAACAATATCAAAAAATTCATCTTTATAAGAAGAAATAACAACATACCAATCCATTTCAGGAAGATAATGAAAATAAGCGTATTTTTCCCTTATTTTTGAATCACTCTCTTTCCACAAATACTGAATGCTCCCGTTTTTGTCCGAAATCATTTTCTGAACAATCCAATTTCCCTCTGCATCCTGAATATTGATTATATTTTTTCCTTCCAGTTCCGGATGAAATATCACGGTTCCTTTAGAATCAAAAACATAGGGATACCCCGTTTTACCCACTTTGATAGCCAAAAGATTTTTTCTGATATTGTCCCTATCAATCAATGATACAAACTCATTTTTATAGGAGGATGCCCAAACCATGATATCCCAAGGCTCGAAATAGGCAAGATAGCCCGCTTTTTTCCGGGAAATCGCTTCTCCGTTGTTTTTCCAGTCATATTCCAAAAAACCATTTTTCATCGATACGGCTTGTTTCATAAAATCAAACTTAAGCGCATTGACACCCTCTGATTTAGGATGTATTTTTAAGACCCCGTCTGTCCCTACCCCGGCAAGATATCCTGTTTCTCCGATTTTTCCATACACCGGATTGAGAAGAATCTCCCTGAATTTTTGATAAGCTTCTTCTTCCTTCATTTTCCCGCTTTGAAAAAGCGCATAATAGTATTCAGCAAGCTGTCTATTTTTTTCAGCAATCCCTCTTAAATAATTTTGCACAGAGTCGGTTAAAGAAGAATCCAGCATATTTAAACTCGTATTTGCAATAGATTCCAAATCCGATTTAATTTTCTCGTTGATATTTTTTTTAATGACAATAAAAAGAGTAAAAGCTAAAATAAAAAGAATCAAAGTAAACGCTCCGATTGAATTGAACATCATTTTTTTTCGGATTGTCATCATGCCTCCAAATTCAGAATTATTATTCTTTGAAAAGACCTATTAAAGAAAATATAAGCAAATCAGGATCAAGAGTAAAACATTCTTGAGTCAGGCTATCGATTATTATTGAAATTAACTCGGACACTTCGGCTTCGCTCAGTGTCTGTTCGATGGCACTCAATGAACAAATTCTTTTACAAATAAATTAAAAAAAACAATCAAATCTTTTCTCGATAAATACTTTGTCTCGTTTGCAAAACCTGAAGATCTCTGAATCTTCCATTTTTCAGGATTGTTTTCAAAAATATCGTAATAAACCGAAGGAATCGCTTTTAAATTCAATTTTTTTAAAAATGAATCAGTCAATTGGATTTCTTCCTTGGTCTGATTTGGGAGTCCTAAGATAAAATAAGTTCTTAAATTAAATCCGATTTTTTGCGCCTGTTGGACAATTATTTGAAAATGAGATGAATCAAAAGGTCTTTTTAATTGATTTTGCGTTTTCAAAGATGCCGTAACCAAAGCCAGATTGAGTTCCTGAAACCCTGCTTTTTTCATCAGAGTCAAAATCTCTTCATCTAAAGTTTCAGCTGAGATTCCGTTCATTGCGGTAAAATCAAAAGTCATGTTTTTTTCTTTCTGATATTTTATCAAAATTTTTAAAAAATCAATGGCAAAGCTATGATTATGAAAAAGATTATCATCCTCAAAATTAAAAAAATGAGCCTGATACTTCACAACACATTCATCGATTTCCTTCATGATATTATCAATACTTCGGACCCGATATTGATTTCCAAAGACTTTCCTGCTGGAACAGAAGCTGCATTGATTCGGACATCCCCTGCCGGCTATCAGAGAAACCCCTTTCTTACGGTAAAAAAACAAATCCCGTTCTTTCAGCAAATCTCTTTGTGGAAAAGGAAGCAGGTCTAAATTTTCTTCAGGAAAAAGCTCCCCATATCCTCTTTTTTCTTTGAAAAAAAGATTGGGGGCATAAAAAAGAAATTCCTTTTTTCCAGTCTGGATAAAATCCAGTAAACAGGAAAATGCTTTTTCTCCTTCTCCTGCTATCACAAAATTCACTTTGAGGGTATCCAGATAATAATCAGGAAAAAGAGTAGCATGCGAGCCTCCCGCTGCAATCAAGGCTTCGGGATGGTATTTTTGGATCAAACGAATCACTGTTTCAGATTCTTGATAATAGGGCGTGAAAAGTGAAGAAATTGCAAACAATTCTCCCTTATTTTCGCGTATCTGCTTTTCAATTTCCTGCCAGGAAGCGCCCCAGTGGTAATAATTTTTAAAAGGAAAGGTATGATTTTCAATATAAGGAGTCAAGTAGGAAAATGAATCAGGAAGAGCAAGAACGCTTTTTTTAGGAGAATGGGCATTGATAAGCAGTGTTTCCCAATTTTTTGATTTGGCTATTCCTGCAAGATATAATAATCCAAGCGGCTGACGGCGTACGGGAGTATAATAAAAATCTTCTATGGGCGGCTGAATCAGAATGAGGTTCATTTTATACGAAACTGAATATAAAATGCAAAATTGTCATTCCGGTTTTTGCTTGCAAAAGACCGGAATCTATTACTTAAAAAACTTATTTTCAATAGATTCCCGCCTTCGCGGGAATGACAGAAAGGAGTTGTTTTTTTGCAGCCATTAATTTTTCTTCTGCTTTTTTCATCATATTTGCAATTTGTTCTTGATTTTGATTCACAATATCTTGCCTTCTTTTAAGATATTTTTTCCCAGAGGATATTTTTGTTCTTCCTTCCACTCACTTTCATCTAATACTAAACAACTTGCTAAAAGATCATACTGATTTAAAAAATCGAGTTGAGAATTTTTTATTTTATCCAATAAACTTTCTTCTTTATGTTTAAGAACAATCAAGAAATCATAGTCTGAATCTGGATTAAAATCACCTCTTGCTCTTGAGCCAAAAAGAATCATTGTTTTTAACTGATGCTTTAATATTGTTTTGATTGTTCTGGAATAATCTGCAATATTTATATCCATGCTCTAACCCATCCGTCAGACAAAACTTATTTCACATCCGAATACTGTTGATAAGTAGCACCGTCGATTCCCAAGTCTTTTTTCTCGTTAAAGTAAATAATCACCACCGGAACAGCCGTTTTTTTTCTTATTTTACTTTCACTGCCCAGCATATTATACCCTTTGGAAAGAATCACGATTCTGGAGGGAGAAACAGAAAGGGCTTTTTCCAACGCAAGGTCAAAACCCGCAAAAAAATCAGTTCCGCCGATGTTTTTATAAATATTGAAATCCGGCGCGCTGTCTTTAAAATCCTTGACCAACTCCACATCCTGACGGACTTTTACCACCGCTGTTTTTTCCGGGGCAGAATCAATCAATTGATTTAAGATTTCCAGGCTGAAAAAGTTTTCATTTTTCATCTGGATTCCATTATCCCATAAAATCACGGTATATCCGTCATAATTTACGGTTGCGCTTTTAATCCGCTGAGACTGAAACCCGATCAAAGCTCCATAAACCAGAATAATTAAAACAACTGTCCATGCAAATCTTGTTTTCAGCAAACAACCCTCCTACTGCATCGTTTCAAAAAGCATCTGCAGTTTAGAGATAATATCTTCAGGCTTTCCTGAAATAATGCTGCTTTCATTTGCTTCGGCCAACGCATTCAGCTCATTCACATCCGAAAGATTGTAAGCAACCGGAATGACTGTGATTCCTGATTTTTTCACCATCTGAACCACAAGCGAAAGCCGGTTGTTGTTTGAAGCCAGTCCGTCTGTCAGAAGAAAAATATAAAATTTCCCTTTCGGATCCTGTTTTTTCTTTTCTTCCAGCATCAATGAGGCTTGAAGAACCGATTCAAAAAGAAAAGTCTGCCCTCCGGCGGTAATATCGTCAATTGCGGTTAAATATTTGCCTTGTTGAAGGTTGTTGTATTCGTTGATCGGGAGGTGAATGGTAATATCATCGCTGAAACTGATTAATCCGATTTCACTGCTTCTTTTGATATATTGAGCTGAAAAAAACATCGCTTTCTTCACTTCCAGAAGTGGTTCTCCGTTCATCGAACCGCTTCGATCGACGACAAATACGCTGTAAACTTTCCGGCCAGCATCTTTATAGTTTTTCCAGAGACTTTGCGCTGTCATGAGAAGTTTTCCATCCGGAAGCCCTGAAAACTGGTTGTTTGGAGCTTCAAAACCAATATTCTGCGCGTGTCTTTGGATTTCCGCACTTCTTAAATACTGATAAAACGAGGCAAGCGCTTCATTTTCTTCTTTTGTGTTCCACGGAAGAGAGACTAACGGGTTATTGTGTTCAATTTTCCCGAAAGGAATAAACACAAGCGCGTTTTCATCCAGTTTTCCATTTTTCTTTAAAACATAAAGGTCTTGTTTTTCAACCGGGAAACAGTTGATGGAATTATCGCCGTATTTTTCAAAGATTTCTCTTAAATAAGTTGTTGTAGGACCAATAACCTTGACTGATTTTTGAAACTCAGTAAAAGCGCTGGCAATAATTTCATTGGTAATCAGCTCTGCACTCAAGATTTGATTTTGTTTTTTGGCTGCTTCATAGAGAATGGAATAAAGAAAGTTTAAAGCAGTACTGGAACTATAGGGGCTGGGATAGCCTGGAAATATTTTTCCCTGCATCGTCAGTTCCATAATCAGATTGAAATCTACTTTTTTATACTCTTCTTCCAGTTTTTCATATCTTTCCCTTTTCATCACCAATCCGGGAGGATTGTTGACTACGCTTCCCAGATAAGCGGTATCCACGCCTTTATATCTGAGAAGCTCGATCCAGAGGGGATTGGCAGGAGTATAACCGTTGGGTTTGTAAACACCTGCGCTGATCATCTCATAGGCTGTTCCTGAAGCAATGGAGCGAAGACCTATCTTGACCGTTTTTCCGTTTATGGTCTCTCTTTTATCATTAAATTTTTTCACCGCATAGAGCATGAGATCCTGATACTCATTCACGCCTTTTTCAGTCGAAGTCGCTACTTCGATATAAATAGAATTCGGATCATTGTCAGGTGTCTCTCCATAAAGCGTGATTGTATCGAGCTTCGGAAGATTAGAAATATTTTCAATATTTTTCGGCACAATTTGAGACGGGATATTTTCTTGAATAAAAATATCATTTTTTAAGGCTTCACGGCTGAGTTCTATCAACTCCTGCTCGGTTTTATTTTCATAACCGCCGCATCCTGAGATTACTGCGAGAGACAAAAAGAAAAATGCTCCTCTTTTGAGATAAAAAGAAAGTTTTTTTTTCATAGCTCATTCTCCTCTTTCATAGTTTCTTCAAGAGTCTTATTTAAAAAAGACAATTCTTTATTGATATTAATTTTAGAATAGTTGGACTCGCCTAAAGAGAGATTGGTCAGGATTCCCGCCAGATTTTGTTTGGTTTCCGAGAGATTTTCCTTGAGCTTGAGTAAACTTTTTTTAATTTTAGTGATATTGGAATCACCCAAAGACTCGTCTTCAGCTAAAACCATAAGCTCAGAAATTTTAAGCCCCAAAGAAACCGCCTGATAAACCGTGTATTCTAAAGTAGTGGAATAATCTTTTTCTTTGAGTGAAATTTTAGATGCCAGATCAAACATATCTTCCAGCACTTCCAAAACCGCCTGATGCTTTGCCTGCCGGACAGGGCGGATTTTATCTTCAAAAAAATTCCGGTTTAAATAATCGCTGTATTTTGAGGGAGCGTTTCCTGATTTCAGTTCTTTGGATGATAAAGCAAATACAGCCCAAATAAGAATCAGTCCGATAAATGCGCCCAGCAAAAACAAAAGAGGCACCCGGAAATAAACTCCGAGCGCAACGCCGATTGCATTGAGCAATAAAATAAAAAAAGTTTTTTTCAGTAGATTTGACTTCATTCTCTCTTGCCTTTTCTTTTAAAAATTAATCAATATACACCAAGATAACAATTTTTTTCGCCTTTTTATTTTAATGAAAATGATTTTTTTGAGGATTCAATTTATGATTCATAGTTTTTTACATTATTTTTCTGATATATTAAGGGCAGTTCTAAAAATAGAAAAAATCGTCATTTCGATGAGCAAAGCGAAGAGAAATCTTTTTTAATATCAATATTTTAAGATTTCTCACTTTGTTCGAAATGACAGGAAAATTAATTTTTAAAACTCGCTTTAAGAGAAAATAAATAATAAGAAAACTAAGTATTTTCTTCAGAAAAATAAATTCCTTTTTTTTCTTTGAAAAAAGAGTATTATATTATAATCTACGATACTTTATAAAATTTTTAAGGAGAAACAAAATGGGTGAAACCGAAAACAAAACAATACCTACCTTTTTAAAGGTATTATGCATCCTGACTTTTATCGGAAGCGGACTTGCGATTTTAGGATCTCTTCTTCTGATTATCGGTGCGGGAGCATTGATGGCTAACATTCCTGGTCTCGGATCTGCAATGGGCGGAAGCACTGTTTATTTAGTGTTAAGCTTGATTTTTGCAGCTGGATCTTTTTATGGCGCTCTTCAAATGATGAAAGGTCAAAAACTCGGATTTTTCATCTATACCGGAGCAAATGCTGCCGCTTTCATCGCTGCAACCATCTTTGGTGCTTTTAGCATTGTCAGCCTCATTATCACAGGCGGTTTCATCGCTCTTTACGCAATTAACTTAAAAAGCATGGAATAATCCATTCTTTCTAAACTGCGGGGATCATTCCCTGTGGTTTTCCTTCTTCAAAATCTTTCAACTTCATCCTCACTTATTTTTAATATCTGAGAAATTTGTTCTTTTGACCATCCCAGTTTTGAAAGGCTTATAGCAAATTCTTTTTTTTCTTCCATCTTTCCTTTTTCCATTCCAATTTCGATCCCCTTTTCCATTCCTTTTTCCATTCCAATTTCGATCCCCTTTTCCATTCCTTTTTCAATTCCTTTTTCAATTCCTTTTTCAATTCCTTTTTCAATTCCGATTTTTTCTCCGTCTATTTTTGCCTGCTCGATTACACCTCTCTCATCCTGGCGGCGAATTTCCAACGCTACTTTTTCCATAGACTCAGTCCATCTTTTCCATCTTTCTTTTTCAGCATTATTCGAGGTATTTTCCAACTTCATCCTCACTTATTTTTAATATCTGAGAAATTTGTTCTTTTGACCATCCCAGTTTTGAAAGGCTCATGGCAAATTCTTTTTTTTCTTCCATCTTTCCTTTTTCCATTCCAATTTCGATCCCTTTTTCAATTCCGATTTTTTCTCCGTCTATTTTTGCCTGCTCGAGCCTGCCCCGTTCATCCTGGCGGTAAATTGAGATTGTGTCATAAACTTCAAGCTCTTCTTTATTCCATCCGTATTTTTTGAGGGTTTCAAAGGCGCTTTTAAATTCTTCTTCCTTCATCGATTCGGGCACTACTTCCAGATTTTTGGCGTTTTTTAAAAAATAAATCCATTTGTCTTCTATGGTTTCAAGTTCTGACTCAGTTTTTTCGAATTTCGGAAGCTCCACAAAATTAAAATAAAGGTCTTTTAAAGCATGTTCCTGTGTATTTTGATTCAATATCAAGTGGGTGGATAGATATTCGGGAGAATCAAATATTTTAAAATCAAGAATTCCGAGAAATACTACCTGGTTTAAATGCGGATAGTCTTCACCAATTTCAATCTGGTTGACATAAGCTTTGGAAGTATAATAAAGCACCCGTTTTTCAAACCCGTTTGCCTTGGCTACCTGCATCTCCACCAGATAAGAAATATTTCTCTGATCCTTGCACTTCACATCCAGAACCGTGTTTTTAAGCTCGGCAATTTTCGGGACTTGATAGGGATTTTGGATTTCGACTTCAAGGATTTTTTTGCCCTCTTTCAAGCCGAGAAGACTGTTTAAAAAACTGATGAGAATTTCTTTTTTCTGATCATTACCGAAAATTTTTTTGAATGCCACATCGTTGGTGGGGTCTAAGAATTTCATAAAGTCTCCTCAAAAGTCTTGTATAAAATTTAATCACTTTTATACTAAACTGAATATAAAATGCAAAGCAGCCATTCCGGTTTTTGCTTACAAAAGATCGGAATCTGTAAATTAATTGTTTTATTTTCAATAGATTCCCGCCTTCGCGGGAATGACAATGAGGATAAAAAAAAGGTCAATTTTTTGCAAATTATAATCATTTCAATCTATTGACAATTGAAACTCATTTCAGTATAACTATTCAACCCTGCACGATGCAGGGTTTCCCCGTCCGACTTGATTTCACGGATGAAATCACGGAGGACTCCCCCTTGTCCTTAAAGACTTAAGGATAAGGGGTTAGGGGTTTGGATTTGAAACCCGCTGGAATACTCTTGAAATAAGGTGATTCAAGTCCAATCAGATTAAACCTTCAAGACACTTCAAAAAAGAATGTATTGAATAAACTTCCATTTTTTACCGGGTTGGTGTCAAAGAGATAGAAAATCTTGCAAATGTGCCGCTTCTTTTTTATGATTTATTCTTTATTGTAAAGGCTTTTTTGACTTTTTCAGGGTTGACTAACTATGACTCAAAATCCTGATAATAATGCGAATAAATCAGTTTTCCTGAGCTGTTATAGACTTTGTAGGTTTCAGGATAGTTTTTATAAAAAAAACCTTGTTTGATGTATTTTTCCTGTGCTTTAAAATACTTGATATCATAATAGACACCGTGCCAGAAAAAACCCTTTTGATAGATTTTATCTTTTTTATAATAATAAATATAGTAATAAACCAACCGGCCTTTTTCGTAAAGCTCTTCGCCAATGATTTTATCTTTCTGATAATAGACTTTCCAGTAAGAATCTTCATAGATTTTTTCATCTGAGTTTTTGATTAAAACATATTTTTTAATAGAAAGGGATTTGTCTTCTCTTTCAAGAACCTTGACATATTCCATCCGATCATAATTTGAAGCTGAAAATACAGGAAACGAAAAAAGCAATAGAAAAAAAACCGCTGCTTGTTTCATGGTTTTTATACAAGTTCTTCTAAATGACCTTCAATTTCTTTTTTAATCGAGTCAATTGCTTTAAAATTAGGGCTTTTTTCAAACTCATCCAGATTCTTCTTCACCCGCTCTAAAAGATCCCTGTTTTTATCCATATAATCAATCAGCCTGTTTACAGTATCCGCCAGCTTTAAAAACTCATCGCCCTTTCGGAGTTTGACTTTAAAGTCTCTGTTGCCGTTGATGAGCTGGAGAATTGTTTTTTCAATCCTGTAAATCGGTCCTGCAAGCTTATGAGAATAAAGGATTCCAAAAAGAAATGCCAGCACGATGAATATCAATGCCACAAGCCCTGCTACCGGAAGCGCTGAAATAAAACGGTCTGTGGGGATAAAAAGATTTTTTTTCCTTACCAGTACGCCGGTTACTTTATAATGACCTGATTCTGCGGCAATGTGAAGAATTGTTTTTCCTTCACTGTCTCTAAAATCCAGTTTCACTCCCCTGTCAACCATTTCAGAAACTTTTTCATAATCGCCTTTTTTTACGGCTTCCACAAAATCACTTCTTTCATCTGCAAAAAGCGCTGAATGAACCAATAAAATCAAGCCTAAAACAAAAAATATTTTTTTCATAACTCCCCCTTATTTACAATCGCCTTTGCAGTAGAGTATTCTCAAACTTTCATCATTATAATTTTCTTTTGCGTAACTATAGGCATTTTTTCCCTCTTTATCGGCTATTTTCGGGTCAGCTCCCTGAAGCAGAAGAAATTTAAGGATTTCTTTGTTCCCATGAATCGCTGCAATCTGAAGAGGAGTCCGTCCGTCACTATCCTGAGCGTTAAAATCTGCTTTATTTTCAAGAACCAAAACGCTGACTTTTTTCAAATCATCCAGCTCTGTCCACCAATGAAGTTCAGTAGAAGCATATTTTTTATTATAAACATCAATTGCCGTCTGCCCTTCGTTATTTTTTAAGGAAAGATCGGTTCCCAGCTCTTTCAGGATTCCACTGCATTCTATTTTTCTGTAAAAAGAAGCATAATGAAGAGGGGTATTCCCGTCTTTATCTTTCTGATTTAAATCTAATTTCTGTTTTCCTCCCAAAGCAATAACCGCTTCAATATTTCCGATTCCTGCCCACCAGTGGAGATCAGATGCTTTAAAAGTTCTTTTAAAAACTTCCAAAGGACTAAAACCTTCCATGTTCGGAATATCTACTTTCGCCCCCCGGTCAATCAAAATTGCGGCAATATTCAGTCTGCCCTTTTCAGCCATAAAATGCAAAGGCGTATTTCCGGCGTTGTTCTGTACATTGATATTAGAGCCCAGATCAATTAAAAGCCCCGCCACTTTTTCACTGCTGACCAAATGGAGAGGGATTTCACCGTGATTGTCCTTTGTATTGACATCCAGCCCCTCGCCCAAACCGATTTCAACCAGATATCGGGATAAGTCTTTCCCGCCGTATTTATAAGTAAAATAATAAAAACCTAAAATAATCAAAAGGGAAAGAAGCGTTCCCGCCAGAGTGATAAAAACAAATTTTTTCACAAACCGCATCTGGAAACTTTTATCCACAATAATGACTTTTCTTTTAAATCCTTCAGGTGTGCCCATTAAAGATCCTCCAGTATTTTCTCTTTAATTCTATCTTTTAATTGAATGTTATTTTTATCTTTCTCGATTGTTTTTGAAAAAAGTTCTTTATCCATATATTTGACAGAAGGAAGATTGTCCAATATCATCAGGGTTTTTTCATCCTGCCAGACCGCATTTTCAGCATTGTAGAAGGAAGGTTTGCCGTATTTTTTTTTCATTTCTTTATAAAGCTCAAGATAGGTAAATCGTTTTTTGTCAAAAAAAAGAGCAATAGCGAAAAGCTTTTTCTCATAAAACTGATAATAAACATTTTCAAGATAGGGAGGAATTTTTGCTTTAATTAAATTACTGTCTTCCTCATCCATAAGTCCAAAATCGCTGTCTATATTTGTCAGAATAAGCGTATCCGACTTTAACTTCTCCGCAGCTTTTTCTAATGAATCCAGAAGCTCCACTGAACGGTAAGTTCTTGGCAACTCCTTTTTTTCCGTTTTTTCGTTCTTTTGAATCTCAGAACTGACCGGAAAAACAAGGAGCGGAATTAAAAATAAAAAAATAAAACAGTGTCGCTTTTTCATTCTTTCCTTTTCGGCTAAATTCTCATATTCATAAGTTTTTCAGTTTAAATTTCAACCAATTTGATTATTTTCTGCTTTTCTCCATATTTTATAATAAATTTTTCAAAAAATTATTATATTATAAATAAATATAGTGAACTCATAAGCGTTTTAGAAATTCAAGTTTTTTTCAGGAGGCATGCATGAGACAGATCCAGATTTTAGAAATTCAAGATGTTCTCAAGTCTATCAGCCAAAAAGAAAAAAAAGATTTTAAAGAAATTTATCAGGAATTTCAGGATATTCAGCCGGAATTATTGGATTATTTATCCAGTATCTGCAAAAACAGACAATTTTCAGATGAAGAAAAGAGTTTTGTCAGTATTCTGGCTCTCAATATCTGGCAGATCACACGGACATTTTATCCGGTTCAACCGCTTATCCGGAAAGAAAGAGTTTTTGAAATTCACGAGAAAAACATGAAATACCAAAAAAATCTCTTTTTTTTAAACGATTTTCAGTTTCAGAAGGCATTAAATGAAATGTCTTCAGATCACCCTCAAAAACCTCTTTTTGTTTACATTACCAGTATTATTATGAATATAAAATCTTTTCAGGTTCCTGAAAAGAATGCCGGCATTATGCTGATTTATTTAAAAACCCTTTTAGAAAGCTTTCATGATGGTCTTTGTGCATGATTCTCAGCGCTGAGCATATTTTTTACCGGGATATTCTTCAAAATATTTCATTTCAGGTCAAAGAAAAAGAAAAAATTGGAATTGCCGGTCTTTCGGGATCTGGAAAGACGACTCTTTTAAAACTTTTAAACACTCTTATTCTGCCCGATTCAGGAAATCTTTTTTTTAAACAAAAGCCCTTTTCCCACTACACGCCCCTTGATCTGAGGAAAAAAATCAGTCTTTTTTTTCAAAACTCTACTCTTTTCGGAAAAACAATCAAAGAGAATCTCCTTTTTCCTTTTGCGATTCAAAAGAATCTTCTTTTTCCGGACCAAAAAAGACTTGAAAAAGTTCTTGAAATTACTTCTCTCTCTTATCCTCTCGATAATCTGGTTTATTCTTTTTCAGGAGGGGAAAAACAGAGGCTGCTTTTAGCCCGCACGCTTTTACTCGACCCTGATGTTTTTCTTTTCGATGAGCCTACTTCCGCTTTGGATATCAAGACTGCCCAGATTGTTTTTCAAAGGATTTTTGAAGAGTTTCAAGATAAAACCTTTCTGATCGTTTCCCATTCGCTTCCCCTTCTTGAAAAAACCGACCGCGTTTTTTTTATGGAAAAAAATAAAAGCCTTCATGAAATTGCCAAAAACGACTTAAAAAATTTAAAGGAGATTTTCAATGAAGGGCATAACTGACATCAGCCTTTTCGGGTTTCTCTCAGGATATATTCTGGCAGCTCTGATTCTCTGGATCCACTGGATCGGGAAAACAGGACTGATAAAACAATATCTGATTGCTCTTCTTAGAATGTCGGTTCAGTTGATCGGAATAGGCTACCTTCTCAACTGGATCTTTCATTTTGATTCTTTTTTAGTAATTTCAGGTCTGATTCTTATTATGATTTTTGCATCGGTGCAGATTATTCTTTCCAATACAGGCGCTTCTTTTAAAACTTTTTTTATTCCTGTTTTTCTGATCAGTTTTTTTGTCAACACACTGATTACCGCTTTTTTTATCTTTATCATCGTCCGCCCTGAAAAATGGTCAGACGGGCAGTATTTAATCCCTGCTGTTGGAATGCTTTTAGGGAACTCCATGAATGGAGGCGTAATCGCCTTGAAAAGGATTTTGAAAATTTATCAGGAAAAAAAATCGGAAATAGAAGAAAAACTTTCCTTCGGAGCTTCCCCCAAAGAAGCCTTTGCCTCTTATTTTCAGGAATCTTTAAAACTCTCTCTTCTGCCCCATATTTCTTCTATGGCAGGAATGGGACTAGTTTCACTTCCCGGAATGATGACAGGGCAAATTTTATCAGGAGCCTCGCCCATTATTGCCGTAAAATATCAAATTGCGATTATGATTGCGATTCTCTCAGTCACAACAGCGGGTAATTATTTCATGCTGACCGTCTGTTCAAAGAAGTTTTTTACAAAAGACTGGAGGGTAAAAGAGAAGGTTTAAGACGATGTTTCTTCGTAAATGTTTTTTTTCTCTTCAACATAATTAATCAGAAATTCCCTTAAAAAAGGAGACAGATTGTTTTTGACATCAATCGCTTTATGTACCAGCACAAAACTTCCGTTTTTCAACTGGAGTTTTTTTTCTGTCAAATTGATATAATATTTACAGCGGAATTCCTGCTTGCCTATTTTATCAAAAACCATTTTTTGAGAACTGACAAAAATGCCTTTTGGAAGAATCGACTCGACTAAAAAGTCCCGGATTAAATCTCTTGCCTTATCCACATTAAAGCTGAGACCTTCAAGAGTAAAATTTCTTTTAAAACAATCCATTTCATTTTTTTCATTCTTGATAAGAAAAAGCTCAGGGTCTGATTTTTTAAAACTGGAAATAATAAAATACGCTTCTATTTTGAAAGTTTTTTTTTCCATGACCGCCTCATTTTCATTTTAATTAAATAGTAACAATTTTTTTTCAAAAATCAATTTTATATTAATAAAATATATACAGATATAAATTTAAAATGGAAAATAAATTTCTTTTTTGTTTCAGCATCTCCAGATAAAATCTTTAAATCAATCCTTTTAAAAAATCCTGTCTCAGAGGTTCCTCAAACTTTTCAATAGCATAGCGAAGCATAGTTCGAGGCATTGTCCGGTAATGTTTTTTCAAAAACTCGATTTCTGTTTCCAGATCCCGTTTCCCGATTTCCCGAAGCATCCAGCCCACGGCTTTATGAATCAAGTCATGGGGGTGCAAAATCAGGATTTCAGCAATCTTTAAAGCATCTGCAAATTTTTTTTTCTTGATAAAATAAAATGACGCAATCATCGCTATCCTGTTTTGCCATAAATCTTTTGAAGCGGCAAAATCATAGAGAATCTTTTTATCCTGATCGAAAAGATACGCTCCCAGAATTTTTTCAGCAGACGAATCTACCAGATCCCAATTATTCACATAATCGGTATGGGAAAGATAAAGCTTGACAATCGCTTCCCTTTCACTTTTTTGTTTTTCAAACTTGTAAACCAGTAGAAAAAGCGCTGTGAGACGGTATTCGTGAATCGGCTCCCGAAGAAGGGATGCCGTCTCTTCCAGTGAAATATCTTGAAAATATTTTTTCGCAATCATTCTCTGATTGGGCACCGTAACCCCGATAAACTGGTCGCCTTCTGCATAGCCCCCTGGAAAAGCCTGAAAAAAGCGGGGAAGAAACCCTTTTTTCTTTTGATCCGAAAATTCTTTCAAATCGTTTTTAATTTTATCTATTAAAATCATAATAAATACTCTTTGATTTATTTGTTTTTAAAATATAATGATTGGTAATGATAAAAAACAATTTTTTTTCAACCATTCTTTATTGAAATCTATTTCAGTCTTTTCCTGAAAATGAGTAAATTTTAATCAAAAAGTGTTTATAAAAATGGAATTTTCTATTAGTATTCAGCCTGATGAAGATTTAAAAAAACAGATTGATTCCCTTCGATACCATTACGACAGAAAGCTTCTTAGGGAAAATGCACCCTATATTAAAGTATATGGACCGGTTGAAAGCTTTATCAATCTGAAAAAAATCAGTGTTTTAGTTACCGATTATTTTAAACAAAAAAAACGCTTTCGAATCCATACCGATATGATTGGTTTTTTAGATTCAGAAAAAACAATTTTTCTGAATATCACTGCGCCGCTTAAAATCAGAGAAATTTACGAAGACTTAAAAAAAATAATCAATCTGCCGGAACCGCCTTTTTTCTTTCCTCACATTGAAATAGCAAAAAATCACTCTCTGGAAGAGCTTGAAACCATTTACGAAGAACTGAAGGAAAACGAAATTCACTACAATTCCTTCTGTGAAAATATTGCGATCCATTTTAAAGAAGGTCATTTCTGGGAAGAATATGCGTCTTTTGTTTTGTAAAAAAGAAAAAGGATATATCCATGAAAAAACTGCCTCTGATTTTAATTTTTGTTTTTCTGGCTTCTTTCATTTTCAGCCAGGAAAAAACTGAAAAAAATATTTTTCTCTCTTTTTTCCTTTCTTTTATGAAACCCTCTCAATCTGAAAAATTGGTTTGGCATGATTTTAATCAGGGAGTTGCAAAAGGCATCGCTGAAAAAAAGCCGATCGTTATTTCATTTTACACAGACTGGTGTCCCTATTGCAAAAAAATGGAGGCAGAAGTATTTAACAGCCCTAAAATCAAACCTATGTTTCAAAACGACTTCATTCCTGTCCGATTAAACGGAGAAGACTTAAAATACACAATCCGTTATCAAGAAAAAACCTATACCGTCGAACAGTTTCTTTATTCGCTTCAGATACAGGGATTTCCATCCACCGGTTTTCTGGATTCCAAAGGAACTATTATTACAGTGATTCCGGGATTTATTCCTGCCGATGTTTTTGAAAGCCTCCTTCTTTATATGAAAGAAAGTTGTTATGAAAAATCAATGCCTTTAGAAGAATTCATGAAAAAAGCAAACAGCTGCGCCCAGTAAAACAAAGGAAAAAATAAAATGATTCATAAAATAGACCAGATTTTTATTCCTAAAAATTTTCTGATTATCGGGGATATTATGCTGGATATTTTCGAATACGGCAAAGTAGAAAAAATCTCTTCTGAAGCGCCTGTGCCAGTATTTACCTCGGAAAGCGAGGGACACACACTGGGAGGAGCCGGAAATGTGGCCAATAATCTGCGCGCAGCCGGACAGAATGTCCACCTGATTTCCCTGATCGGAAACGACATTGAAGGCGACAAACTTTTAAACATTGCGGGAAATAAAAAAATTATTCCTATTTTTTTGACAGCCGCGGGCATCAAAACAACCGTCAAAAAAAGACTGATTACCGAGAGAAACCAGCATGTTCTCCGGGTGGATTATGAGAACAAAGAATTAAACCCCTCTCAGTTTGACGCAAAGCTTCTGGAACTTTTGGAAGACAATATCCAGAACATGGACGCCATTATTGTGGCTGATTTTAACAAAGGTTTTCTTTCTGAGACATCTCTCAACAATATTGTTAAAACCGCCAAGGAAAATAAAATTCCTCTTTTCATTGATTCGAAAAAGAAAAACCAATACTGTCTTTCCAATTCTTTTCTCATTAAAACAAGCCGGAAAAAATTTAAAGAAAATTTCAATTTTTCAATCCAACAACTCGATGTACAGGCTTTTAATTTTATCAATGAAACACGCAAACGCATCGGGGCTGAAAATCTTCTGATTACCCTTGGTTCGGACGGAATCCTTTTGAGCAACGATGAAAAGACATCCCTTCATCCAACTAAAGTAAGAGAGATTTATGATGTTTCCGGCGCAGGGAACACGGTTCTCTCATGGACTGCCAATGCATTCACTCATGGGTTCTCCCTTGAAGAAAGCATCGATGTTGCCAATTATTCAGCGGGAGTTGTCGTCTCCAAGCCCGGGACTTCTGTGGTCTATCCTTATGAATTAAAAGAAGCAATAGAACCCAAAGATCATAAAATTTTTTCGCTTCCCGATTTAAAAGAAAGAACAACTGCTTTAAAAAGCGAAGGGAAAAAGATTGTTTTTACCACCGGTTGCTTTGATATTCTAGATAAAGCTTTTGTTCATTATCTTCAAAAAGCTTCTGAGATGGGAGATTATTTTGTCATCGGGTTAAACTCTGATGACTCAGTGAGAAAGATAAAAGGAAACGACCGGCCTTTTAATCGTGAGGAAGACAGGGCGCTGGTTTTAAGCAGCCTCTATTTTACCGATGCTGTTTTACTTTTTGAAGAAAACGACCCGGTAAAAATCGTGGAAGCAATTCTTCCAGACATTCTGGTGAAAGGCAGCGACTGTCAGAATGAAAATTCTTTATGTTATGAACTGGTGCTTAAAAACGGCGGAAGAATAGAAACCATTCCTTTATTAGAAGAAAAAACAAATTCTGCAACCAATAAAAACGATTGATTATGAAGTTTTTTTGGTTTTTTCTTCCTTTTATTTTACTTTACCCTTTGATTGGACTGGATTCTTCTTTTTACCTATTGAGGCTCAGCAGAGTTTTGACCGCTTTTTTTGTGGGAGGAGGGCTTTGTCTGCTCACCCTAAACCTTCAAAATATCACAAGAAACCCTCTAGCCTCTGAATATACTCTGGGCATCAGCGCAGGAGCCAGTTTTACAGCTTCTTTGGGCTTGATTCTCGGGTTTTCTCCTGCTTTTTTCGGAATGCTGGGCGGAATCGGCTCCACTCTTCTTCTTTTCTTTTTTTTGCGAAAAAAATTAAAATCCTCTTCCCTCATTCTTTTTGGAATTCTTTTAAATGTATTTTTTTCATCTGGTATTTATTTTCTCAATTACCTGACTTCTTTTAAAGTCAGCCAAAGCCTTTCCAGATGGGTTTTTGGCGGATTTTCCTTTTACAGTTTTCAGGAAGTAGTTTTGATTTCTTTTTCTGCTTTTGTGCTTCTTGTTTTTTCTCTTCGGGAACATCCTAAGATTGCGCTTTTAGGAATTGCCGAAATCTATGAAGAAATCCTTGGAAGAGCCTTTCGGAAAAAACTTTTTTTACTTTTTCTTTTAATCGGATTTTTCATTACTTTATCCATTACTTTATCAGGCCCTCTTCCTTTTTTTGCTCTCTTGTTTGCCAATTTTTTCCGCCTCGCCACAAAAGGAAATCCGGTCAAACATATTCTTTTTTCATTTTTTGGAGGAGGCTTTTTTCTCACAACTTTAGACACTTTTGGAAGATGGATTAATCCTTTAGAAGAAATACCGATAGGTATTATCACCGGAATTTTAGGTCTGCCTTTTATGGCATTTCTGATATTTAAAGAAAAACCTTGATTTTTTAGAAAAAAATTGTATTATAAGAATATATAGAAATTTAATATTTTCTTCTATTAGTCATCTTCCGCTTCTGTTCTATGCGGATTGCCTCTTGGGCAATGACTCATAATACAATTTAAAAAGAATCGACAATTTGTAATAGGGAGGCATGCATGGAAACACAATATTTTTCAAAAGTCTCTAAAAACTTTAGAGATAACTATGTAGAAACCTTAAAAAAACTCATTTCAATCGAAGAAGAAATTGAAAAAACAATTTTCTACCTTCAAAGCCTCGAACAAAAAGAAAGAATAGAGATGTTCAATGTCTATAAAACTTATCTGGAAGGATTGACTTCTTTAAGAGATGATCTCACCCATCTTATGAAAGACAATCTTATGACTACTCAGGCGCTGCTTAAAAAAGTCAATCAGGAAAACCACCAAACAAGTATCAATATTCTGACTGATATGTATAAAAATTTTATGGATTTTATGAGTCTTTATTACAATCCTTTCTGCTGGCTTGATCCTGAAAAATGTAAAAAAAAGGAAAATCAATAATGAAACCGATTGTCATAGTCGGAGCCGTTGCCGCAGGAATGAGCGCCGCAAGTCAGATTAAAAGAAGCCTTCCTGAAAGAGAAGTGATTGTATTCGGAAAGGAAAAATACATTTCTTACGGCGCCTGCGGGATGCCTTTTTATATTTCAGGAGAAATCAAGGATTTCAACCGCCTGATTGTTTTAAAACCCGAAAAAGCCGTTACTGAAAGAAAAATTAACCTGAAAATAGAACATGAAGTTCTTTCAATTGACCGGAAAAATAAAAAAGTGAAAGTCAAAAACCTGCAAGATGGTTCGAGTTTTGAACAGGAATATGAGAAACTGGTTTTAGCTACCGGATCAAGGGCTATTATCCCTCCTCTTCCGGGTATTGAGCTTAGAGGCATTTTTCCTTTGAAAGAACTGGATGACAGCATTCAAATCAATTCGTTTATTGATGCCGAAAAACCCAAGAAAGCGGTGATTATCGGGGGAGGATTCATTGGAGTGGAAGCGGCTGAATCGTTTCGTAAAAGAAACATGGAAGTAACCCTGATTGAAGCGGCTCCCCGGATCTTAGCGATTCTGGATGAGGATTTCTCAACCCTGGTACAGGAAGAGATGATCAGGAACGAAGTGAAAGTTTTAACCAATCAAAAAGCAGTCCGTTTTGAGGGTGAGCGCAAAGTGAAAAAAGTCATTTTAGAAAACGGCGAAGTCATTGAAGCAGACCTTGTTCTCCTTTCCATCGGAGTTCTTCCCAACTCAAAAATTGCGGAAGAGGCGGGGCTTTCCTTGGGCGACAGAAAAGCAGTTTTCGTCAATGAATTTCTTCAGACCAGCGACCCTGATATTTTTGCAGGGGGAGACTGTGCAACGGTTTATCACACTCTTTTTA
Source organism: Spirochaetes bacterium GWB1_36_13 (assembly GCA_001829155.1). Classification (GTDB taxonomy): domain Bacteria; phylum Spirochaetota; class GWB1-36-13; order GWB1-36-13; family GWB1-36-13; genus GWB1-36-13. Next base: position 12,449 of record MIAO01000081.1, on the reverse strand, counting down.
AAAAAGATCTTTACATCCCCTTAGCCTTAGGCGCAAACCGTCAGGGCAGAATGTGCGGTGAAAATATTACGGCATCTCTCTCAGAAAAACCCCTGAAAAAATTTCCGGGAATCATTGGAAGCTCTATGACCAAAGTCTTTGACTTTGAAATCGGTAAAACAGGAATCGGACAGGTGGATATTGAAAGAAACGGGATCTCTGATATGGATTCTGTCTCTATTAAATATGTGGCAAAAGCGGGTTATTACCCTGAACGCTCAAAAATCTGGGTAAAATTATATTTCGAAAAAGATTCTCAAATTATCAAAGGCGGGCAGATTGTGGGACAAAACGGCTCGGTTTTAAGACTGGATGTGATTACCGTTGCCATTTCTCAAGAAATGACTTTAGAAGAGTTTTACAATCTGGATCTGGGATATTGCCCTCCTTTCTCGCCTGTTTGGGACCCTCTTCTGGTAGCAGCCAGAGCCGGAATGAAGGAAGAGTAAATGGCGGTCAAACCTTATTCTCTTGCGATCAACGCCCGAATCTTGAATGAAAAAAGAGCGGGTGTTTACCGCTATACCTATAATCTGATTAAAAATCTTTCGGAATTGGATCAGGAAAACCGTTATTTTATTCTTTTAAACAAAGATTATGAGTTTGATTTTCCTTTGCCGCCCAATTTTCAGAAAGTGATACTTTCTTCTTCTTCTCGGTTTATTTTTGACTATTTTTCTATTCCTTTTTTTTCATGGAGAAAGAAAATTGATTATTATCTTTTCCCGAAAAATACCTTTTCCCCTCTGGTCAAAGGAAAAAAAATTCCTGTTTATCATGATATTATCTATTTTGAAAAAAAAATCGGGTTCAGAGAATTCAAGTTTTTTGACCACCTCCACCATACACTGATGATCCGGCTGGGAAAGTTTTTTTCCCGCATTGATCTCACCGTTTCAGATTTCACCGCTTCCAGAATGAAAACCTTATTAAAAATTCCTGAAAAAAAAATCAGAATTATTAAAGAAGGGGTTGAAACTCATTTTAAAAAAATAGAAGATAACGATTATTTAAAATCGGTAAAAGACAAATTCAACCTTGAAACTCCATTTTTCTTTTATTCAGGCTCTCTTTCCCCCCGGAAAAACATGCTGAAAGTACTGGAAGCCTTTGAACTGATCAAAGACAAAATCCCTCACCGGATTTATTTTACAGCCGGAAAATCCTGGGGTGACCAAGAAATTCATGATTTTATCCAAAAAAATACCCTTGAAAAAAGAGTTGTAAAACTCGGTTTTTTAAGCGAAGAAGAACTCGTTGCTCTCTATAATCTGGCAGATGCCTATCTTTATCCCTCCCTTTATGAAGGCTTTGGGCTCCCCATTCTTGAATCCCAGGCATGTGGCTGCCCCATCATCACTTCAAACCGTTCTTCCTGCCCTGAAATAGCAGGAGAGGGCGCTTTGATTGTAGATCCTTATCAAAAAGAAGAGATTGCAGAAGCCATGCTTCAGATTGCCGGAAATTATGAGTTAAGAAATTCATTGATTGAAAAAGGCAGAGCTAATATTCAGAACTACTCATGGAAAAAAGCGGCGAAAGAGTTTTTGGCAATGATGGAAAATTTGTCAACAAGTTAATTCGTACACCGAACTGAGGTGTTCGCACTTCGGCTCCGGTTCGTTCGGCTCCGCTCAATGACCAAATTACAGCTATGAACGATTTTATCTATAACTCATAAATTGAGTCCAATTTTAGCATAATTCTATTTAATTTATATAAAGTCTAAAAAGTAACATTAATATAACCTCTATTTTTTTTATTCAATTTTTATTTCTTTAACCCTGCACGATGCAAGGTTTCTTTGTCCGACTTGATTTCACGGATGAAATCACGGAGGACTCCCCCCCTTGTCCTTAAAGACTTAAGGATAAGGGGGTTTGGATTTGAAACCGCAGACAAAATCTGATAGAGAGAATATTCGAGTCAAGCCGGACATAAAGCTTTACAACACCTTTACAAGGCAAGTTCTAAAAATTAAATTTTCCGTCATTTCGAACAAAGTGAGAAATCTTAAAATATTGATATTGTAAAAGATTTCTCTTTGCTTTGCTCATCGAAATGACGATTTTCTCTATTTTTAGAACTGCCCACAAGTTTATTAACAAAATATCTCATATTTTTTCTGATTATTTATTGTTTGAAATAGACTTAATACAAAACACTTATTGTCAATAGATTCCCGCCTTCACGGGAATGACCGGGGAATCTATTAAGCAGGATAATCAATTTACTGGATTGTCCGGTCATACTTCGACTCTGCTCAGTACAAGCGCCGGACAATGACAATTTCGGGTTGAAAATATTTGCAATTTAAATTCAGTTATGTATAAATAAATACAAAAATTATTCAAAAAAACAGATTGTTCATTTATTGCATTTTCCGGTATATTTTTGCTTGTTTTTTCAACTTATTTTTTTTATTAAAAAAAACTTGTTATATATTTATAACAATAATTTATAGCTCATTCAAAAATAAAATAGGAGGATTTTAGTTTTTTTAAAAGCTATAAATTTTTAAATCTTTAATAAAGGAAAAAATATGAAAAAAAGTATAAGTTTACTTGCAGCACTGTGCATTCTTTTCAGTCTTGTATTTATGGAAGACATTCAAGGGAAAACCAAGAAAAATAAAAAAGAAGATAAGAAAACCACTCAGGTTGAAGAAAAAAAAGAGAAAGCTGAGACGCCTACTTCCACAGCCGACTCAAAAGAAGACAAATCTCAGATTGATAAATTGAGAAAAGAGATTGAGGCTCTTCTCACTGCGGACACTTTAAAAGGTAAAAAAGCAGAAAAAGCAGAGAAAACAGAATTGGATCAACCCAAGACAGAAGCTGTGGAAAATAAAGTGGAAAATGGAGTCCCCATTACTTATGTAACCACCACTCAGAAGTTTAAAGCCAGCGCTGCCTATGACCAGCAAATCCTTTTAAACCCGAATTCAGGTGTGATTTATCCCGGTTCTGTGATTTTGGGACACACTATTGATGATGGTTCTTATAAAGAAATTACAGAGGGTGAAAAAAGACCGATTACCCTTTCTTATGATTTAACGGGTATTGTGCCGCCTAAGGGAAAAGAAAATCAAAAAACAAGGGTTTCAGGCACCATTGTCCCTTCATCGTCCAATTTCAACGAGCTTCATAACAGCATTCTTTCTCAAAACATTGAGGGGCGATCTTCTATTTACTCTTTTGAGGAACACACCATCACCGATGAAAGCGAATTCGGGGTCATGTTTAATTTGGGAGTCGGATTTTCTTCTCCGGCGGTTGAAGTAAAGGTAAAAACCGGTTTTGATTTTAAAAAAAGCACAAAAAAATACAAACACATGATCAAATTTATGCAGACCTTTTATACCGTAAGTGTGGATCAGGGGAATGGAGTTTTTCTTTACAAAAACTTCAATCTAGCCAGTTTTAAAGGATATAGACCGGTTTATGTCTCTTCTATTGCTTTTGGACGAATCGCCTATTTAACCATCGAGTCCAATGAAGACTTGCAAACAATCATGGCTACTTTGAATGTGGCTGTGGAAGCGAAAGCAAACGGACAGGAATATGAGGCAGATTTCAAAAGCACTTACGATACATTTAAAAAAGAAAATAAAATAAATATTACGGTGATCGGCGGATCAGTGGTTGCAACCACTCTTGACGGGTTTATGAGTATGCTTCAAAATGACGGTTTTTCAGCGAAAAATCCGGGGAAAAACATAGCCTATCAATTGCGGTTTGTCGATGACAATACGATTGCCAACACGATTTACAGCAGTGAATATACCGTCAGACAAACCACTGCACAGAAAGGAGACGGCGTAGATGTGTCCTTTACCCTTTATAAGATCAAAACCAACGCTCGCGATGGAAATGGAAAAGATTTAGAACTCTATGGAAGTCTTGATCTCAATTTGGGCGGTAAAAATCAGAGTTTATGGAATCTGACCCGCGATCAAAATAAAAAATTTAAAGAAAGCGGAGAATCTGCAGAAAATAAAACAATTACCTTTTCATTACCCAATGATTCTGCCGGTTTTGACGCGAAACTTTATCTAAGAGAAGCGGATGGTTCAGCAGCTGCTGATGATTATTTTACGGATCTAATCGGAAACAGCAATAAAAACGGAGTTTCGGCTCAAACCTTTTCACTGTCCAATTATAAAGACGGGCAGGATTTGATTTTAAAAGTTCATCAAATGCAAAAAGGTAAAAAGAAAATAGAAAACGAATGGGTAGAGTTTTATATCCGAGTCAATAAAAACTTCAAATTTCCAAAAGTAGCTGGAGGGTATGAAGAAATACCGGGGCTTCCTTTTCAGCCGACTCGAAAAGTCAGTATTCTTTTTTCAGGTGTTTCCGGAGGAAGCGCGTTGCCTGAGGTTTCAATGGGAAATTTTGTGGGAACAAAAGGACAGTCTAAACCCCTTGAGATGCTTAATTTTGAGTTAAAAAGCGGAGACATTAAGTTTGAATACACAGCACACATTCAGGATGTGGGAGATACTCCATGGGCTGCTTTTTCCGGCGGAAAAGGAAGTGTGGGGCGATTAGGAAAAAGAATGGAAGGCATAGCCTTTAGACTGACTCCCGAATATGCTGCTAAATATGATATTTATTACCGAGGTCATGTGCAAAATGTAGGGGACACTCCATGGTATAAAAATGGTGAATATTGCGGCACGAAAGGAAAAAGTTTAAGAATGGAAGGAATTCAGATTATTATCAAAGAAAAATAAAAAATGAATCTATCTTAATATTGTCCTGCCGGGAATTTTCTCGGCAGGTATCTTTCTCAAAATCAATTTTTCATAACAATTCCATTTGACTATATTTTATATAAAAAAGCGGAAAAGTTTATGTCTCTTGCGGTAAAACACGACCAAATTTATACTTATTCAGACTACCTCTCATGGAATGATGGCAAGCGGTGGGAAATTATAGAAGGGAATATCTTTGATATGAGCCCGGCACCCAGTAGGGAACATCAGAAAATATTGCTTGCTCTGGCAAGGCAGTTTGCGGATTTTTTAGAACATAAATCCTGTGAAGTTTATACAGCTCCTTTTGATGTCCGCCTAGGAGTAGAAAAAAATCAAGGCGATGATACAATAGAAACCGTGGTACAACCTGATATTTCCATTATCTGCGATTCTTCAAAACTCGATGATAGGGGCTGTGCGGGCTCGCCGGACATGATTGTTGAAATCATTTCTCCCTCTACAGCTTCAAAAGACATGAAAAACAAATATAATGTTTATGAAAAATACGGGGTTCGGGAATACTGGGTGGTTTACCCTTTTGAAAAAATTGTCATGGTTTTTTTTCTGGAAAACGGAAGTTACGGAAAGGCAAGGATTTTTTCAAGCGAAGAAACCATTGAATCTTCTGCTGTGAAAGATTTGAAAGCGGATTTAAAGAAAGTTTTTTAAGGGCAGTTCTAAAAATAGAAAAAATCGTCATTTCGATGAGCAAAGCGAAGAGAAATCTTTTTTAATATCAATATTTTAAGATTTCTCACTTTGTTCGAAATGACAGGAAAATTAATTTTTAGAACTCGCCTTAAGTAATAATAGCTTGTTTTGATCATTGAACGGAGCCGAACGGACACTGAGCGAAGCCGAAGTGACACCTCGACTCCGCTGGTATACATTGAATTCATTTACTGTTTTATCTGTAAATAGTTTTAAAGTTCTGCGACTGATTTGAGATAAATCGCTGCTGAATCAGTCAGTTTTTTCATTTCTTCACTGCCCAGTTTGAGTTCCAGTATTTTTTCTACCCCATTTGCACCAATTACTGCCGGAAGACCGATATAAATATCTTTGATTCCATATTCGCCTTTTTTCGGAAGACACGCCACTGGGAGAAGCTTTTTCTCATCTTTTAAGACTGATTCAGCCATCAACGCGGTTGCTGCCGCCGGAGCATAATAGGCAGATCCGGTTTGAAGCAGGGTTACAATTTCTCCGCCTCCGTTCTGCGCTCTTTTTCCGACAGTATCCAAATCAGACTGGGATACAAACTCCTTGATATCTGCACCGCTGATTCGTGTCCAGCTTTCCACAGGCACCATGGTATCTCCGTGACCGCCCAGAATCATGGACTGAATGTTTTTCACATTAAGACCTGTTTTTTCAGCCAAAAAGGATAGGTAGCGCCCAGTATCCAGAACGCCCGCCTGCCCCATCACTCTCTCAGAAGGAAAACCTGTCTGTTTCCACATCCGGTAAGTCATCACATCCACAGGATTTGAAACTACAATCACAATCGAATCAGGAGCGTATTTTTTTATATTGGCGGCAATTCCGTCTATAATATCACGGTTGATATGCAGAAGCTCCAGTCTGTCCATCCCCGGTTTTCGGGGAAATCCGGCAGTAACGAGTACTAGTTTTGCCCCTTTGATGATCTCATAGTCATCGGAAGCTTCAATCCGCGTGTCAAATCCAAAAACAGCGCCCGCCTGCATAATATCTAAAGCCTTGCCTTTTGCCATGTTTTTATTAATATCAATCAGCGCTAGATCACCCAATTCTTTTTGAGCCAGATAAAGGGCTAAAGTCGCCCCTACATTTCCTGCGCCGATAACCGCAATTTTATTTCTCATTTTTTAAACCTTCCCGGAAAAAATTCTTTTGCCATCGCTTCCATTTCAGGGTCTGAAATACCAGTTGTTCTTCCGTTTGCGTAGTCTTCCTCAATTCGGTTTTGAATTTTCATAATATTCGGATCATTTTTCTTGATCATATCGTTGCCTTCCAGATTAAAAAACTTGTTGAGCCAGTGAGAAATACCAGCTAACCCCGATTTATCGGTAATTCCGATTCGAATCGGGCGGTTTAAAAGTTTTCCTGTATTGAAAATATTATAAATTCTCTCGTTTTTCAGAAGTCCGTCTGCGTGAATTCCAGCTCGAGTCACATTAAAATCTTTCCCGACAAAAGGATAGTTTTCAGGAAGCTTGGTGCCAATTTCATTTTCATAGTATTCAGCCAGTTCGGTAATCGCAGTAGTATCAATTCCAGCTGTATCTCCCGTCATCGCAATCCATTCGATAATCAACGCTTCGATCGGAGTATTGCCGGTTCTTTCTCCAGATCCGAAAATCGCGCCGTTGATGGATGCGCATCCATGAAGCCATGCGGCAGCACCGTTGGAAAGCACTCTATGAAAATCGTTGTGTCCGTGCCACTCAAGTAATTCTGCCGGCACACCTGCTTCTTTTCTCATCAGCTGGATAATTTTTCCCACTCCTCTCGGAGCTTCTGCGTAAGGATTATCCAAGCCGTATCCCATCGTATCGCAAAGTCTCATTTTAACCGGAATTTTTGAGTCTTCGGAAAGTCTCATCAATGCTTGCGCAAAAGGAATGACCAATCCGTAAAAATCTGCACGGGTGACATCTTCAAAATGGCAGCGTGGACGAATCCCTTCATTCATTGCTTCACGGACAACATCCAGATATTCTTCAATCGCTTCCTTTCTGTTTTTCTTGAGTTTCAAAAAGATATGGTAGTCTGATATACTGGTTAAAATCCCTGTCTCTTTCAGATTAAATTTTTTCACCAGTTTAAAGTCCTCTTTTTTTGCCCGAATCCAGGCAGTAACTTCAGGAAACTGATAGCCAAGGGAAAGACATTTTTCAACTGCTTCCTTGTCTTTGTCAGTATAGAGAAAATACTCGGTCTGACGAATCACTCCTTTCGGTCCGCTCAAACGGTTTAAAAACTTGTAAATTTTAACAATCTGATCCACTGTATAAGGGGGGCGCGCCTGCTGTCCGTCCCGGAAAGTAGTGTCTGTAATCCAGAATTCTTTTGGGATTTCGAGGGGAGCCGGATTTTTCGGATTATAAACCGCTCTTGGTATTTGATCATAATCAAAAAGTTCATCATAAAGAACGGGTTCCTGCACATCCTGAAGTTTATATTGTTTAGCCATGTTGTTTCCTCCTCTTTGTATTGACTGATATTTTTCAGTGTTGAATGCATGATGCTGGTATGTGAGAATCAAGAAAGACAAAATCCTCTCCAGTGATTATAAATTTAATAAATTTTAATAAAATTTTCATTATTTTTCTCTCACTGTGCCAATTGAGGATTTTTTATTTTTTATGCAGATGGTTTTGAAGCAAGCTGATTTCTTCAATCATTTCACCAAGATATAATCGGGAATCATTTATTGAAACAGGATTGACTGTGTTCAGATTATAAAGCAGACTCATGGGAAAATCTTTCAGCCTGATAATCAGTTCATCTATTAAAAAACTGGCTTTCTGTAAAGCTGCTTGAATCACTTTTCCAAACAGGAATTTTTTTTCATTAAAACTCCCTTCTTCCGCAATTTTGATGAGTTTTTCAGGAGTATAATGATAATCGCCCCAAAAACATTCTGAAAGGATTTTTTCGGCAATTTTCTATCCACTAACATCAGGCTAATCCTTCTGAATTTTCCAGTCCGGCTGATAGACTTCATAGATATCGGGATTTTTTTTGCTTTCTTTCAGAAATTGAATCTGATCGTCTTCATTTAAAAAACGGACAATAAATTTTGGGCCCGTTTTGTAAAAATAGGCTTTTCCCTTGGATGAGTCCATGCCTTCGTTAAAAAAGGCGTTCATAGAATCAAGCCATTGTTCCGCTTTTTCTAAAGAGGTTCCTTTTTTAAAAACCGCTATCTTTTCATAGATATCTTTTGTTTTTTCAATTTTATAAAGAGGAATCTCTTTTTTTCCGTCGTATTCCAATAATGCCCAGGCTGGAAATTGGATTATAAGCCGTTCGCCGGCTGAGTATTGTTCTTTGATATCAAATTCATGCTTTTGAAATAAAAAAACTTTATTTTCAAATTTTTTTTGTTTTCCAAGAAATATTTTAAAATGGTAATAATAGATATGCTTATGATAAGAATCCTGCACTTCGATGTTTAGATCATCAACGATCCCTGTAAATAAGAAAACCCTTTCTTCTTCATTTTCTTCCATTGATTTCTGCTCCCTCGAGAAGGAAGAAAAGCTTCCTGCCAGTATTAAAAACACGACTAAAAAAGCTTTTCTCATATCAATATCCTTTTTTTACTGGTTTCTTTTCACAATCACAGCGGTCATTTCCGCTTCGCAGGCAAGCTCTGTCCCAACAAAGGTTTTTCCTGTCATTTTACACAAAGTTCCTCGATTTACCGTAATTTCCACTTCATACCGAAGCTGATCCCCAGGTCTTACAGGTCTTTTAAATTTTACTTTATCGATTGCCGCAAAATAAGGGGAAACGCTTTTCCTGTCTTCCACCTGTTTTAAAACTAGAAGCCCGCCGCACTGAGCCATTCCTTCCACAATCATCACTCCCGGCATAATCGGGTCGCCAGGAAAATGCCCCTGAAAAAAAGGTTCATTAATCGTGACATTCTTGATCCCTGTAATTTTATTTTCAGTTGTTTCCAGCACTCTGTCCACCATTAAAAACGGGTATCGATGAGGAAGATATTCCATAATCTCCATGATTTCCATAAAGCTCTCCTTTACAAATTCTTTCCAAATAATAATAGTCAAGTTTGAAAAAAAAGCAAATTTTAACATTTATCTTTGCATTGGTTTATTGATCTATCTCATAAAATTTTTTTGCCTGATGAAAGATATCATCTACAGATTGATCGCTCCATAAGGTTCTTTGCCATTCAGTATAATTAAAAGATTCTTTTTTTATTAAAGCTATAAATTTTTCCGCTTCTACAATACCAAGATGTTCTCTTAATAATTTCATCCCATTGTATCGGATTTGCATATCACTGATCATTCTCTTCCTCCATTTGTGCAACAAACTGAATAGGATTCAAAATTTTAATATGATTTAAAGAAAGCCCTTTTTTTATCATCTTTTTATCTGTGGTCAGTAAATAATCACATTGAGAATAAAGAGCACAACTAATGTGAAGAGAATCTTTCGCGCCAAAACCATATTTTTTTCTCAGTTCATTCGCTTTTATTCTTATAACATCTTCAGGCTGAACAAATTCTTTTGATATTTTCTTCCAGTTTTTTACAGATTCTTTTATATCTTCATAAGGATTCTCTTCATTTTCGAAATCAAGTATAAATGACCATACAAGATTAAAATATCCTTTTTTTATTTGTTCCTGTATCAGAAGTTTTGATTCTATTTCAAAACTCATAAATTGATTAACAGGTTCGTCGTAGGGTCTGTTGAAACAACAATTATCAAGATATAGTTTTAACCGATTCAAAATTGCCTTCTATTACAAATTCTTTCCAAATAATAATAGTAAAGTTTCAGAAAAAAGCAAAGGAAAAAACTCCTGTCGAATAAAAGTTTTTAAAAGTCATTTTTTCCATCAATTCTATTTGACTATATTTAAATATAAAACGACCGGAAAAAGATTAGGTGTTGATCGATAAAACACAATCAAATATTTGATAGCAGATTTGAAAAAAGTTTTTTAATTTCTTAGGGATAGATTTACATAATAGAAAAAAAATCGATTCAAAACTTGATTTCATAAGGGGAAAAAAAGTATTTTTTATGGAAGTGTTTTTAATATTAGCGCCTTGTAATTTTTAAGGATAAAAATGAAGAATATTAATCTTTTTAAAGCATACTATCAATTTCATTCTGAACACAGAGATCTTGTTCATTTTTTAGAAGAAAACGGGTTGACCGATTTTTCTACCCTTCAAATGGAACATTTTGACAGCGGAATTGTTGTTGCCGGAATTTTTTCAGAAAAAGACCGGGAAGAAGTAAAAAAACTCAAGAAAAAATATCCTCTCAAACTGATGATCATTGCAGTTTTAAAAGACAGTTCTTTCCTTCAGGAAGTCAATGAAGAATGGGATGATTTTCTCTTTTTCAAAAACATTGATCACCATCTTTTAAAAGCAAAAATTGATAAACTTTTTCTCCTTAAAGTCAGAGAAATGAAAATCCTTTTAGCCGAACAAGATTATTTTAAAAATAAAAAAGACATTGAACTGGCGCGGCATATTCAGGAAATGATGCTTCAAGAACCCTCACCTTCCTGGGCAAACCTTGATATTCAGGTACAATATATGACCACTGGTTCGATCGGCGGAGATCTTTGGGATTTTCAGGTAATGAGTAATGAACATATCGGCATTTTTCTGGCCGATGTCGCCGGACACGGGGTCGGTTCCGCATTGATTGCTTCCATGACAAAAATTATCTTCAGAACCTTTGCACCGGAAATCAGCAACCCCCTCTGGCTTTTAAACTGCCTGAATGATTTAATGGTCGATATTCTTTCTCCAGTGGGTCGTTTTATCACAGCTTTTTACGGCATATTTCATAATAACACACTTCGATATTCAAATGCGGGTCATATTCCCCCACTAGTTTATAAAACTGAAAAAGACCAATTTATTGAACTTGGAAACACAGGCTATCTTTTAGGATATTCTAAAAAAATTCCGATCGAGTCGGTTGAAATTGTTTTAGAAACCGGGGATATTCTCGTTCTCCTCACAGACGGGCTTTTAGAAGCCAGAAACAAAGAAGGGGATATGTACGGTATAGAAAGACTGAAAAATTTCATCAAAAAAAATCACCATGAAAAAAAACTGGCGCTGGCGCTGATGAATGAAATCAAGGCGTTTATTCCAGGGCGAGAATCAGTAGAAGACGATATTACATTTATAATCATCAAGGTAAAATAATGACAGACGCAAAACAGACTATTTTCGGCATTCACCCGGTTGAAATGCTTTTAAAGAGCCCGATCAAAATTGAAAAGATTTTAATTTTAGAATCCCTTCAGAAAAACAAACTGGACTTTTTTAAAAAAAAAGCTTCCGAAAAAAAGATTCCTTTAGAAACCGCTTCAAACCGGAAAATTCTGGATGAAATCTGCCCGGACGATGCTCATCAGGGAATCATTGCTTTTATTAAAACAGAAGTTCAATACCTGCCCTTGGAAAGCCTGAAAGATGCAAAAACAATCCTGATTCTGGATCATATCACAGACGCGCGGAATTTCGGGGCTATTATCAGAAGCGCAGACCTTTTTTCAGTCGATGCACTGATTATTCCTGAGGATCGATCGGTTCATATCAACCCCACTGTTATCAAAGCTTCCGCAGGAACCGCTTTTTTTATGAAAATCATCAAGGTTCCAAATCTCTCCAATGCGATTTTAAAACTGAAAGATTGGGGATTCTGGATCTACGGATCCGTTGGAGAAGGAGGAAAAGATATTTTCAAAACTCCCCTTTCAGAAAAAACAGCCTTTGTTTTAGGAAGTGAAGGAAAAGGAATTGCTGAAAAAATATTGGAAAAATGCGATTTCAAAATCAGTATTCCTACCGAAGGCAATATCGATTCTTTAAATGTTTCAGTAGCGACTGGAATTATTCTTTACGATCTTTCGATAAAAAGAAGG
>MIAO01000080.1 GCA_001829155.1 Spirochaetes bacterium GWB1_36_13 | reverse complement strand
AACTTCATCGCCGATGTTCTGAACCTCGATATTGTAAATCTTGCCCTTATTATCGATTGCCTTGATATCCAGGATACTGGTTTTGTCGGTCTTAAACTCTTTGAGGTTAAAAGGGTTTCTGATTTCAAGAGACTGCATGGTTTCAAGGTCAGAATCTTCTAAGACCGAATTGATAAAAGACAAAAGCAGGTCTTTGGTTTCTTCCCTGCCCAATAAATATTTAAAAACAATATCAGAAAGCGGATTGATATACATTTTTTTCCTCTATTGTATAAAAGATAGCATTTTTTAAAAAAGATTCAAAGAGTTTTGAACTCATCCCCTAAATCCCCTTCTCTTAGAAAGAGAAGGGGAGAGGAAGAAAAAAAACTCATTCTTTTTCCCCCTCTCTTTCTAAGAGAGGGGGGCTGGGGGGTGAGTTCAGGACTGGGTTAATCCTTTTTAGAAGATATATTTTTTCCAATAAATCCCAAGAGAAGGCTGTTTAGTACTTCCGGCTTTTCAAAAATAGTGACATGACCGCAGTCGGGAATGAAAGCCAATTCGGAATTTTTAATATTTTCCGCAATGATTTTTGAAAATTTAGGAGGTTTTAAAATATCTTCCATTCCGCAGACAACCAGCGCAGGACATTTTATTTTCTGGAGTTCATGGGTCATAGTAACTTCATTCAGGAAAGTATCGTAGAGGATAATTTGCCCTCTAAAATACTCTTTCGCTTCTTTTCCCAGAGTTTTCAAGCTTTCAGCTCTTTCTTGAAGCAGGTGTTTATTTTTTTGAATATAATCGGGATGATAAATTGTCGGAGTCATTCCCCAGTAGAAAGCTTCAGCATCTCCTATAGCAGCAAGATTTTTCCATCCCAGAATAAAAAGTCTGAGCATTTCATCCAGCTCGCTGACAGAATTAATAACGCTGATGGTTTTTACTGTTTCTGGAAAGTCCATTGCAAAACGCATCGCAATTTCGCCGCCGTAAGAAGTGCCGACAAGATGCAGTTTTTCAACTCCCAGAAAATCAAAAAGCCCTTTTGCTTCTGCGGCGTGGTCTTTAAATAAATAGGGCATCTCAGGTTTTTCAGAAAGAAGCTGCCCCTTAAAATCATGAAGAATGACCCTGTAGCCCATTTTTTCGAATAAAGCGGCCTGATATCCCCAGCTGGATGTTGAGGCCATGACACCGTTAAAAAAAGCAACTGTTTCTTTCCCGTCTTTATTTAAAACCTCGTAGTAAAGATTGACTCCGTTTATTTTTTGATAAGGCATATTTCCTCCAAATATGAGATTGAATCCCATTAATAATACAACCATCCAGTTAGGGGAGGGGCAAGTAAAATTTATTTTTGAATCAAAATCTGAAATTCGCTGACAAAATATTCTTCAGACTGAATGAGTTTCAGGTTTAAAAGATAAACCTTTATCAAGGGGCCTGCTGTGTGATACCCTTTTTCTTTTATTTTATTCATTAATTTCCGGTATGCTTTCAAAGAAGCTTCGTAACCTCCCCGATAGATAATAGAGCCGTAAAGCCCGCCAGAGAGGGTGCGGATAAAGGGTTCTTTTTTTTCTGAACTGGAATTGATTTCTCCGCAGGTTTCTATATCTGCGCCTGAGAGATCAATGGATTCGTAAGGATCATGAATAATTGCCATAAAGGGGCTTTGGATATAAAGACCGTTTTCTTCGATCAGGTTGTGAAGATCGATGCAGCGCAAAGACATTTCATTTAAAGTCAGCGGACCTGTTTTTCGGTTGAAAACAACGCTTCTTTGAGGAAGTTCTTTCAATTCAATATAATTCAGAAGAAGTTCTTCGTCTTTTTTTTGTCTGAAATAATTTTCAAAAGTTTCAAACCGGTTTTCAATCCGGGTTTTGATATTCTCCAGATGGAAAAGCTGTTTTTCAATCTCAGCTTTTTTCTGTCTGTATAAAAGGATAATCCGATCCAGATCATCTCTTTTCAACAATTCTTTGATTTCAGAAATGGAAAATTCAAAAAGTTTCAGCTCTTTAATAATACTGATGGTAAAAATATGGTTCCATGAATAATAACGGTAATGGTTTTCAGGGTCAATGAATGAGGGTTTTAAAAGATCAATCTGGTCGTAATATCGTAGTGTTTTGACTGAAATTCTGGAAATTTTGGACAATTCGCCAATTGTAAATAAATCATTCTTTTTCATGTTTCTTTAACTTTATTTTTGTTTTATAAAAGTTAAAAAAATAAATGAAAAAAATGAAATCAATCTATTAAAATAATTAAATTTCCCTCTGCAAGGTTTTTGAGGGAAAGAGGAGTGGAAAAAAATTTGATATAATCATTGTAGTTAATAACAATGTCTGTTTTTTTACTGCTTTCAGATTGATAGGCAGAGCAATAGTAGTTTTTTTTGTTTTCGAATTCACTTTTGTCCAGATCTTTATAAAATTGAACATAGCCGTTTTTTCGAACTAGTTTCAAGTCGCTGTAAGCAAGGGAGTAAATCAGTATTTTTTTATTCTCAGGCGTAATCGTATAGATTTTCGGGAAAAAGCTGGGTTTGATTTGAAGCCCTCTGGCTTCGATAATCAACTTTTCGTAGCTGGAAGGCTGGTAGGAAGATTCTATGGGTTTCAGTTCTTTTTTGTCAATATAGTAGCGGCTGGATAAAATTAAGTCTAAAATATTTTCTTTTTCTTTAAAATCAATTCTGGCATAGATGGTCATTTTTTTTTCAGTCTGGGAAGAGGGGAGAATGACTTTTGAACTGAAAACAAGACGGGTAAAAAGTTTTTTAAATAAAGGGTTTTCGTCGATTAAGTCTTCTATGCGCATTTCATTATCGATGCTTATTTTAATTACTTTTTCAAAAATTTCCTGGCGGATTTTCTGTTCCATCTGAGAGTTGAGAGAATTGGGTTTTTCAATAAAATTGTCTTGACGGGAAATTTTAATTTCTTCGCTGTAGGAAGCGTGAAAGTAAAGGTTGGTCCAGTCTGTTTTTGCTGAAAAGTCGTCTTTATGAGTGGATTCTACATAAAATTCAGCCGGAGATCTGTCTGATGCTGAAATTCCGCAAAAAGAAAAAAACAAAAGAAGTAAAACTATTTTTTTTATCATTTTCTGCCTAAAGCCTATTCTTTAAGATTTTAATAAATTTCGGCTGATTGAAAAAAAAAATAAGGAGATTCTTTGCTTTGCAAGAAATTTATTGTGTATAAAACCGGTTTGAATAATTTCTCAAAATTTTCTGTTTTTTTTGCTTATTGGAAAAGACTGTCGTATCTTTAAAAAATGATATTTTAATGGAATGAAAGGATTTGATCAATGAAAATAGGGCTTTTTTCTTCCAGTAGTGCATTGACAGAAATGCTTTTGATTGAACTGATGTACTTTGGCGTAACTGTCAAACAGCTTAGTGACATGGAGCAGGTTTTCGAAATGCCTGAAGACAAATTTTTTGACGCCCTTTTTATTGATGCGGATGATAAATCAATTAACTGGGTGAGTTATATTCACCGCTTGAAAGAAAATCCTAAAACCTCCACTCTCCCTATTATTGTTTTCTGCGCATCAAAAGATAAACAGTATGTCAATAACCTGATAGCGGAAGGGGTGAACGGTTTTTTTGATAAGTCGGTTTCTTTTCAGGCCTATCTTCCAAAGCTGAAAGGAATGCTGGAAACACTGGAAAAAGAATCGGCGAACAAGAGAAAGTATGTCCGTGTCAAGCCCGCAGAAAACGAAAACATTGTTGTATCGATTGATATTGGGGCTTTTCAGAAAACAGTCCGGGGGAAGCTGACTGATTTGAGCGTGATTGCGGCGGCTTTTTGTCTTGAAGAAAATGTTCCTCTGATACAGTTGAATGACAAAACAAAAATTTCCAATTTTCAGATTACTCTGGAAAAAAAAGTGTATTTTTGCGAGGCGCAGGTATTAAGAAGAGGAAAAGAGGTGGTGGTGGTTCTCTTTTTAAAATACAATGAAAAGTTTAAAAAAGCCCTGGTTGAGTTTATCTACAAAAAAATAAACTTAACAGAATCTATTCATGATAATAGCAGTACTGAAAGATCAGAAGAAATGAACAATACAGACTCTATTCAGGAAATTCCGGACAGTTTAATCGAAAAAGAAGAAGAACAAGAAGAAATTTCAATCTGATTTTTAAAAATAAAAACGATCTGTTTTTTTAGAAATGCCGGTTAAAATTTCATAAGAGATTAATCCTGTGCGTTCGGCAGTTTTTTCAACCCTGATTTCAGGTTCGTCTCCATAAATCATAACTTCGCTGCCGGTATGAATTTTTTTACCGGTAATATCAATCATGAAATAATCCATGCAGACTCTGCCTAAAACAGGGCATAAATGCTTTTCGGCATAAACAAAGCCTTTTTCTGAATTCAAGGTAGAAAAACCGTCTGCATAACCGACTGGAACGATTCCGATTTCTTTCGGCTGATTCAGGGTATGGATCCGCCCGTAAGAAACAGAGTCTCCTTGTTTCAGTTTTTTGGTCTGGATAATTCTGCTTTTCCATACTGCGGCAGTCTGAGGCTTGATGTAAGCGCTCATTTGTGAGGATGGATAGGCGCCGTATAACACAATTCCAGGTCTTACCAGATTAAAATACGGATCATTGTATCTTAAAATTCCGCTCGTATTGGCAATGTGTTTATAATGAAAAAAGATGCCTTTTTCTGAAAGGATTTCTGCTGTTTCTTTAAAACGGGAAATTTGTTCCAAAGAAAAATCATCTTCAATATCGGCTGAAGGGAAGTGAGAGAAAAGACCTTCCAGATGAATATTTTTTAATCCGGATATTTTTAATATTTCGTCTTTTGCTTCGTTCCATCGAAATCCAAGCCTGCCCATGCCGGTGTCAATCTTAAAGTGGGCTTTCACATCTTTATTCATTTTCCGGGCTTTTTCTGAAAGGGTTTTTGCGCGGGAAAAATCAGTGAGGGTAGGGATAATATCAAAATGAAAATACTCGTCGATTTCTTCCTCAAAAAAAGGAGATAAAACAAGAATAGGGGTAGAAATCCCCGCGTTTCTAAGTTCTTCTGCCTCCTGAATGCAGGCGACTGCAAAAAAATCAATTCCGTTTTTTTGATAGAGCCGGGCAATTTCTTGAGCGCCAAGTCCGTAGGCATCGGCTTTGACAATAGCCAGAATCTTTTGACTCGGAAGAATCTTTTCCCGAACTAGATTTAAATTGTATAAAAGAGCATTTTTATTAATTTCAAGAATGCTGTGACGGCCCAAAACACTTTTCCTGTAAAAATAGAGTAGATAAAAAATAGTTTGAAAGCTTTCTAAAAAGAAATTTTAATTCAAAAGAGATTTTTACCCAATTAAAAATAAAATACTTGGTTTAAAAGAAAAAATAAAATTGACCATGGCTGAAAAATATAGTAAATTTTTAACCGTTCAATTTATGAACATGCCCGAGTGATGGAATCGGTAGACATACGGGATTTAAAATCCCGGGGGCGTTAAAGTCCGTGCCAGTTCAAGTCTGGCCTCGGGCACTCATACTCTGAGTGCCTTTTTTTCAAAAAATTATTTTTTTGTATTCATGATCTGATTCACATCTTCCAGAAATTTCAGCAGTACAAAAACTTTTCCTTTGAAATGGATATTCTGGTCAGGCTGAATGACTGCTTCATTGTAGGAAACAACAGGATATTTTGCCGAATTCCCCATTCCTTTTGATTTCAGGAGATTAAACATTTCTTTTCTCTTTCCGGTATCTTTGGAAACATCGTAGAAAATATAAGCAATTTTATCTTCTGTCAGTTTTCGGGTGACTCCCAGTGTTCTTCCGCAGCTGGTTGTCCCGTAAATATAAAGTGTATCAGTTTTAAACTGAGTCTCCGGATTTGACTTCATAAGCGCTTGAATATCGGCTGTAAACCGTGTCAGCAGAAATCCTTCCAGCTTGTTGAAGTGAGTCTCTTTTTCAGGTCTGAGAATATTTGAATTATACACAACAACAGGATAATCGAAATATTCTGTACTTAATCCTTTATTTTTAAGAAGTTTTATCATTTCTTCCTTTTTTGCTTTAAGTTTGAAAACATCAAAAAAAACAAAATCAATATTCAGTCTTTTTAGTTCATCCATCACTTTATAGGTCATGTCGTTGTCCGGGGTTCCATAAAGATAGAGTACGCTGTTTTGTAAAACTGTTTTTGAAACAAGGGGTTGTTCGATGGTTTTTCCCTTCGGGTTTTTTTCGGGAATTTTTTTTACTTCTACCGTTTTTCCAGACGGATTGGTTTTAGGGTTTTTGGCAGGAATTTTTTTTTGGTTGCCTGCTGAAAGAACACTTGCGCCAAGAAAAACAATCAGCAATAGCGCCCATTTTGTTTTTTTCATATAAACTCCCTTTTGAATTTTTAATAAATATAAATAACAAATTTAAACAAAATGTAAAATGTTTTTAAATCATAAAGATGCAACTCGGCACTTCGACTCCGCTCAGTGTCCGTTCAGCTTCGCTTCATGACCAAAACAAAGCTGTAGAATGTTTTATCTGTAAAATCCGGGATTAGGGTATTTTTTTAAAGGTCCATTTGTGATTGACCAGAAAATTGATGGACATGCCCGCAAAGATTCCGATGAGATTGGCAAGGTATTTATTGAAGGCAAAATATTCGACCAGACCCCATAAAATAAGAAAATTAATAAGGGCTGCGGATAAAGTGATCAGATGGTATTTAAAGAATCTGATTTTTTTTTCTTTTTTATCCTTTGTTTTACGGTCTTTCCATGTCCAAAGAGTATTCAGGATGAAGTTGTTAATGATGGATATTTCAAAAGCAAAAACAAAAGAAATTTTATACGAAAAAGAAGTGAATTCATTGAAAATATAAAAAAAAGACATATTGACCACAATGCCGCTCCCGCCTACAAAACCGAATTTCATCAGTCTTTTCACGGGAAGGCCGGTCAGTTTTTCTATTTTTTCTGTGAGTGTTCTGGCAAGATGAATCATTTTTCTTTTGGATGAGTGAAAATCATTCTTCCTGCGGAAGTCTGCAGCACGCTGGTGACTGTTACAACAATTTCTTTTCCTAAAAAGCTTCTTCCGCCATCCACTACCACCATGGTTCCGTCATCCAGGTATCCGATTCCCTGATTGGGGTCTTTGCCTTCTTTCAGAATCACAATGGAAATCTCTTCATTGGTCATGACAATGGGTTTGAGAGAGTTTGCTAATTCATTGACATTTAATACCTTGATCCCTTCCAGAGAGGCGATTTTATTTAAATTATAGTCCGTGGTGATCAATACTCCGTCCTGATCTTTACACATTTCAATCAGTTTATGATCCACTTCCCTGATCTCAGAATAGGTTTTTTCGAAAATCTTCACCACTAAAGCTTTATTTTGTTTCAGGCGGCTTAATTCATTCAACCCTTTTCTTCCGCGGCTTCTTTTGACCGGATCCGTTGAGTCGGCAACCTGTTGAAGTTCGTTTAAGACAAACTTGGGAATCAAAATCATTCCTTCTACAAATCCCGTTGCGGCTACATCAATAATTCTTCCGTCAATAATGGATGAAGTGTCAAGGATTTTTACCTGCGCCCCGCTTTCTTTCTTTTCTTTCTCAGGAGCGGCAAAAAGAGAAAAGGAAGAGCTGATTCTTAATGTCCCTAAAAATCCGAAATAAAATCCGAATAGGGTGAGTAGGATAAAAATAAAAAAGGGGCTTGATTTAAAAAAAGCGTAGTTTTCTAAAATTCCCCCGTTTTTCATTAAAAGGGAAGCAAAAAAGATTCCGAATCCCCCTCCGATAAAACCTGCAAAAACAGGATAGCGGTATTTTAAATCGATCCATTTTTCTGAAAGAAAAACAAGAAAGATAAGGGCAAGGGTGATACCCCCCGCAATATAGGAAAAAAAACCTTCTGAAGTGAAAAATACTAAAATCCCCGAAAAAAGGGACAAAGCTATCTTTGTTAACATAATTGTCCTCGCATCATTTTAATTGTCAATAGGAACTATTTTAATTGTTTTTATGGAAATAAAACCAGACTTTATTCTCTCTATTATAATTTACTGACTATTTTCTCAAACAAAAAATATTTTTTTATAATTATGATAGAAATTTAATAACTCATTTTTATAATATTTCAGGTATAATAATAAAGATTGAATGAATAGTATTTTGGAGCGGAAAGCAGGATGATAAAACAGGGAATTTTTTTTAAAATCAGGCTGTCGATTATTAAAAACTATTTCCATCAATCATCTTCTTATCATTGATATTTGTAAGTTGATCAGAAAGTGTCATTGTCTTTTCTGATGCAATCTTTCATCGCTTTGTTTTGGTCATGAAGCCGTAAGGTCACTGAGCACAGCCGAAGTGACACCTCGACTCCGCTCGGTGTCCGAGTTCATTTCAATAATAATCGACAGCCTGAATAAGAGATTTCCCTATTTTTAAACATTAATACAATGTTTTTCAATTTTTTAATTAATATTTTTTAGATTTTTTCGGGGGGTGTCAGAAATAAAGATATCAGCTTGTTTTTCTGGAAAGAGTAAAGATAATAGGTCAGTATTCATTTCTATGCCAGAATTCAAAGGTTAATTGGTTGTAATTATCTGATTTATTCTTTGTTTTATTGAAACAGATTCGCCAATTCTACCCTGTTTTTTACGCCTGTTTTATCAAAAATCCAGTAAATATGGGACTTTACCGTGCTTAAAGAAATAAACAAATCTTCGCTGATTTCCTTGTTGGAGCGACCCTGAATGAGCAGCTGAATAATTTCTTTTTCCCTTTTGGTAATATCAAATTGATGATAGAGGTTATCTTTTAGATAGGATTTTTTTTCTTGTGATTCAAGATTTTTTTTCAGAAAGAAATTTTCAAGGTGTAATGAAATCTGAGTAAGCAGTATTTTTAAGTATTCCAGATCATCTTCGCTGAAAAGACGGGGTAAAGACAGACTGTCAAAATAAAAAAATCCATAGAGTTTGTGATTTATCAAAACCGGAAGACAAATACAGGATTTGATCTGTTCAGAATAAATTTCATAAAAAAACTCTAAGTCTTTTTCATTGGAGCCAGAATATAAAAGAGGTTTTTTCATTATTTTTATCTTTTTTAAAAGATAGTCCAGAACAGAAAAATGACCTTGCGTCATTTTAGCGGAAAAAACATACTGCCATAAATCCTTTTCTTCCTGATGTTTTAAAAAAGCACCCCTTTCAGCACCCAAAATTTCAAACAATTTGTCCATAATATAACAGATAAGAATTTCAATGTTGTTAAAAGAAACGAGTACTTTTGATATATTAAAAATGTTTTCAATTTTTAGTTTGTCTCCCATAGACAGGCGTTCAGGGTCTTTTTTTTCAGAGACAGCCAAAAGAATATCTTCGATCAAGGCTTCGTCATTTTCTTTAATTAATTTAAAAAAACTATTTTTGATTAACAATTTATTAATCATAATTTCGGTTTTTTCAAATTCTTCTTTCAAACCTTCTTTTTCATAAATTTTTCTTTGTAAAAGGTAAAAATAAATTCCGGCAATATGAAGTTCTGTCTGATCGTAAATATTTAAGGCTTTTTCAATGAATGCCAAACATTCTATGTAGCGTTTTTCATAAAAGAGAAACGAAGCTTTTGATTTATAGAAAAATAAAAGAGGAAGTTGTTCATAGAGTTTATTTTTATCTGACAGATAGTCTTCTGCGATTGAATCAGCTTGAGCGTATTCCCTGTTCCAGAGATAAATCTCTGCTTTATAGGCCCAGACAAAATGAATTCCTATAAAAATATTGTTTTCCTGAGAAACTTCAATTGATTGTTCAATTGTTTTCAGGGCAAGAGAGTATTTTTTTTGATAAAGATAAACCATAGCCCGGCCGCAGAGAGAAGAATAAATAAAAATAATGTTATGATTGCTTTTTGCATTCTGATAAGCTTTTAAAGAATATTCCAGAGCTTTATCATAGTCTTTATAACTCCATAAATAACAAAGAGTCAGAGAATGATAAACCTGTGGAATAATCATAGGATTTCTGGCGTTTAAAATTTGTTTTTCCATTATTTCAATATCTTGCAATGCAGAACTTATCTTTCCTCTGGAAATATAAGTGACAGATCGAATAGAATAAACGGCAAGCTTGTTTTCCCAGTCGTTCTGGTAAGCGGAAAGAGATTGATCCAGAAAATTTTCCGCCCGTTTTAAATCTCCGACAAACCAGAGAGAGGAAGCCAATAAAAAATATAAAAGACCAAAAGAAGTTGTTTGTTGATTTTTTTCGGCGGTTTTGAGGGCTTTTTCATAACAGTCGATCGCATCGGGAAAGTGATTTAAATAATAGTGCCCGGCGCCTATTCTGATGTATATTTCAATTTGTTCTTGAATGAGTTTGTTTTCCCGGGCGTGATTTTGTACCTTTTCAAGGTATTTTAAACTTTCCAGAATGTTTCCGTTTGATTGCAGGATATCGCAGAGTTGGACGATTAAAGAGATAATTTTTGGTTGAAGGAGGCGGGCTTCGATATGAAAATCCGCTATTTTTTTCATAAAATAAGCTGCTTCATTGAAAGAAAACAAGGAAAGAGCTTTCTGGTAAGCCATGTGGTTGTAATCCAGCATTTTTTTCATGTGTTTGGTCTGATTATAATGATAGGCAATATAATAAATTCCTTCTTCAATATTATCTTTGTATTTGTTTTCCAGTAATTCAGCGTAGATAGTGTGAAGAGCTCTTTTTTCCGATTGTGAGATTTTATGATAAATTGTTTCTTTTAACTGATTGTGGATAAAGGTGTATTTTTTATCTGGAAGAAAAAGATTTTCATCCATTATTTGTTCTTTTTTACTTTTTTCCAGTACTTTTTCTATCAGAATTTTGTCATGAAATCCTTTTCGGAAATAAAAAAAATTTTCCAGATCTCTGGAAGTAAAATTATTTTCAAGAACAGAAGCTATGGAAAGAACTTCTTTTTCTTTTTTATTAAAAGTTGAAAGTCTCTGAAGAAGAATATTAAAAGTCATTGTATCAATTTGATTTAATCGAGGTATTTGATTATATTGAATCGTTATTAGATTGTCTTTAAAAGAAATAATTCCTTTTGAGTAAAAATCTTTTATTTTTTCGTTTAACAAAAGAGGATTTCCCAGAGAAGAAAGATAAAAATAATCAACAATTTGGGGAGGTATTATTTTTGATTCATTGAAAAAAGTATTTAAAAATTCTTTAACCTCATTTTTCTGAAAGGGTTTGAGTTCCAGCCAGAAAAGGATTGGAAGGTCTATGTTTTTTTTATTTGCCGCAGAATCAAATAAAAATTGATCTTTCAAGGAACAGATTAACATCAGCCTGCTTTTTATCATGAAAGGAATCAGATGAATGACAAGTTGAATTGTTTCAGAATCTGCCAGATCAAAATTATCTAAAAAAAGAATCACCGGTTTATCATAAATTGAAATTTTGGTAAAAAAAAGAGCAAAAGATTCTAAAATTTTTTGTTTATCCAGATGTAAATAAACAGGTTGTTTAGAAAAATCTGTTTCCAGATATTTTTTAATTTCAGGAATAAAAGGGATTAAAGAAATAAGTTCGTTTTTTAATAAATGAAAAAAATCTGTTTTAAGTTCTTGCGTAGAAAGTTCTTTTAAATATGATTTTATCAGATCAATAAAAGGAGCATAGGGAATGTTTTTACTTTGATCCGAACAGGTAAATTTAAAAAACAAAGTTTCATCGGGATTCAGGGTTTTTTTAAATCTTTCCACCAGTTTTGTTTTACCAATTCCGGAACACCCATGGATCAATAAAGCTTGACCCATCGTTTGAAAAATGTTTTGATATGATTTTTTTATTGTCAGCAGGGCTTCCATTCTGCCGGTAAAACTGGAATTATCCGTAACTGGATGGAGATGCTTTTTTTTGGTTTTAAGATAGTGAATCAGTTCTTTTTTCACTTCTTTTGCGTTTTGATAACGATTTTCAGGTTTAAAATGCAGGAGTTTTAATAGTATTTCCTGCAATAGGGGGTCAAGGGAGAGAAGATTAAAATATTTTGTTAAAACAGTGGATGAAAAAGAGTTTTTTCTGAAAAAGGCGAGGTCTTCTTCCGAATTTTTTGAGAAAAGAAAGTAAAACAGACAGCCCAGACTGAAAATATCTGAACGGGGGTCGGGAAAAGAATAATTCAATTCTTTTTGTTCAGGGGAAAGAAAAAGATTATCGGATTTTATCTGGGGACAGGAATTTTTTTTGATGAGCGGAAAAAGAAGATAAAGACCTGAATCCAGTATTTTTATTGTTAAATCCAGTTTTTTAGAGACTAAAAAAGAATAAGGATTCAAATTTCCATGAATGAGGTTTTTTTTATGAATGAAATCCAATGCATCTGCAAGCATTAAAATCAGTTTGATTTTTTCTGCAGGGGATAGCTGTTCCCTGATTTCTTTCACATAAACACCGGAAAAAGCTTCCAGAATGAGAGTGAGTTTTGTTTTTGAATAGTTAAAAGAATAAATGTCTGGAAAAACAGGGTGTCCTGTCTGCGACAGAAGAAAGAGATTTTTTTTGTAATTGGAAAGAATTTTCTCATCTTTTTTTTCTAAAAAATATTCTAAAAGAAAAACCTGTCTTGTTTCAGTAGCAAGAAAAAAATTTGGAGAAAAGGTTTTTTCTCTGGTAATATTTTCTGTTTTTTTACTATAGATGGGATTTGTCATTGGCACCCAAGTTTTTTTATTTTAAATATCTTTCTTTTTAATAATCTAATCAAATTTATTTGAAGAATCTCTTTTTAAAATCCTGTAAAAGCAAATGGATTAAAAGCAGACTCCAGATTATGAAAAGATTAGGTATCTTTTTTTTCTGAAACCAGATGAATTTTTGTAAAATTCAATAAACCGCCATCAATCAAACTGGCTGTTTGATTCAGATTTTCCAGATTTTGTATATCTAAATGTTTCATAATTTGATCCTTTTTTTAATCCGGCTGACTGAATTTTTCAGGCAGCCGGAAGAATATTTTGTTTAATATCCAGTAAAAGTATTGGTTTCAAAAGCAGTTTCAGAATTGTCATAAAACAGAACCGTAGCGCCTCCTAAAGCAGTGGAAGCTGTACTTGCGCTTAATGTACCAGACAGAAAGGTGTCGAGCAGTTTTGCTGTTTCGAGTGGTTTAACAGTGGGAAAACCATGATCGTAATTCTGATCAGGATTGATTAAAACTGCTGTTACTGTGGAACCTGCTTGTTTTAAATCGTATTTAGTAGTGGCGGTATAATTGTCGTAAAGCACCTGATCTCCTCTCCAATTTGTAAAATCAGTCTTAGCCTTGACAAGGAGTGTGTTTATTCCTGAAAATTTGCTTGCCAATCTGCCGTCGCCGGTAATAGTTATTGTTCCTCCGTATCCTGTATTGGTGTGGGTAATATCAGAATTGGACAGATTTAATTTATGGCAGTAATAGAGAGATTCCGGCATATATTGAATGGTCAGCAGATCCAGTATCTGACTGTTGTAGGCATAATTGCTTTTAAATGTGGTGACAGCAGGGGTGAGTGTGTTGATATTGTATTTCAGGACATCGTTTAAAACCAGCATATCCCAGAAATAAGAAATATTTTCAAAAGTTCTGTTTTCTCCCTGAAAAGCTCTTTGCTGGAATTCAGCGGCAGCAGTGCCGTCATCATCGTTTGATACAGGAACCCAGTCTCCGTTTTGATAAGCATGACCCAGAGAGTCTGTTCCAGCAGTGCCGGCGTTAAAGGAAACCCTGACCCCTCTGGTGCCGATTCCGGCAAGGCTGACAAGGTTTGAATAACGGGATGGATTTGCGATAACCATTTCAAGGGCAACTCCGAATCCCATAGAATAACCGACCAAAGTAACACCGGAAGAAGGAAAGCCCTGTATGCTGCTGAAAATTTTTTCAAAATCAAGGGCAAAATCTTTTAGCCCGGTTATTTTTTTATTATAGCTGGACAAACCACTTCCCCGATAATCAAAAGTATATACGGTATAAGCTTTATTTAGACTTTCTACACCTCTGAAATACGAAAGGATCGGCTCAAAAATTTCACCTGAAGTATTATTTCCGCCCAATAACACAATGGTTTTGCTACCAATACCAACTTTTCTGACAAAAATTCTTTCTTTTGGATCTCCGCTGTTTACCCCGTTGATTTCAATAAATCCTGAACCCACGATTGTGGTTTGAACAGTTTGAGTAATTTCGGTTGTTTTTTTACATCCCAAGGTTAATATTCCAATCATAAGCAGGAATACAAAAATTTTTTTCTTACCAGACATACTCGCCTCCTATTTTTTTATCATACCAAATAAATAAAATAAGATTCAAGGGTTTTAGAATCAGGTGAAAGACTGATTTTAATCTGAAAATAGGAAAAACCATACTTAAGTATGGTTTTTTAACCCAACTTCAACTCCAATTATTCTAAGTGTTTAATAAAGAATTGCATAAAAAACCTATAGGATACCACATCTTGAATTATTGCGTTAAAATATTTTGCGGAAGGGGCTGGAATTTCAAATCTAACAGATTGTAGATTTCCTTTTGAAATGGTTCTGAGATGCTTCCTTTTCTGATTATGGTGGTCTGATATTTTAAACAGAATTTTAAAAAAAATAAGTTAGATTCTTTAGCCTACTTTTTCTATCTCTTCTTTTTTAAAATATACTTCTACGGGGTATTGATAGTCAAGAGACTGGTGTTCTCTTTTATTCTTTTGTGTGTTTTTTTTGCATTTGTTTCTCCTTTGCTTTTTATAAAATTAGCAAAAAATCCACTTATCTTTTCTTTCTGTCCAGTTTTTTCAGACCATTATAATTTTAGATACTTCAGAAAAAGAATCTTCTTTATTCCCAGATTCTAATTTTAAATTTTTCGGGGGGTGCTAAAAAATCTTTTTTATTTTCTTGTTTTCAAAGCTTTTTCTTATTATAGTGATTCTTTTTAAAAAATTAAAGGGAATTTTATTAAATTTTAATACTAAAAAATTTCAAGGAAAAATAATGGAACCTTTAAATACGAAATACAGTCCTGAAGAAATTGAAGAGAAATGGTATTCTTTCTGGGAAAAAAACGGCTATTTTCATCCGCAGCCGGATCAGTCGAAAGAACCTTTTACAATCGTCATCCCGCCTCCCAATGTTACAAGCGTTCTTCATATGGGGCATGGATTGAATAATACGATTCAGGATGTTGTGATCCGGTATAAAAAAATGTGCGGTTTTAATACACTCTGGATTCCGGGAACGGATCATGCGGGGATCGCGACCCAGAATGTGGTTGAAAAAATGCTGGCGAAAGAGGGAAAAACCCGTCAGGATTTGGGAAGAGAAGAGTTTTTAAAGAAAGTCTGGGAGTGGAAGGAAAAATACGGTAACGCGATTATCCACCAGCTGAAAAAAATTGGTTCTGCCTGTGATTGGGAAAGAGCCCGGTTTACTATGGATGAGGGGCTTTCGGAAGCGGTACGGGAAACTTTTGTCAGGCTGTATGAAGACAATCTGATTTACAAGGGAGAGTATATTATCAACTGGTGCCCCCGGTGTACCACAGCGCTTTCTGATGAAGAAGCGGAGCATCAAAGCGAATCAGGGCATCTTTTTCATATTAAATATAAATTAAAAGACAGTGAAGATTACCTTGTTGTGGCGACAGTCCGTCCTGAAACCCTACTTGGGGATACGGCTGTGGCTGTTCATCCTGAAGATGAGAGGTATCAAAAATATATCGGAAAAACAGTCATTCTTCCTCTTTCTGGAAAAGAGATTCCAGTTATAGGGGATACTTATGTTGAAAAGGAATTTGGAACCGGGGTTTTAAAAATCACTCCTGCGCATGATCCGAACGACTTTGAAATCGGAAGAAAACACGGTCTTCCGATTGTCAACCTTTTAAATCCGGACGGGACAATGAATGAAAATGCCCTGAAATACAAAGGGATGGATCGTTTTGACTGTAGGAAGCAGATTATTAAGGATTTAAAGGAAGAGCAACTGCTTTTAAAACAGGAAGATTATCAAAAAAGCGTGGGGCACTGCTATCGGTGTGATTCAGTGGTGGAGCCCTATGTCTCAACCCAGTGGTTTGTGAAGATGAAACCTCTGGCGGAAAAAGCAAAACAGGTAGTGGAAACGGGTGAAGTGGATCTGATTCCTGATCAGTGGAAAAAGGTTTATATCAACTGGATGGATAATATCCGTGACTGGTGCATCAGCCGGCAGATCTGGTGGGGGCATCGGATCCCTGTCTGGTATTGTGAAGATTGTGGAAAGATGATGGTAAAACGCCATGATCCCGATCAATGTGAAAAATGCGGCTCAAAAAAAATCAGACAGGACGAAGATGTGCTGGACACCTGGTTTTCTTCGTGGCTCTGGCCGATATCTACTTTGGGCTGGCCTTCTGAAACAGAAGATTTAAGTTATTTTTACCCCACCCAGTTTCTTTCCACTGCTCCTGAAATTTTATTTTTCTGGGTAGCGAGAATGGTGATGGCGGGGCTATATTTTAAAGGAAAGGTTCCTTTTTCAAAAGTTTATCTTCATTCTACCGTCTGCGATGCCAATGGTAAAAAAATGAGCAAATCTTTAGGCAACGGGATTGATCCTTTGGAAGTGGTTGAAAAATACGGGGCGGACTCGCTTCGTTTTACAGTTTTATACCTTGCTCCGATCGGGCAGAGGATCCGGCTTTCCAATGAGAGTTTTGAAATCGGATACCGTTTTTCAAACAAACTCTGGAACGCGTCCCGGTTTATTTTTATGAATACCGGTTCCTGTGAAATTTCTCCTGTTGAGAAATTAAATCTCAATGACTGGGATAAATGGATTCTGGAATCTTTAAACCAGGTGACGGAAAAAGTTCGGGCAGATCTTGAAAACTACCGGTTTAATGATGTAACAGACAGTCTTTACCACTTTATCTGGAACAAACTCTGCGACTGGTATCTGGAAGTGTCCAAGATAAGAATCTATTCTAAAGATCAAAATGAGAAAAATGCGGTGGCGTCAGTTCTTTATTTTGTTCTTGAAAAAACGCTGAAGCTTTTACATCCTGTCATGCCTTTTATTACAGAGGAAATCTGGCAGAAACTTCCCAATAAAAAAGGGGATTCTATTATGCTTTCCGATTTTCCGGAAAAAATGGATTTGCAGTTTGAAAGTGTTTCTGTAAAAATCGACACGCTTCAGGAAGTGATTTATCATGTCCGGAATATTCGGGGAGATATGAATGTGACACCGGATAAAAAAGTGAATATTATTCTTTCCACTGTCAATGAAGATAAAATGAGTTTATTTCAAGCGCACATCAACGCGGTGCAGACACTGGCAAAAGTGGATGAAATTGTCTTTCAGGCAGGCGGTGAAAAGCCGGAAAAAACAGTATCCGCCGTCGGAAATCAATTTGAAGTTTTTGTCCGTCTGGAAGGTCTGGTGGATTATGATAAGGAAATTGAGCGGATTGAAAAAGAAATTGCCAAAACAGAAAAAGACCTTAATTTCAGTTTGAAAAAACTTGAAAATAAAGAATTTGTTGATAAAGCGCCTCAGGCAATTGTTGAAAAAGAAAAACAAAAACAGCAAGAGTTGTCTGATAAAATTGCTAAACTAAAAGAACTTGCACAAAAATTCGGAAAATAGCCGGAAAGAAAAAGAGGTATTTAAATGATTAACAAGACTTTTATCTATCCGTCTGTCGGACTGGTAGCTGCAGGAATAGGAGCTTTCGAGCTTTTTATTATCCGTTTTTTTTCTCTTGCACATTTTGAAAGCTATTACTATATTCCAATCAGCGTAACGATTCTGGGATTTGCCCTTGCCTCTGCGCTGATTACTTTTTTTCAGAAAAAAATAAAAGAAAACCCTGACCTGTTTTTAGGGATCAGTCTTTCCCTGGCAATGGTTTCAACAACAGTCTGTTTTTTAATTCTGAAAGAAATCGAGTTTAATCCCTCCGATCTTTTAGGCTCTTTTTTTCTTTTTAAAAAACTTCTGACCGTATTGATTTTTTATCTGATTCTGACTTTTCCTTTTTTCTTTTCGAGTTTTTTTATTGTCCTGACTTTTCAGATTGAGAAAAAGTCTTTCGGTCCTCTTTATCTTTTTAAAATTGTGGGGTCGGGAATCGGGAGCATTCTTTTTCTGATACTTCTTTTTTTTATTCCTGTAAAATATTTGATTTTTATTGCCATTATCAGTCTTGCTTTGGCAGCCTTTCTGATTATTTCCAAGGAAAAAAAATACAAGCTGATTTTCCTGTTTGTTACGCTGATTTCTTTAATTGTCCCTTTCTTTAAGCTGGATATTAGTGTAATGCCTTATAAAGACATTGCGAAAGCTCAGGAAAAGGGAGCTTTTATTGTTCAGGAGAAGCAAAGCAAGGGAGAGGTCAATAAACTTGAGAAAGAATCTTATCTGGGTGTATTACAGGTTGCGGAAAATTTGAAAGATTCTCTTCCGATTGGGATTTCTTCTTTATATCAAGGGAAAACGGTTGATTATAAAGGAATCTTTTTAGATGGGAACAAAATATCAGACTTTATTGGAAAGGGACAGGATGTGATTGATTTCACCCCTTATAAGATTGCTTATGCCGTTAAAAACACTCCGAAAACTCTGATTTTATCCAGCGGGGGCGGAATAGGGATTATGGCAGGGCTTTATTATAAAAGCAAAAAAATTCACGCGATCGAGAAAAACAGCCAGCTGATTGACCTTCTGGAGAGAAACAGGACAATCAGTGAATACACAGGAGGGATATTCAGCAATTTTAATGTGGAAAACATCAGCGCAGATATCCGTCCTTTTGTTGTTTCTTCCATAGGCAATAAAAAATATGATCTGATTGATTTAAATCTTTACGCTTTGCGTGAAAATACATTCCGGGAAGAAAGCAATTATCTTCTGACTTTTCAGGCATTGGAAAACTATACCCAGCTTCTGGAAGAAAACGGGATGCTTATGATTACAATTCCCCTTCAGAATCCTCCCCGTCTGGAATATAAACTGGCGGCTACAATTAAAAAAGTCCTTCAGAAAAAAGGAATTCACGATAAGGCAAATGTTTTTTTCCTGAAAACCGCGGATACTTTTGTCGCTTTTATAAAAAACACGGCTTTTTCCGCCGATG
Organism: Spirochaetes bacterium GWB1_36_13; assembly: GCA_001829155.1. Classification (GTDB taxonomy): domain Bacteria; phylum Spirochaetota; class GWB1-36-13; order GWB1-36-13; family GWB1-36-13; genus GWB1-36-13. Next base: position 3,592 of record MIAO01000080.1, on the reverse strand, counting down.
AATCAGCTTTGATTAAAAACAAAACGGATTCATTGAAATTTGACATTCTTTACCCGAATCTTCTCTCTTATGATGTGAATTTGAAAACAGAGTATTATCATTATCTGGACGCTGTTTTTGAAAACAAAAAAGAAGAACTGGAAAAATATCCCTTTGATATTTCTCCGATCACAGATGACTCTCCTTTTATTTTTTATTCCTTGAAATTTTCAAGAATGTTTGAACTTCCTAATATACCGTCTGATGAAATGGGATATATTACCATTATCGTTTCGGCTCTGTTAGTGCTTCTTATTGCGGTTTTTCTAAGCTATTCTCCGGTTATCCTCACCCGGCATGATTATTCAAAAACAATTCATATTTCAAAAGTCATTCTTTTTTTCGGCGGACAGGGAGCAGCCTTTATGCTGGTGCTGATGATTTTTATTCAGAAAATCAACCTTCTTCTTTCCAGTACAACGATTTCGGTTGCGGTTGTTTTTGCCTCGGCTTTTCTTTTTAATGCATTGGGTATCTGGGTATCTCAGAAGTTTCAGAAAAAAGTAACCGGTCTGGCAGTGGCTTTTTCTTCTCTGATCGTGATTTTGGCAGGATATTCCCTGTTTTTTGACCCGATTTTTTATTTCATTTTAAAACAGGGTTTTTCCATGCGGGTGGTTCTGGTTGTTCTTTTCATTGCCCTGCCTTCATTTTTTATGGGAATGCCTTTCTGGCTGGGGCTGGAATGGATCAAACACTTTGAAAGAAATTTGATCCCCTGGTGCTGGACCATCAACCGGGCGCTGGGAGTTTTTGCGGCCGTTTTTGCTGTTTTTTTAAGCATTCAAATCGGATTGAAATGGACTTTTATCCTTTCGATCTTTTTTTACCTTGTGTCTTTTGGAAGCTTTATCTGGATGGATATTTATTATCAGAAAGTGAGCTATCTCTATAGGCGTTATAAGGTTTGATAAAGGGGAAAAAATGATTCAGAAAATTCCTTTTAAAGAAATAAATATCGAGAAGAAAAAGATAACGATCCGCATCGATATCAATTCTTCGATTCAAGAGGGAAAATTTCTGGTTCCTGAAAAGATTAAAAGATACAAGTCTGTTTTTGAGTATTTAATCGAAAAGAAGGCAAAAACAGCGGTTCTTTTTGAAATGGGCTCAGGCAGAATAAGATATCCCCTCAAAGTAAAAATAGCTGAAATCGCAGAAAATCTCTCCGATTTACTCGGCATTCAAATCCATTACCCTGATTATGCATCTGAAAAAGAACTTGCTTATGCTCTGGAAGAAATCCTTCCAGGAGAGGTTCATTTTTTTGAAAATCTGGCTCTTTCGGGTGAGGAAGAAAAAGAAAATTCGTCTTTTTTTTCTAAAATTGAAGATTGGGCTGAAATCTATATCAACGATGCTCTTGAAGTTTCGTCAAAACCTTATTATTCATTTAAAAAACTTCCGGAGAAAATTGAGTCTTATGCGGGCGGAAATTTGATTGAAAATGTGAGCAAAATGGCTTCTCTTTTCAGCAGCCGGAAAAAACCGATGGTTGTGATACTGGGTGGAATTGATGTGGATGAGTTTATGATTCAAAAACTTTTTAAACTTTCAGAAAAAGCGGATGCGCTTCTTTTTACGGGGGCTTGGGTGCCTTATTTTGCCCAAATTATCGAGGAAGCAGAAAAAGAAAACTGGATGGATAAAAAGAAGCTGAAATCTTTTGAAAAAGCGCTTTCGATTATCATGGATAAACCGAATGTTTTTTTTCCAAAAGATGTGAAAGTTTATAAGCATTATCAAAAAGATTCGATAAAAATAGCCAATGTCCCGATTGATTTTATCAAAAAAGGGCTTAAAATAGGAGATATCGGGAGAGAAACCCTGAAAGATTATCAGGAAAAGCTGGAGAATGCTGAGTTGATTCTCTGGATGGGAAGTGTGGGAAAGTGGTGGAAAGAAGGACTTGCCACAGGAACCCAGGAACTGGCAAAAACCATTCAAAGACGGTTTTGCGACCGGATGGTGATCGGAAACGATCTTTTGGAATCACTGAGAGAACTCGGCTTTGATCCTGAACGCTTTTCTTATTTAGACTACGGAGATGGAGATACAACCTTTCAATTCCTTATGGACGGAAAAATTATCGGGGTTGATAACCTTAAAAATACTTGGAATATTTAAAAGTTCTTAGAAATCTTTGTGATAGATTGTTAAATTTTAATCTGATTCTTATTTAAACGGAGCTGTTATGGAAACACTAACTCAACTTACTATAGAAAATGTCAAGGAAAAGATAAAAGAAAACCCAAAGGTTTTTCTTGTTTTTTACAGCGCATGGATCGGGCTTTGGCAAAGTTATTCAAAGATTATAAAAGAAATGGAAGAAGAATACACTGATTTTGTGTTTCTCACCGTCAATCTGAGTGATCAGCTTGATTTTCAGAAAGAATTTCCTGTGACATCAGTGCCGACTTCCTTTTTATACAAAAACGGGAACCTGATTTTAAGAAAAACCGGCTTGATAAAAAAACCTGAGCTGATGGATATTATTGATCGGGCAGGTATGTAGAGATGAAGTTTTTAGAGAAGCTGAAAATCTTTTTGTCCCGTTTTTATCACTCTCAAAAAGTCAGAAAAGCGTTCAAAAAATTATTATTCTGGTCTTTTCTAACGGGAAGTTTTTTTGCTTTTATTCTTTTCTCTATTTTTCTTGTTTTTTATATCAAATGGCAGGGAGATAAAGAAGAGGTTCTCAAACAGGCGGAGATTTATTACAATCAGATCCTGAAAGAAACAGAAGTAATTGAGGGCTATAATACCATCGGGGGCAAGGCTTATACGCTTAAAAATGTGGAAGAGCCGATTAAAGTCTTAGACTTCAGGGGAGAATTGATCGGGGAGTTTTCCAATGAGAAAAGAAGCTTTATTTCTTCAAAAAACATTTCCCCCTATTTTTTCTATGCGTTGTTTTCAACCGAAGACGCAGAATTCTATAATCATACCGGTATTAATTTTAAAGCAATTATCCGGGCAATGGTCAAAAATGTGGCTGCCATGAAAGTGGTTCAGGGAGGAAGCACTCTGACCCAGCAGCTTTCCAAGCTTCTTTTTACTGAAAGAGAAAGAAGCATCAAAAGAAAGATTTACGAGTTTTTTTGTGCCAGAGAGCTTGAAAAAATTTACACGAAAGATGATATTCTTCTGATGTACGCCAATCTGATTTTTTTTGGTCATGGCGCCTATGGGGTAGAATACGCATCTCAGCTTTTTTTTAATAAAAGCGCAAAAGATCTGGATATCAGCGAAGGGAGTTTTTTAGTTGCCCTGATTTCAAACCCGGGGGCTTATTCACCCTATAATAATATCAAAAGAGCCATGATTAAACACCATGCGGTACTTTACAGAATGGCGGATACAGGCTATATTACAACAGAAACGGCAGAAGAGCTTTATAAAAAGTTCTGGGAAAAGAACAAGTTTTTAAAGAAAGATTTAAGCAAGGTGAAGCAGATTATCAGAACCAATGATTCTGCTTATATTATGGAAGAAGTCAGAAGGTTTATTGTCAATGAATTCGGGGAAGAGTTTTTTGTTAAAAACAAAGGAA
>MIAO01000079.1:15961-32089 GCA_001829155.1 Spirochaetes bacterium GWB1_36_13 | reverse complement strand
TATTTACTTTTTAGCAAAAATAGATTAATTTTTAAATCGTCTTAATTTGAAATGCAATAAGGGGAGGCGTCCATTATTTCGTCCAAAAATGAATTTTTAAAAATGTCAGAATCGTATAATCTGATTCCTGTTTTTAAATCAGTGCTGGCTGACATGGATACGGTATTGTCCTGTTATTTGAAAATAAAGAAAAACTATCCCGAATCGCCTTCTTTTATCCTAGAAAGCGTTGAGAGCCAGGAGCGGATCGGGCGTTATTCCTTCATCGGATTTGATCCTTTTCTCACTTTTAAATCCAAAGGTAAAAAAGTTTTTTTATCCGGCGTGAAAAATGAGGAAAAACAAACTGAAAACCCGTTTCATGAATTAAAATCCCTGATGGGAGAGTTTAAAACTCCCCAGGATATTCCATTGCTCCGGTTTTATGGAGGGGCGATCGGGCATATCGGCTATGATATGGTTCGTTTTTTTGAAAAACTACCTGAAAAAAATCAAAATCAGTTGGAAAGTTACGACAGTTATTTTATTTTTCCCAAAAAAATCCTGGCATTTGACCATTTTACCCATAAAATCACCCTGATTCAAATCTGTTATCTTCAAAATCAATCCGACGCTTCAAAAGAATATGATGAAGCATTGAAAGAAATTGCCCGTCTGGAAACAGTTTTAAAAACTCAGGTGGATTATCCTCAGGAAAAAGAGTTTAGTTCTACCGAAATGGTCTCCTCCTGCACAAAAGAAGAGTTTGAAGGCATGGTAGTCCGGGCAAAAGAATACATTCAAAACGGAGATATTATTCAGGTGGTTCTTTCTCAGAGACTGAAAATGGCAACCAATGCCTCGGGCATCAGCCTCTACAGGGCGCTCCGGGTGGTCAATCCTTCTCCTTATCTTTTCTTTCTGGAATTTCCGGAATACAGCCTGATTGGTTCTTCTCCTGAAATTCTTGTCCGGCTGGAAAATAATGAAATCGAAGTCAGACCGATTGCGGGAACTAGAAAAAGAGGAAAAAATGACGAGGAAGACAAGCTTTTTGCCGAAGAGCTTTTAGAAGATGAAAAAGAAAGGGCAGAGCATGTGATGCTGGTGGATCTGGGAAGAAACGATGTCGGACGGGTCTCTGAAACCGGCAGTGTCCGGGTTACGGATTTGATGATTGTTGAAAAATATTCTCATGTCATGCATATCGTGTCTTCTGTGAAAGGGGTTTTAAAAAGTGGAAAAGATGCGTTTGATGTGTTTGAGGCCACTTTCCCTGCGGGCACTTTAAGCGGTGCCCCAAAAATCAGGGCAATGGAAATTATTGAAGAACTTGAGAAAGAAAAAAGGGAAACTTACGGCGGCGGAGTCGGTTACTTCGGTTATAACGGAAATATGGATTTCTGTATTGCCATCCGAACTATGTTTAAAAAAGGGAATGAAGTGTTTATTCAGGCAGGCGCTGGGATTGTGGCAGATTCGTCTCCTGAAAGCGAATATCAGGAAACTTTAAACAAGGCGGGAGCCGCATTGAAAGCAGTCAAAGAATTAAATCAAATATTGGGTTAGACATGTTATTAATGATTGACAATTATGATTCTTTCACCTACAATCTGGTTCAGTACTTCGGTGAGCTGGGCGAAGAAGTGGAAGTAAAAAGAAACGACGAGATTACGATCGATGAAATCCGGAAAATCAGTCCCGCGAAGCTGGTGATTTCTCCCGGTCCCTGTTCTCCCAAAGATGCGGGGATTTCTGTGGAAACGATTAAAAATTTCGCGGGAAAAATTCCGATTCTAGGAGTTTGTCTGGGGCATCAGTCCATCGGATATGCGTATGGAGCCAATATTATCAAGGCAAAGGCTTTGATGCATGGAAAAACTTCTTTTATTTTTCACAGCAATGAAGGGGTTTTTAAAAATATTGAAAATCCTTTTGAAGCCACCCGTTATCACTCGCTTGCCATCGAAAAAGCAACCCTTCATCCTGATTTTAAGATTACAGCCTGGACGCAGGACGGGGAAATCATGGGAATAAAGCATAAAACAATTTTACTGGAAGGAGTGCAGTTTCATCCTGAATCCATTCTGACTCAGGAAGGGAAAAAACTGTTAAAAAATTTTTTGACATCGGCAGATGAATTTTGGGGGAAACAAAATGATTAAGGAAGCCATTTCAAAGGTAGTAGCCAAAAACAACCTGGCAGAAAGTGAAATGATTGAAGTCATGGAAGAAATCATGAGCGGAAACGCAACTCAGGCTCAGATTGGATCTTTTATTACAGCATTGAGAATGAAAGGTGAAACTGTGGATGAAATCACAGGGGCTTCCCGGGTCATGAGAAGCAAAGCATCGAAAATACCGGTGGATGAAGCTGCTCTGGATTTAGACAGAGACGATATCAACCTCGACCGCGAAACTATTTTGGATACCTGCGGGACAGGCGGAGACGGAACGATGACTTTTAATATTTCCACTGCGACCGCTTTTACGGCAGCCGGCGGCGGCGTGAAAGTGGCAAAACACGGCAACCGCTCGGTTTCAAGCCTCTGCGGAAGCGCGGATGTGCTGCAGGAAATGGGAATCAATATAGAAGCCACTCCTGAAATAGTCGGAAAATGTATCCAGAAAGCAGGAATCGGATTTTTATTTGCCCCTTCCTTTCATGGAGCCATGAAATACGCGATCGGTCCCAGAAGGGAAATCGGTATTCGAACGATTTTTAATATTTTAGGTCCATTGACCAATCCTGCGGGGGCAAGTTATCAGATTCTGGGAGTCTATCAGGAAAGCCTGACCGAAATTCTTGCGTCTGTCTTAAAAAATCTCGGAACCAAACGGGCGATGGTGGTTCATGGAATGGACGGAATTGATGAAATCACGATTACCGGGAAAACCAAAGTCTCGGAGCTGAAAGACGGGAAAATTGAAACTTACTTTATCAAGCCCGAAGACTTCGGCTTAAAGTCTTACCCTTTTGATGAACTGAAAGGCGGGAACGCAAAAGAGAACGCGGAATTTATCCTGAAAATTTTCAGGGGAGAACTCACCGGCGCTAAAACAGACATTGTTCTTTTAAACAGCGGGGCTGCTTTTTATATTACCGGTATGGCAGCAAGCATTCAAGAAGGAGTGGAGCTGGCGAAAAAAGTAATAGAAAGCAAAAAAGCTTTGGAAAAAGTTAATCTTTTAAAAGAAGTGAGCCGGAGCTGATGTTTTTAGAAAAAGTCAAACAAGTCAAACTGGAAAAAGTCGCGTTTCTGAAAAAAGAAAAACCACTCTCAGAGCTGAAAAGAAAGCTTGGGGATCAAAAAAAAGAAAAACGGTCCTTTTATGAAGTTTTTTCCGGGAATCAGGAAAAAGAAACTAAAATTATCGCGGAAATTAAAAAAGCTTCCCCTGCCAAAGGTGTTTTAAACCCTGATTTAAAACCGGAACTCTTGGCCTCAATTTATGAAAAAAACGGAGCCAAGGCAGTATCGGTGATTACCGAAGAAAAGTTTTTTCTGGGATCTCCCGATTTTATTCCTCTGGTCAAAAAAGCGGTGTCGCTGCCTGTTTTAAGGAAAGATTTTATTGTGGATGAATACGAAATCGCAGAAGCAAAGCTTTTGGGCGCTGATGCTGTTTTACTGATTGGGGAAATGCTTGATCCCTCTCTGATCGGCGATTTGATCGGAGCGGCGAAAGGCTATGGGCTGGATGTCCTTCTTGAGGTGCACAGCCGTGAAACTTATGAGTCAATTTGCCATCTTAATGGTTTTGTACTGGGAATCAACAACCGAAATCTGAAGACTTTAAAAGTGGAGCTGGATATTTCGATCGGGCTTTTAAAAGAAATTAAAAAAGATTTTCCTGTGATTGTTGAAAGCGGGATCGAAGAGAGAGAGGAAATTCAAAAATTTATTTCTCTGGGCGCTTCCGGGTTTTTAATTGGAAGTTCATTGGTGACCCATGAAAATCCGGGAAAAAAACTTTTGGAACTGAGAGGCGTTTTATGATGCCCAAGGTGAAAATCTGCGGTATTACCAATCTGGAAGATGCGCTTCTTTCTGCCTCTCTGGGAGCAGACGCACTTGGATTCATTTTTTACAGCCAGAGCCCTCGTTCTGTTTTGCCGGAAAAGGCAAAGGAAATCATCGAAAAACTCCCCCCTTTTATTTTGAAAGTAGGTGTTTTTGTCGAAGAAAGCCTGGAAACAATTTTAAGAATGAAAGAATTGTGTTTTCTGGATCGGATTCAGATTCATAGTGAAAATAACGAAATTTTAAAATCCTTTCCTCCGGCGATTACATACAGAGCCTACCGTGTTAAAGATCAATTTGAAATTGAAAAAATCAACGCTTCTTCATTTTTTCCTTTGCTGGACAGTTATAAGGAGGGGCTCTATGGAGGAACGGGAAAATCGTTTAACTGGGAGCTTCTACAAAAAATGAAACGCCCCTATATTCTGGCAGGGGGGATCAATCCGGATACAATCGGCGAAGCATTGAAGCTAAACCCTTATGGGATTGATATCGCATCCGGCGTAGAAGCTTTTCCAGGGAAAAAAGACCCTGAGAAACTGAAAATGGTTTTTAAACACTTTAATCGATAATTTTTTGCTTCTTTCAGTTGAATTTGTTTTATATTTAAAATTCAATTGAATTTTTCTCAAGGAGAAAATATGCAGTTTCAGAAAAAAGAACTTACGAAAAACCAGCTTCGCAACATTGAACTGCTGATTTATCTTTATGAAAAAGATGCGGTCAATGATGAAGTGGTGGAAAACCTAAGGCAGTCGGAACTGGAATACGCATCTCTTTTAGATAAATACAGGCTTCTGGAAGAAAAAGTCAATCTGGATGAGAAAACCAATCTGTTGAGAATGAAAAACGATTATCTGACCAATATTTTAAAGACAGCGTCCAGAATTTACTACGGCATGAAAGCGAAATGTTATCCGGTATCGTTTATCCGTTTTGATATTGACGATTTTTCAAAATTTAATAATTTATACGGGCATGATGTAGGAGACGAAGTTTTGATTCATGTCGCAAGAATTTTGAAAGAAAATTCCCGCCCCACTGATTATGTGATCCGTTTTGGGGGTGAAGAATTTGATATTATCCTTCCTTCAACGGCTATTGAGGGTGCATTGGTTTATATCGATAAAATATTCTCAAAAATAAGGGATCTTGAAATCCACTTTCACGGGAAAAATTTTAAAGTTACGGTCAGCAGCGGAATATCTCATATGATTTATGAATTTGGAAACGCAAAAATTATTGAAAACCAAGATGCGGAAATCAGGTTTAAGCAGATGCAGAGAGAAGCGGATGATGCATTGTATGAAGCAAAATCCAGCGGAAAAAATTGTTATCGTATTTATGATAAACTGAAAAAAGATGAATATTCGAAAATAAGGCAGTTGTATAAAAAAAACTAAGATAACGGAAAATTTTTTTTCTAAAAATATTATTATTATTTTATAATAAATTTTATTAAATTATAAATAATTTTTTTTGATCAGTAAAAATTATAAAAGAGAAAAAAGATGACAACAGAAGAAATTCAGCAGCTTTTTACTTCGTATAAAAAGAAAACTGCGCCTCAAAGAGTATTTGCCAGATTTACCGTCATTGCTTCTTTTATTTTAGCGGTGTTTTTTCTTGGTTTTGGAATTCAGAAATGTGCTTCTGGAAAATTGGAAATCTCGGATCAGCTTTTGATTGCCCCTGTTTCATTGAATGAATCAGGTAAAGAAGAAAAAAAAGATGAAACGATGACAGATGAAAACGAATCAAAAGAAAGTGAAGTTCAGAAAGAAGAATGGAAAAAGCAGTTTGACAGTTATGCGAAAAAGATTCAAGTCAATTCAGATAACCTGACTTATGAAATGATTTTTTCAATTCCAGGGCTTCCGCTGGATAATCTTAAAGACTACGAAATAGCATTTGAAATTTATGATAAAGACAAAGAATATCTTTTCACTTTTTATGGAAATTACTGGAATCAGGACGGAATTGAAACCGGATATGATGAAGGCGAGTATTATGAAGAGTATTGGCATGAAGAAATTTATGAAGACAATGTTTTTGTCCGTTTCCCTTATCAGGGAGAATTTTATATTACGGCAGGTTTGCCAAGCGGAAGAAACACAGATTATAATGCGATAAAAAATATTTCAGCCGGAAAGGTCAAAATAAAACTTTACAGCAACTCCAATCCCTTTCCTGCCTCCACAATTGTCGCTTTTATTTTCTTTATTATTTTTGGAATCTTTGCCGCAGGGTTACTGGTAGATCATGGATTGTCTAAAAATGATCTTTTGTTTAACAAGTTTGATTTCACTCGATATACCTATCTAATAGAGCTTCCTTTTAAAAAATACCGTGAAAATTATTATCATCTGGCAGGTTTTTCTGTCAAACAAGGGCAGGTAGGAAAACAGGTAGAGCTGATTCTGGAAAAAGACGGGCAAACGACTTTTTTTGAGATGGAGAAAGAAGTGGAAGTAGATGACGGTGAAACTGAAATTAATTATTATTACTATTATTATGAAGATTTTCCAGAAGAAGTTTTTCAAACCATACCTGACGGGCAAGTGACTTATAAAAATCAGGCTCTCCGGAAAGATGTGTCGAGTTCAAAAGAATATAAGGTACAGACTTTTTATCATAACAATTTAAAAGAAGAGCGGACAAAAAAAGAAGTCAATTTTACCAACTCGAACTGGTCAGCCTATTTATCGTTTGAATATACGGATGATCCATCTGATTTTGATGTAAATTATGGATATGCGGCTGGTATGCCTAAAGTCTGGAGGATACCAAAATGATTAAAAGTATTATTATGTTTGGTCTAATGCTGTTGATAGCAGTTGGTTTTTACCGCTGCGCCTCTTCTGTTTCAGATGATGTTGTGGTAGGGAAAAAGAATCAGGAAGGAAACTATTATTTTATTTACGGCGGAAATTCTGAGAGAGTCTGGTACAGCCCTTCCATGAGAGAGGGAAGTTTGAGCGGACAGTACAGAGGCGGAGGACCGAATGCGGGGAAATAGGAGGATTCCGATATGGGATTTTTAAAGAGGCTTTTTGGCGTTCCTGAGAAAAAAAAGACAGATGTGATTAAAAGAACTCCTATGAATATTAAAGTAGGCGATATTGTTATCTATTATGAAATTGATTATGAAGTTTTGGCTGTTATTGACTGGGTGGATGACGGATTTATGTGGAAAGAGTATAAATTTCAGCAGACTCCGAAAGAAACTTGCTGGCTTTCTGCTGAAGTAGATGATGGAAGCATAGGACTGGTATTTTACACTCTTGTGAAAGATTTTCCGTATCAGAACAATTTTCCAAAAGAGCTGACCTATAATGGAAAAAAATATTTTCTTGAGGAAAAAGGAACGGCGAGCGGATCATTAACAAGTCGTGCCGGGATTCAGTCTTATAAGTGCGCCTATCAAGATTATATATCAGAAGATGAAACTTCCTATCTTTCTATTGAAGATTATGGAGGAGAATTAGAAATCAGTACGGGTATCTCAATCAGAGAATCCGAATTAAATATTCTACCAGGAGAGTAAAATGGAACACATTTTAAAGAGTATGACTCAATTAGGAGTAGCGGCGGTTTATTTTGTTTTTGGTCTGATTATGCTTTTTCTAGGAAGAAAAATATGGGATCTGATTACCAAATATAAATCGACTGAAGAAATTTTTGAAAAAGACAACCCTGCAGCAGGAATTGCGGAATTTGGCTTTCTTATTGCGATTGCATTGATTATTATTGCTTCGTTGAAAGATGAGGCAGTGAAGAATGTCCCGATTTATTTAGATCTTGCAGTTTCTTTGATTTATTCTATCTTTGGAATGATCGCTTTAGCTGTAGCTAAATTATTGCTCGATGTTTTTACTCCTTTTCAGCTTGACGATGAGATTTCAAAAGACAGAAATCCTGCAGTAGGCTGGCTCCAGGCTGGTTTTTACATCGCGATTTCACTCATTATTTATGCAGTTCTCTGAAATTAATGACCGGCTATAAGCCGGTTTTTCTTTTAAAAACATCGAAAATAATAGAAAATCTTCCTGTTTTTGTTATACTTAATTAATATATAGGGATTTTAATGATTCATTTTCAGGAAAAAAAGTATCCCCATCTTAAATTGATTTTTTCAAAAAAAAATACGACAATTGATATTATTGCAGCATTAATTCAATTAAGAATTCCTTTATCGGAAACCGATAGGAATAATTGGGAATTTGTAGTCAGCGAACTTGTTTTTAATTCAATCCGGGCAAGTCGTGAAAGAAAAAAAGATGAAAAAATTCAATTGAAAGTACGGATCGATGAAAATTACTTTACAACGGTGATTATGGATGGAGCAGGAGGTTTTGATATTAGAAAACTTCCCTATGACATTTATGAGCCGGCTGAAAAAATTGATGTTTTTTCTGAAGATTTTGAACATTACAGGAAAAAAAATCATTTTATGAGGTATGGATTGGGTTTATTTAGCGCTAAAAAATATTCGGATTATTTCGATATATATATGCTGGATAAACATGGAAGAAGAATGAGGTTTTTTGATGAGCTTAAAACCTATGGTACTTTTATTATTTTTAAAAAAAAACTAAGGAGTTAAAGTGATGCATAAGAGACTTATCATCATTAGTTTCAATATTGTTTTTCTGATTTTTCTACTCTCTCTTTCTTATACGGAAGATAAACCTTCTTTTGAACCGATGAAACAGGAAGTCAAGAATTCCGCCCTGAAAACCAATCAGGAAAATTTTGTTTTATTTGGAACATCTGCTGGAATTTACTATTGGGAGACAAATAATGAACCCGTCTTAATCTGGAATCAGGGAGAAGTTAAGAAAATTCTGAAAGTAGAATCCGGTTATTATTTTCTGACTTCTAAAGGCGTTGTTTTTTCTGATAATTTGAAAGATTTTAAAGAGCTGAATCAAGGATTGAGCTTTAAAGTGATCAAACACTTTAAAGACGGAAAAAAATCTTTCACCAATGATATTCAAGACTTAAAAGATCTGGAAGTCGATCCTGCAAACCCTAAAAATTTAGTTACTTGTACAAAAGATAAAATATTTTACTCTCAAAACGGGGGTGAAACTTGGAACGGATTTGATAATCCTACCCGCGCAAGCGGAATAAAAGCAGTAGCTGTTTTTTCTAATCCTGATTTACAAATTTTTTTCACTCATCCTTTTCAAGGAATTTTTTATAAAAATATATCCAAGAAAGGGAAATGGGAACAGTGGAACGAGGGGATGTACAAATATTCTAAAATATACGAAGAAGTATCAGATATTCTAATAAAAAAAGAAAAAGATCAGTATAGGATATTTGCTGCAAACAATTTCATTCCAATTGTTTACGAACTCAATCTTAAAAACCGTGTGTGGAAAAAACTCTTTAAAATGAAAGAAAATTTTGGTATGATAGAAAATCTTTCTTTTTCAGACGGGCTAATTTCTTTCATCACAGAAAAGGGGTTTATGGAATATGATTCAAAAGACAGCTCTCTTCAAAAAGTCAATATTGAAAAACTCACCTCTGCATTCGAGGAAAAGATCAAGACTGTAATTGAAAGTATGTATTTGGTAGAAAATGGAAAAGAGGTCTATAACCTTTCTGAACTATGGCTTGTAACAAAAAATAATGAAAAAAAATATCTGAGCGTTGCGGATAGAAAAGAGGGGATTTATCTTCAGACGCATCTTGCAAATGATAAAAAAAGGCTTACTGAAACCAGAAACCTCATGGAAAAAGTCGGGCTGAATATGGTTACGATTGATATGAAAGATGATTTTGGTCATTTAAGATTTAAAACAGACAATCCTATCTTAAAAAAAATGGACTCAGTTAAAAATCCGATCGATATAGAAAGATTTACAGCTTTTATGAAAGAAAAAAAGATTTATCTTGTGGCAAGAATGGTTATTTTCAAAGATGAGGTTGCTTATCGATTTGACAACGGTCGTTATGCGGTCAAAGATAAGAGCAGTGGAAAAAGCTGGAGAGGAATTATTAACGGCAAGTACAATAAAGAATATTGGGTTGACCCTTATTCGGAGGAAATCTGGGAATATAATGTAGAAGCAGCAAAAGAACTGATTAAAAAAGGGTTTGATGAAATTCAGTTTGATTATATCCGTTTTCCCACAGACGGCGACAATCTCGGACAAACTCATTATTCTTTTAAAGACAAGGGAATGGATAAAGAAAGCGCATTAATTTCTTTTCTTTCTTACGCAAGGGAAAATATTGATGCGCCTATTTCGATTGATATTTATGGAGCAAACGGCTGGCATAGAACAGGAGCAAGAACAGGTCAGGAAGTTGAGATGCTTCAAAAATTCGTAGATGTAATTTGTCCTATGTATTATCCGTCTCACTTTGCTCAGGAGTTTCTAGCTCATCCTCCTGTAGAAGAGAGAACTTATCGGATATATTATTTTGGTAGTCTCAGAAATTATTATATGGCGAAAAAAAATACTGTCGTCAGAGGCTGGGTGCAGGCTTTTAAAATGAATAAAAGCTTTGATAACAAATATTATAGCGAAAAGTATATTTCCAATCAAGTCAAAGGCGTAAGAGAAAGTATTGATATGGGATATACATTTTGGAATTCGGGTAGCAAATATAGTATATTATTAAATGCCTATTCAGAAAAAAATAAACCAGAAGAGAAAAAAACGGATGCATCAACAAAAGCCGAATAATTTTACTCAAATTCTTATTCCCTTTTTAAAATCGGGAATTAAGGTTTTAAATGAACTGACAGGCGTGAAATTTGAGAAAAAGGAAGTCTATCAGCATACTGGCAATAAATCGATTGGAGAAATTAAAATTGAAATTGAGGTTATTGGAGATATCAAGACCAAAGTGTATTTTGATATGTCTAAAACCTTCGCGTATAAGCTTGCCAAACATATCCTTCAGATGAATACGGATGATGATAACGATACTGAATTAATGGAGTCTGCTATTCATGAAGTGGGGAATATGATTGCCGGGAATGCTACAGGCTTTCTGGAAGATATGAATTTAGACTGCGATATTAAAACTCCAAAGGCGATTTTAGGAAAAGATGTTGAAATATTTACTCCCAATACTCAAATTGGGGTGATTGAATTTACAGGTCCTATCGGAGATTTTAATATTTATATTGTGATTCATGAAGAAGAACGGTTTTTGGATCCGGCCGGTATTTTGCTTTATAACATTCCTGATGTAATTTCCAATTTTATTGTCGAATTTTTTATTCCGAGAGGTTTCAGCGTTTATTCCTGCAATAATGAGGAAGACGCGTGGAAAATGTTTGATCATAAAGAAATTGTTCTGGTGTTTATTAATTATAATCAGAGATTTGATCATGAATCCATGCTTTCTAAATGGTTAAATAAAGTTCCTAATTTGAGGATAATTTTTTATTCGAGTCCGACTGAGTGGTCTGATAAAATGCTGAAGAAATTTCCAAATACGGTTTTAGGTTATATTCCGCGTGCTTTTGATTCCTTGAAAACAGCAAAAGCAATTATTCTGATTTTAGATAAAATCGGGATCAAATACAATCAGAAACGAAAACATGTCCGGGTAGAATTAAGAGGAGACGATAAATCAGTAGCGATCTTGTACCGGAAAATTCATCTTGAGGATGAAAAAGATATTATCAATGCAAATATTCTTGATTTAAGTATTGGCGGTGCTCTTCTGGAAATCCCGACGCAGCAGATCGATAATTTTCCGGAAAAACTGGTGATCCCAAGATGTCAGCTTAATCTCAGAGGACATGTAATCAGGACGAAAGCGCAAATTATGAAAAAAATAGATAATAAACTGGGTATTTCTTTTATAGAAATTACAGAAGACGATGTGAAAAGGATTTCTTTTTTTATTCACTCGAAACTGGCTGAGATTGTAAAAAGATAAGCTGTTTTCTGAAAATGCGTTGTCTTTTCTTTTTTTTCTTTCTATATTTAAAAATTCAAAAAACAATTCAGGATCCCTTATGAAAACTAATTTAAACAAAGATACTCTGATTCTCTTGTTTTCTATTATTGTGATTGCGTGCTGCGGGCTTTTGTATGAGCTTCTGATTGGAACGGCCTCAAGCTATCTTTTAGGAAATTCAGTCGAACAGTTTTCCCTGACAATCGGGGCATTTATGGTTTCATTCGGAATCGGCTCCTATCTGACACGGTTTGTCCAGAAAAATATTATTGTTCTCTTTTTTGTTATAGAGACATTGATCGGTTTTTTTGGAAGCATCAGCATTATTTCTCTTTTCTATTTTTATTCCGTTTCTGATGTCTATTCTTTTTTGGTTTATTTTTTTATTGCCGTGATCGGAGTTATGGTAGGGTTTGAAATTCCTTTAATAGGAAGAATTATCAATGATATAAAAAACAATTTTAAACTGACTCTATCCAACCTGTTCAGTTTTGATTATATCGGCGCTATGATCGGGAGTGTGGCGCTTCCGCTTTTTCTTTTGCCCTATTTCGGATTGATAAAATCATCGATTCTTGTAGGCATCGGGAATTTAGTGGTTGCTTTGTTATTTGGGATACGGTTTCGAAAATCGTTTTCTCAAAAACTCCTGCTTCTTCCGATAGTTTTAATCTTTTTTAATTTATTTCTGCTTGTCGGAGCAAGAGATATTCAAATCTATCTGGAGCAGCGGCTTTATGAAGATAAGATTGTTTATTTTGAGCAGACCAAGTATCAGCGGATTGTGATTACGGAAAATAAAGAAGATGTCAGGCTTTTTTTAGACGGGAACATTCAGTTTTCTTCCAAAGATGAGGCAAGGTATCATGAATTATTGATTCATATTCCTTTAGCTCTGGCTGAAAAAAAAGAAAAATTAAAAATTTTAATATTGGGCGGCGGAGATGGTCTTGCAGTCAGAGAAATGCTTAAATATTCAAATATTGAAAAAATAACAATATGCGATCTCGACCAGAGAATGACCGAACTTTTTAGAGATGATCCAAAACTTACGCTTTTAAATGAACACTCTCTTTCCAGTCCTCTGGTAGAAGTTTTTAATGAAGATGCGTTTAATTTTTTAAAAAATTCGAAGAGGCAATGGGATATTATTATTGCAGATCTTCCTGATCCGAATAATGAAAGTCTTGCAAAACTCTATTCTACTTCTTTTTATCATTACATGAAAAAAAATCTTGAAGAAAAAGGAGTCGGGGTTACTCAATCCACTTCTCCCTATCATGCCAGAGAGGCGTTTTGGTGTATTTTTGATACTTTAAAGAAAGCGGGTTTTGCCTCGGTTCTTCCTTATCAAGCTGAAGTTCCTTCTTTTGGCAGCTGGGGTTTTATTTTATTTTCCGATAAAGTTCTTGCTGTACCCCAAAAAATTGAAATAGCAGATGAAAAACTTAAATTTTTATCTGATGAACTTATTACATCTCTTTTTATTTTTCCAAAAGATACTGCTTATGTCAAAACCAAGCCCAATACACTTTTTGAGCCCAGTATTTTGACTTATTATCTGGAAAGCTGGAAATACTACTAATCTGGAAAAAACATGCTGGATAGTCTTTTTTTTAAAAATACAGACTGTTTACCGGATAAAAAGAAATACTTTCATTTTTATCTTTCCGGCGGAAAATCTTTTATTGTTTGTTTGAAAAATAATTTTGATAACGAAGAATTCTGGAATTTTTTTTTAGGACTAAAATCTTATGAAGAAAATCAGGCGGTAGATTTTCAAGAGCCGGTTGAATCCTCTCTGGTTATGATAGAAAAAGAAATTTATGAATGGATTATTAAAAAATTATCCGGGATTTCCAATCTGAAAATAGAAGAAGCTTTTCCTTTTGTTTATAACAGGATGGATTTAAGCATTTTCCAGGTTTTTAAGATGAAGAATTTTTTAAAAAACACTGAAATTGAAGAATTTGTATATTTTATTCTTTCTGAAAAATTAATATCTTATCAGATGCTGGATACTCTTTTTCAAGAATTGGAAGAGAAACTGGAACTTTCTCGTTTTATTTCAGAACGAAGCTTTTCAATGCTTCGGGAAGAAGTCAGACCGGTTGAAAATGTTTTAAAAGAAGATGAAAACTGGAAAAAAATTACTCATTTTCTTTCAAATTATGCTCTTACCCGCTTTGTAAAAGCAAAGAAAATTTTTCCTCTTTATCTGAATTTTATGCAATCTTTGGAAAGTAAAAAGTTGAAAATGTTTTTTCAGGCAAATCCTTTAGATAAAGTGATCTTTGATCATATTGAACCTAAAAATTTAGTTTTATTTCTGACAAAAATCAAAGATAGCGTTTTATCAAGAGCTTTCAGCGAAGATGAATGGAAGGGACTGGAAAAATTTGTTTCTCAACGAACTTATCAACGGATTGAAGAAGATAGAAAAATCTATTTTCAGGAAAGAGAGAGTCATTTTTATAAATTGGAGATTTTAAAAATAATTGTTCAGGCAAAGCTGAGAAAGAATCCTGTTTTTGTTTCCGATATTTTTTCAGAGATGAAAACCCAGATCAATATTCTTTTTGATAAAACAGGGGCTTTTCGCTTTATTTCAGTTTTCAACATACTTATGGATGAAAATCAACGGCAGTTTTGTCTGAAGAGTCTGACCGCTTACCGTTATGGATTTATTAAAATCATGAATGGGGGCAGTGTGAAAAGGAAAAGTCCTGTATCAAGAAAAGAAGAAGAAGCAGCAGAAAATAGATTTTTATTCTTAATCAATTTTTTTGCTTTATTTCCTGATTTATGGGTTTTGTTATAATGAGTTCTTTCAAATTTGTACTTAATTTATGAATAAAATTCTTGACAAATATTTCAATTTTATTTATTATTATTAACTGTGGATTATAAAATTCAGGAGGAATAATGAAAAAATATTTAATTTCAATAGGACTGATATTGACAATTGCGCTTCTCTCATCCTGTTCTGCTAAAAAATATGATTTAAGCAGCAAACCGACAGTTGTCTTTAAGACTACAATGGGAGATGTAAAAATTGGTTTTTATAAGAAAGCGGCTCCAAAATCAGTGGAATTGTTTTTAAAACTCTGCAAGGAAAAAAGATACAGCAATACTTTGATAGATGAGATTCTGAATCTTCCGCCTTCAAATTTTTTAATCAGTATGGGTGGAACTGTTAAATGGGAAGCGATTGATGATGCTGCACGCAAAGAACTTGAACTGGAGATTGTTCAAAAAGATAAAAAAATTGAAAAGGGAGAGCTTTTATACAGCGCTAAAAATGAAGTATTTGGTTTCTTTTCAATTAATACCAATTCGACTGCAATCGAAAGAAATGAAGAAGATGTGAAAACAGACCCTATTATTATCTTTGGCAAGGTGATTGATGGAGATAAAGTTCTTTCAGACATGATGAGCCTCCGCGTAGATAGTAACTTTATACCTTTGGAAGAAGTCAAAATACTTGATGTTGAAGTGGTTGAGTAATGTTTTTGAAAAAATAAATAAAGTATAGACTTTATAAGAAGATTTAGCTAAATTTATAGTGTTCACTTTGTAAATCTTGCCCGGGTGGTGGAATTGGCAGACACGCAGGTTTCAGGTACCTGTGGAGCGATCCGTGTGGGTTCAAATCCCACCTCGGGCATATGCAAAGGATATTAAAATGGAAATCACAGCTCAAACTCAATCTGTTTTTTATTTACTCGAACAATACATTGCCCGTTATAAAAACGGTTCTGCCGAAGGGATGATGACTCAAATACTTAAAGATAATAAAGCTTTTATTGAATCTATTTTAAGAGGAAGAAACTCTGTTCAGTCTTCTTCTATGATATTAATCAGTCAGGCACATCTTTTTGACCGGAATGTATGAAATTTTTATCTGATTCTTTCTGCGCAATTTAATGATTTTCCCGATTGCCTGCAACTTCGTAATTTTTAAATATAGACTAATATGATATCAATCTTTTAAACCTCTTCCAATAAAAGTACTTCCTGAGCGCTGCAGATTAAAATGATTTTATGAAGCGTGCAGGTGATGGTCTTAGAAACCGCATATTTTTCAAGCTGACCGATGGCTTCTTTTCGGTGCATGTCAATCGAGTTTTCTCTTTTCAAGTCTTCCTGAGTCAAGTATTTGAGCTCTACGATGTATTCATGCTGA
>MIAO01000079.1:0-15915 GCA_001829155.1 Spirochaetes bacterium GWB1_36_13 | reverse complement strand
GATGTATTCATGCTGAGTTTTGTCTGTGGTAAAAGTGTTTTTTCGTAAAAATATATCTGCATAGCCTTTATTCATCTCAGGCTCGCTCTCTACAAAGTAAAGAGGCGAGACATTGAGGTAAGCCAGCATGAAAAGTTTAATCCCGTGCTCTTTTTGAATAAAATCCCGAATTGATGCGATTTCATAAAGTTTTTCTAAAATATGGTCAAAAATACTTTTCCATCTTCCGTGAAAAGCCAGATTGTCAAACTCATTTTTCAAGAAATCAACATTGATATTGAGCTTGATCCCTTCACTTAAAGAGGCACGAATGGTATCATAATGCATGGTTTTAATCACTTCATTGGGAATAGAAAGAATGAATTTAGATCCATAAATATGTTCTTTGATTGTGAGAAGCCCTAAATAATAAAGAAAGGATTTAAACTTGTCTTTTTGGATGATTTCATTGAGGGCAAAAGAGTGGACGAGCTCGCAGGGGGTTTCTCCGTTTTCAATGATTTCTGATAAAATATTGAAGTTCCCATTGAGTTTCCCGCTTTCTAAGATGAGAAACCTGAGTTTGCCGTAGTCGATTCGGACATTTTCATCCAGAAAATAATCCGGTATTTGATTTGACTTAAAGTATTTATTAAAAAAATAAAGCACCATGTCTGAATTGTAGAGAGTTTTTTCAGTCAGATGAGAAAAAGAATAATGGTTGTAGTTTTGATTAAAAATATCGATAATCGTTTGCCTGTCTTCTTTATGAACTGCTTTTTGCTCAATATAATAATCCAGCATGCTTTCAACTTCATTTTGGCTAAACCCTGCCATCGCATGAAAAGGAAGATCAAAAGAAATATTATCCCCGATATTCATGCCGCTCGTAACATCGGAGAGCACAAGGGGAGATACTCCTATGGCAAACATTCTTTCGACTGTTCTAGTTTCAGTTGCATTCTTGATGGCAGCAAAAAAACTTCTTAAAAATCCTCCGCTATGGGTCAGCGCCTGATAATTGTCTTTGCCGTGGTGAATCAAGACATTGTTGGCAAAATTGTCGTATTCGTCGATCAAAAGGTAGTAGCGGATGTTTTTTTCAAACATCAAACGAATAAATTCATTGAGTATATCCGTAGCATCCTTTATATTTGAAAAATCTTTTTCAAACTGTGATTCTCCTCCGGTGAGAGAAGGATAGAAAACATAGAATGAATGAATATTCCCCTTTATTTTTAAATTGAAAGAAGATTGGACAGAAATTAAATCTCTATCTGTAGGAACTCCTGAAAAATTAAGCTTGAGAATCGGGAAGCTGTTTTTTAAAGGAGTGGGGTTTTGACCTATGTAAGTGTCGCCAAAAAGCTCGTCAAACTGGTTTTTGCGGTTTAAGTCGTAATAGTGTTCGAGCATAGAGAGAAACAAAGACTTCCCAAAGCGCCGGGGGCGGAGGAAAAAGTGATATTGACTTCCTAAGTCTTCGATTTCTTTAATATAGTTTGTTTTATCGACATAATAAAATTGTTTGTTTTCTTTTATTTTTTCAAAATTGGCTATTCCATAGGGTATTTTTTTCATTGCTTCCTCGTATCTTAAAATTTAACCTTTTATCCTGAAGAGATGAAAGATTAATTTGTATCGGTAGAATGAATCTTTGGGTTAGAAATTCCCAATTTTTTATGCGTTTTTCTCATAGCTTTTACTCCATCGCTGTTGCGATTTCTCTCAATAATCTTGGGGATGATGGAAAGCATATCTTCTCTTGAAGTTGATTCGCTTTTTAAGTAAATTTAAAAGCACTGGAGAAAACACTATGACCAACTTTAAAAAATCAAATAAACTGGCAAATGTCTGCTATGATATCCGCGGAGAAGTCTTGGCAGAAGCGGATCGGCTTGAAAAAGAAGGCTACCGGATTCTTAAATTAAATATCGGCAACCCTGCTCCGTTTGGACTGGATGCCCCTGACGAAATTCTTCACGATATGATTATTAATCTGAAAAACGCCCAGGGATACTCGGATTCAAAAGGAATCTTTTCAGGAAGAAAAGCGATTATGCAAGACTGCCAGCTTAAAAACATTCCTAATGTTACTATTGATGATATTTATACCGGAAACGGGGTCAGCGAGCTGATTCAGATGTCTATGCAGGCGCTTTTGGATGAAGGGGACGAAGTGCTGGTACCGGCTCCCGACTATCCTCTTTGGACTGCTTCGATCAATCTGGCTACCGGAAAAGCGGTGCACTATTTTTGCGATGAAGAGTCTGACTGGATTCCTGATATTAAGGATATTGAAAGAAAAATAAGCCCGAAAACCAAGGCAATTGTGGTTATCAACCCCAATAACCCCACAGGGGCGGTTTATCCCAAAGAAATTCTTTTGCAGATAGTGAATCTTGCAGCTTTACACGGATTGATTGTGTTTTCTGATGAAATCTATGAAAAAATTATTTATGACGAGGCTGTCCATATCCCGCTGGCTACTCTTTCGGATGATGTTTTTTTTGTCACTTTCAATGGGATTTCAAAATCCCACCGTTCGGCAGGTTTCCGTGCGGGCTGGATGATTTTGAGCGGACGAAAAGAACTGGCGGCAGACTATATCGAGGGGTTAAATATTTTATCCGGAATGCGGCTTTGCAGCAATGTACCGGCTCAATTTGCCATTCAGACCGCACTGGGAGGGCATCAAAGCCTCACTGAATTAATTAAACCCGGCGGAAGAATTTATGAACAAAGAAAGTACTCGGTAGAAGCTCTTAATAAAATTCCGGGTATTTCCTGTGTCAATCCGAAGGGCGCTTTTTATCTTTTCCCGAAAATTGATGCTAAAAAATTCAAGATTCACGATGACAAAAAATTTGTCTATGATTTTTTAGTAAAAGAAAAAGTCCTTCTCGTACAGGGAACAGGCTTCAACTGGCCCAATCCGGATCATTTCAGGGTCGTTTTTCTGCCTAATATTGATGTTTTAAAAGAAGCATACGGAAAACTGGAACACTTTTTAAAAGATTATCAGCAGGAAAGTTTTATTTAAAAAAAGAGGCGGCAATCTGTATTGTCGTCTTTCAGTCATCTGATTCTCAAAATTCACTTACTGAAAACCGAAAATTCAGCTCATGAAAAACTTATTGATTGTGGCAAGCCCTAAAAAAAACGGAATTTCCCGTTTTATTCTTTCTATATTGGATAGACAAGAAGACAGTGAAATTATTTTTCCTTACGAGCTCAATATTCAGGCCTGCACAGGATGCGAAGCTTGTTTTGCAAAAAAAAACTGTATTTTGAATGATGATATGACGAAAGTTTATAAAAAAATAGAAGCAGCAGATACAATTACGGTTATCAGCCCGATTTATTTTTTCGGATTCCCGGCGCCTTTAAAAGCGCTTATTGACAGAACTCAGGTTTACTGGCACCACCCTTTGGGAAAGAAAAAAAAAGGATTGGCTCTCATGATCGGGGAAATGCCGAATGTTTTTTTTATTCCTTATTATGAAAAAATCTGGAAATACATTTTTCATAACTGGGGCATTGAAAATTTTAAGCTCAAGGTATTTGGAAGCACTAAGACAAAGAATGACATAGACAAGACAGAAGTAAAAAAATTAAACGACTGGCTGAAGGAGTCATAGTTTGAAAACTTTTCACATTATCGCGGAAGGGAGAGTGCAAAGAGTGGGGTTCCGCTATTTTGTCCATAACGCCGCTAAAAGCCTTCAGATCAGGGGATGGATCAGAAACCGCCTGGACGGGGCAATCGAAATTATGGCTCAGGGAAATGATGAAAATGTAGAAAAATTGATTTATCAGATAAAAAAAGGTCCTTCTTTGGCAAAAGTAATTGCTGTCACAGTAAACATAATTGATTACATCGAATTTAAGGATTTTAAAATTAAGGAAACAGAATGAAAAAGCAGTTGATTTTTTTTCTTTTATTTTTTCATGTCCACCTTTTTGCGAAAGAATCTGAAAAACTTGAATATATTATTAAAAAAGGGGATTCCCTTTCTCTCCTTTGCCAGAAATTCAACCTGTCTGAAAAAGATCTTTTACAGCATAATGAACAAGAAACCCTTAAAAGATTTTGGGAAGGCGACAGTATTTCAATTCCCTTAAAAAACACAAAAATAGTCGAATATAGAATTCAAAAAGGAGACACTCTCCTTGATATTATTTATAGGCACAAAACCAGTCTGGAAATTCTTTATGCTTTAAACGATGAGAAAAAACTGGAAAGAATGTGGGAAGGAGATACTCTCATACTACCCTGCCTGAAAAAAACGAGAGAAGAAAGAAAAAAAATTATCAAAAAAGAAGTGAAAAAAGAAAATGATTCATCCCTTCAATACACAGTTCAAAAAGGAGATACCCTCTTTAAAATCTCCAAAAAATTTAACATTCCATTAAACGAACTGAAGCAACTCTTAAAATCAGATACTCTTTATGCCGGAACCGTTCTTTTTCTGCCTCAAAAAAAAGAAGAGGGATTTTTTTTAAAAAAACCGCTTTACGCTTCTAAAATAAAACTGGATTTTCCTATTCCCGCCATTCATTTTCAGATGTTTCAGGATTCTTCACTTTTATCTCCTGTGGACGGCACTATTACAGGAATCAGGGAAATCAGGGGCTATGGAAAAGGAATTTTTATCCAGCAGGGCGATTATACTGTGATTATTGCTTCCAAAGGATTGGAGGCTGTCTCAATCCCCATTTTAAAAAAAATTAAGATTAACGACCCCCTTGCACAAATAAAAAAAGATTATTTTATTCATTTTTTTGTGATTAAATCAAATGAATTTCTTGATCCTTTAGTTTTTATAAAAAAATAGTCTTTTTTGTATTTTTTTAAATAAATTATAAAATAAATTATTTTTTTTGGAAACTCTTTAATAAATTTTGTAAAATAGAACTTGTAAGGATACTGAAAATGTCTTCTAAAACTCTTCTTTTTCCAATTATAGATCATAAAGCTGAGATGAAAATCGAAGAAGAACTCTTAGCCTTATTGAAGGAAAATAAAAAAACCAATCTTTTTCAGACCTTAAGCTATGTCTTGAAAGAACTTGCCGGAAATGCCAACAAAGCCAACCTGAAAAGAATCCATTACAAACTCAAAGGATTGAATATAACAGATTTACAAGATTATGAAAAAGGAATGTCGGATTTCAAAGATGCGATCAATGAGCACTATGAAAAATATTTTCAAAATGCTGAAGCACTTGGCTTTTATGTCAAAATAGGAATCGATTTTCAGGATCATATAGCTGTCATTTCGGTTTTTAACAATGTTCCGATCTTGAGAGCTGAAATGCTTCGGATTCAGGAAAAATTTTTAAGCGCCAGAAAATACGCATCGATTGAAGAAGTTTTTACAAATGTGCTGGATACTTCAGAAGGAGCCGGCTTCGGATTTCTTTTAATGATTTTAATGCTGAAAAAAGCAGGGGTTGGGGAAAACGCAATTAAAGTTTTTTCAGAACAAGAGGGAACCCGGATCGAGATCAGACTTCCTGTTGATATTTTAGAATCCCCCGAAGAAGAAATAATTTCATCTATGATGGTGAGTGAGATAGAAAAAATACCTCAGTTTCCAAGCCATATTTTAGCTTTGGAAAAAGCGCTCAGCAACCCGAACGCAGACTTCAAGGATCTTGCCCCGATTATACAAAAAGATCCGAGTTTAATCGCCGATCTTTTAAGAACCGCCAATTCTGTGATGTATGCTCTCCCTAAAAAAGTCAGCAGCATTGAAGAAGCGGTTAAATTTATAGGGTTTCACGGAATCAGAAATCTGGTCATGACTTATTCGGCTCAAAAACTTCTGATCAGCCGCTATAAATTAGATATTGTAAAAGAAATTATGGAACATTCAGCGGAAGTTTCCTTTTACGCTCAGGAAATTGCGCGGATTTATAAATTGAAAGAATACTATGATGAGCTTTACATGGGGGGCATCCTCCACGACCTTGGAAAAATCATTGCCCAGTCTATCCGCCCCGATATTTACAGAAACATTTCCAGAATCTGTGAAGAAAAATCAATCCCTTTAAATATTTTAGAAAGCATGACAAACGGTTATAACCATTCTTTGATTGGCGCAAGACTCGCTGAAAAATGGAATTTTCCTCCCTCTATTGTCTCCATGATTAAATACCACCATGTTCCCCTCCAGTCAGAAGAAGGAAATTTTAAAAAAAATGCCGTTATTTATATTGCCAATATGATTGCGCACTGCAGAACCGGGCAGTGTAATTTTTCAGAAATCAATTATGAATCGCTCCAGTTTTTGGATATCCATTATCAGGCTGATTTTGAAAAGCTTTACAATAACTTGACCACCCTTTTCCAGAAACAAAAAAATTAAAACAATGATGCACCCTGTTTATAAACCAGAAACCTTAAAAACCCTTCTTTTGTCTTTGAATCTTTCACTGACAAAAGAAAAAGGGCAGAATTTTCTTTTAGATTCCGATGTGCTTGCTAAAATGGCTTCTTTTTTCAAAGATACGCTTCCGATTCTTGAAATTGGTCCCGGTATCGGACACTTTACCCGTTATCTGATCGAAAAGAACCAGCCGGTCACAGTAGTGGAGCTGGATAAAGGATTTGTCCGCTACCTTGAAAAAGAATTGGGAAAAAAAATTAAAATTATCCATAAAGACTTTCTCAAATTTTCTTTTTCTGATCTGGAATATCCTAAAATTGTTCTGGCGGGCAATATTCCTTATTCTATTACCAAAGACATTCTTTTTCGGCTTTTCAGAAATTTAAGTTTTATTGACGAAGCTTTTATTTTGATGCAGGCCGAAGCGGGAGAAAAACTTCTGGCAGAACCCGGGACTAAAAAATACGGGCGACTCTCTGTTTTAACCGGATTTTACACAGAAGCCCAAATTCTTTTTTATGTCCCCCCGAAAGCTTTTTTCCCCCAGCCCCATGTGGACTCTGTCTATATGCGCTTTAAACCAAAAAATAAAGATTACGATAAAGGTTTTGAAGAATGGCTGAATATTGTTTTCAGTAACCGGAGAAAGACCTTGGCGTCTGTTTTTAAAAAAAAATTGGGAAATGAAATTTTTGACCGGATTTTAAAAGAATTCGCATTTACCGTCAATACAAGAGCTGAGACTCTTGACCCTGAAACACTTTATAAACTCTATTTAAAAATGAAGCAGTAAAGACGACGGAATAAACCGCCGTCTTTTTTTTTCTAATATTTTTTTGCTTTTTCGCTTCCTTTTAAAACCCTTAATCCTCCCTGACAGAGGGCCAGCATTTCATCTTCACCTGGAAAAACAATCACTTTGCTGATAAAATTGATTCTTTCCTCAATCCATCCTACAAAAGTTTTATCATATGCAATACCGCCCGTGATAGCGATTGCGTCCACTTTTCCTTTTAAAACAGCCGCCATAGAACCCACATCTTTCGCAACCTGATAAGCCATAGCCTGATAAACCAGCTCGGCTTTCTGATCGCCTTTTTTCATTTTTTCAGTGACTTCAATTCCGCTGTTGGTCCCTAGATAAGCCACCAGACCGCCCTGACCCGTAATTTTCTTTTTCAATTCATCATGGGTGTATTTTCCTGAAAAAGCCATTTTCAGAAGACCTCCCGCAGGTACTCCCCCGCTTCTTTCGGGAGAAAAAGCCCCGTCTCCATCCAATGCGTTATTGACATCTACTATTTTCCCTTTTTTATGAGCCCCAACAGAAATCCCTCCCCCTAGGTGAACCAGAATCAAATTCAGTTCTTCATAGGGTTTATTCAGTGATGCTGCTGTTTTTCTCGCAATCGCTTTCTGATTTAAGGCATGGAAAATACTGACTCTTTCCAGTTCAGGCATACCTGAAATCCGGGCAATGTCTTCCAGCTCATCCACAACAACAGGGTCCACAATAAAAGCGGGCGCTTTGTATTTGTTTCCGATTTCTTTCGCCAAAATTCCGCCAAGATTGGAAGCATGCTCTCCTTTTTTAGCTTCTTTTAAGTCTTGAATCATTTCTTCATCCACTTCATAAGTTCCGCTCGGTATAGAACGAAGGAGTCCGCCTCTTCCCACGACAGCATCCAGATGAGAGATTTTGTTTTCATCCAGGTAACTGAGAATTATTTTTTCTCTAAACTCATACTGATCAATCATTTTTTTAAATGGAGCCAGATTTTCGGCCGTATGGCGGAGAGTATTGGAAAAAAGCTCCTTTTCATCTTCGAAAACCGCAACCTTGGTAGAGGTTGAGCCCGGGTTTATGGTAAGTAATATCGATCCCATTTTTTCTCCTTCTCAATAAAATGAATTCAGGTTATTAAAATATAGCCTGAGAAAGGTGGAAAAAAAATTATGCAAAAAAGAAATATAAGTAAGCAAATAGAAATAATTTTTTTTTTTTGAATTTATCGTTAAATTCATTAATAAGAGATTTATCGAACAGGAGTATAAAAATGAACCTATTAAAAAGATTTTTTCTTTCTGCGTTTCTTATCCTTTTTTCAGTTTCTCTTTCAGCGGCAAAGCTATCGGACCGGGAACAGAAAGAGTTAAAAGGCAGCGTAAAAGAATTTATTAAAATCGCTTATATTATAGAATCTAAATTCGGTCAGTCTGAAAAAAGAAAAGACTATAAAGATGTTTATATTTATGACCAGATTGGAAATCAACTGGAATATATAGGATATAACGCAGACGGAGGAATGGAATTCAGAGATATTTATACTTATGAAAACGGGAAAAAAATTGAATATGCGGGCTATGGAGCAGAAGGCACTCTGGATTTTAAAGATTTTTACAAATATGACTCTCAGGGCAATACGATTGAGTATATCGGATACGATGCATCGGGACAAATGGAATTTAGAGAAGCTTCTGCCTATGACCAGTCTGGAAATGAAATAGAACGGATCCGTTATAAAGCGGACGGTTCTATAGATTATAAAGATGTCTATAAATATGACCAGAA
Organism: Spirochaetes bacterium GWB1_36_13; assembly: GCA_001829155.1. Lineage (GTDB taxonomy): Bacteria > Spirochaetota > GWB1-36-13 > GWB1-36-13 > GWB1-36-13 > GWB1-36-13. The sequence continues at coordinate 6,970 of MIAO01000079.1, read as the reverse complement.
TGGAAAAAAAATTGAGTACACCGGTTATGACGGAAACGGATACTTTGAATTTAACTGGAAATATGAATACGGTGGGAATGGGAATAAAATCAGAGCCACTTACAATGACGAAAGCGGAAGCATTATTGAAACATGGCTTTACCAATATACGCCTCAGGGATTTTTAACTTCAGTTAAAATTTACAACGACAAGAATGACGAGATTGAGTCTTGGATCTATGAAAACGATGCTCAGGGCAATAAAATCAAGGAAGAAAAATATAAAACCGGTGAAAAATTCGGAAAAGTGGTCAAAGAGCTTTTTGAATATTCTGAATACGAGTATGTTTATTGGTAAAAAAGAATGAAGAATTGCCTGTTGTTATTTTTTCTTTTTTGTACAGTTCAAGGTTTTTCTTTTGACAAAGACACAGGAGTCATTGCCGGAAACAAAGTCAGGATGAGAAGCGAGCCTTCGCTTTCGGGAAAAATTCTGAAAGAACTTTTTATCGGTGAAGTTGTTTTTATTTTAAACCAATCTGAAAAAACTGAAAGGATCGATAAAAACAGGCAATTCAGCTATTATTGGTATGAAGTGAAAACTGCAGAGGGAAAAAGGGGATGGATTTTCGGTCAATTTGTTTACCGCTATCAAGATAAAAAAAATGCTAAAATGTTAATAGAAAATTCGACCTATCGTATTGAAATATTCAAGGAAGAAGAATTTTGCCCAGACATGCCCGATAATCCTGCTTATTCAATGCCTTTTCTCTGCAAAAATGATGAGTCTTTCTGCATTCCTCTTTTCATGAATGAAACAATGCTCAAAGAAATTCCCCATAGTTATGGAAGAGAAGGAAGTTCTTACTATAAAATGATCCGTGATACGGGTATCAGCGAAGAATGTGAATGGATTGCTGTCGATAAAAAGAAAAATCTAATTCTTCAGATTCAATACGGAACACAGACAGGAGGAGGAGAATACAAGCTGAAAACAATTTATAATTTACAGCAAAAATCTTGGAATATCATCGAGTGTTTTGATATCCAAAGACAGGAAACATTTTAGTCTATTTCTGATTGACAGAGTAGGCATAGATGTACCAGCGGTCCTTTTTTTCAAGCCCGAATTTATATTCTCTTTTAATTACTTTCTGATGAAAGGATGAACTGATCACAGCTTTCACAATTGCGTATTTTTTTCGAATGATGGTTTCTTCAATTTCATAAGTCAATATTTTTTCATCCGTATTCAGGTTCTGAAAAAAAATTTTGAAGTCTTTTTCAATATTTCGTCTCTCTTCATCCAGGGCATCTTCAAAAGACTGATAAAATTGAGGAAAAAGCTTCATCAGTTTTCGGGTATCTAAAACATAGAAAAATTTTTCCCAGTTTTTCTCCAGCTTCCCTTCTAGAAAAGCCTGCACCGTATCCTCAGGTGTTTGAATATTCCGAAGTTCGATTTTCAGTTTTTCCTTTTCAAGCTTTCTCTCTTCTTCCTGGTAGTGGCTTTCTTTTATAATAATGCGGATAACGGGAGTTTCAATTTGAATCTCAGGCTGCAAGACAGAAGAAGAAGGATAAAATACCCCTTTCAGGTAATAGATTCCGGGTTTCAGTTCGTAAGTATCCAGAAGATCCAGACGGATTCCCGTCATTTCTCTGGGAGAAAGCACGCGGGTCTGAAAAATTTTATCTCTGAGAGGATTGCTTTTCTCTTTAAGTTCTTCACGGGTTTTATATTGATAGGAAAAAGCCTCATCCCTTTCTTTGACAGAAATATTCTGACTGTCTGTTATTTCGATTCTATAATTTAAAAAAGCATAGGAGCTGATTTTTAATTCGACAGCCTGAAAATCCACATTACTGATATTATAATCAATATAGATCGGCTCTCCATAAGAAAACACAGTTTTATCAGTCTTGATAAAAGTTTCCATCATGCCGTTTGAAGAAAATATTTTTATACTGAATAACAAAAAAAATATAATAGAATAGATTGATTTTCTGTCCATACACTGTTCCTAAACTTTTTTAGTTTTCTTTTTCGGTTTTTTTTTCATTTTATAAATATTTTTCTTGTTTTTAGTATCGACAAATTATTAATTTAAATAACATTAAAAAAAATACACGGAGAAACTGGATGAAAAATAAAAAAAAGTGGGTTTATTTTTTCGGACAGGGCAAGGCCGAGGGTCAAGCTACGATGAAAGAACTTCTCGGCGGTAAAGGCGCTAACCTTGCCGAAATGACCAACATTAAACTGCCTGTTCCGCCGGGTTTTACCATCTCAACTGAAGTCTGCGATTATTTCAGTAAAAATGATCATAGTTATCCAGAAGGCTTGGACGAAGAGTTTAAAGCAAATCTTGAGAAACTGGAAAAAACTTCTGGTAAAAAATTCGGAGACGCTTCTAATCCGCTTTTAGTATCGGTTCGATCAGGCGCTGCAGTCAGCATGCCGGGGATGATGGATACTATTTTAAATCTTGGTCTGAACGACAAGACTGTTGAAGGTCTTGCAGCCAAAAGCAGCAATGAAAGATTTGCATGGGATTCTTACCGGCGATTTATCCAGATGTTTGGAAATGTCGTCAAAAATATTGAACATAAAGTTTTCGAGCATGAGCTTGAAAAAGTGAAAAAAGAAGCCGGTGTGGAAGAAGACAAAGATATTCCTGCCGATAAGCTGAAAAAACTGGTTGCTTCCTATAAAGTAGCTTTTAAAGAAAAAACAGGAAAAGATTTCCCACAGGATGTCAATGAGCAATTAGCGGATGCTGTTAAAGCAGTTTTCCTTTCATGGGATTCTGAAAGAGCCAATAAATACAGAGAGATTAATAAAATTACAGGACTTCTGGGAACCGCTGTCAATGTGGTTGCCATGGTTTTCGGAAACATGGGAGACGATTCAGGGACAGGGGTCTGCTTTACCAGAAACCCATCTAACGGAGAAAATATTTTCTACGGAGAATTTCTTCAGAATGCGCAGGGAGAAGATGTCGTTGCCGGTATCCGGACTCCTCAGCCGATAGCAGAACTGGAAAAAGTCAACAAAAAAATCTATGACCAGCTTCTGGAAGTCAGAAAAATTCTTGAAAAACACTATAAAGATATGCAGGATATTGAATTTACCATTGAAAAAGGAATCCTTTATATCCTTCAGACAAGAAACGGAAAAAGAACTGCCAATGCTGCGATTCAGATTGCGGTCGATCTGGTAAAAGAAAAATTCCTGACAGAAGAACAGGCTCTTTTAAAAGTGGATCCAGAACAGCTGAATCAGCTTCTTCACCCTACCTTTGACCCAAAAGTAAAATACAATGTGATTGCAAAAGGACTGAACGCCTCTCCGGGAGCCGCAGTCGGTAAAATCATTTTCAACTCTAAAAAAGCCGAAGAAATTGCAATGAACGGCGAAAAAGTCATGCTGGTCAGAGCCGAAACTTCTCCTGAAGACTTAGGAGGAATGCATACGGCTCAGGGAATCCTGACTGCAAGAGGAGGAATGACCTCTCACGCTGCCGTTGTTACCCGTGCAATGGGAAAACCGTGTATTGTAGGATGCTCTGCCGTTTCTATCAATGAAGAGGCAGGAACATGCAAAATCGGACTCAAAGAATATAAAGAAGGCGACTATATCAGCATCAATGGAACTACCGGAGAAATCATCGATGGACAAGTACCTCTGGTTCAGCCGGATATTTCTCAGGGAAATTTCAAAGTTATCATGGATTGGGCAAATCGATTCAGAAAACTCCGTGTCAGAGCCAATGCCGATACTCCGAAAGACTGTGAAACTTCGCTTTACTTTGGCGCAGAAGGCGTGGGACTCACCAGAACAGAACACATGTTTTTTGAAGGAGATAGAATTATCGCCGTCAGAGAGATGATTCTTGCTGAAGACCTTGAATCCAGAAAAAAACCTCTGGCTAAACTCCTTGCCATGCAGAAACAAGACTTTAAAGAAATGCTTAAAATCATGGATGGGCTTCCTGTTACGATTCGTCTTTTGGATCCGCCTCTTCATGAATTCCTTCCAAGAACAGAGGAAGATCTGCAAGCCGTGGCAAAAGAATTAAAGGTTGACATCAAAAAACTCAAGGCGAAAAATGAATCTCTTCATGAGTTTAATCCGATGATGGGACATAGAGGATGCCGATTAGGGATTACTTTCCCTGAAATTTATGAAATGCAGGCTCAGGCAATTTTTGAAGCTGTCGCAGAACTTCATAAAGAAGGAATCAAGGTTTTTGTTGAAGTCATGATTCCTCTTGTTGGCATGGTAACAGAGCTTGTCTTCCTGAAAAAAAGAATTAAAAAGATTGCTGATGAAATTTTAAAGAAAAATAACGCAGATGTTCCTTATAAAATCGGAACCATGATTGAAATCCCGAGAGCGGCTCTCACAGCTGATATTATCGCGGCTGAAGCGGAGTTCTTTTCTTTTGGAACCAATGACTTGACTCAGATGACATTCGGTTTCTCAAGAGATGACGCGGGTCATTTCTTAGGTGATTACAAAGAAAGAGAAATTTTAACAACCGATCCTTTTGTCTCGCTTGATGTTCAAGGTGTGGGACAATTAATTGAAATGGCGGTTAAAAAAGGAAAATCCGTGCGGAAAGACCTGAAAACCGGTATTTGCGGCGAACACGGAGGTGATCCGAAAAGTATTGAGTTTTGTCATAAAGCAGGACTGGAATATGTCAGCTGTTCTCCTTACCGGGTTCCTGTGGCAATTTTAGCTGCAGCTCAAGCCGCTGTAAAAGAAAACTTGACAAAAAAATAAAAATTCTTTTTGTATTTTAGTAAAATCAGGGAAAATAAAAATTCCCTGATTTTTAAATAAAAATTTCAAAAGGGGAACAAAATGAAAAAAATTGTTTTTATTGTATTAAGCCTTATCACAGTATTGACAGCCTTCATTATTTCAAGTACGATTGATCCGAAACTGGAAAAAGCAAAAACAATCATGAAAGATTTCCATGGAAATATTGGAAATTTTGTTTATATGGATGAAGATCTAAAATCTTTTATTTCTTCGGACTTGTCTGACGAAGCAATGGCTGAAACCAAACCTCTTGTTGAGGCAGAAGCAGCAAAAATTACCGCTTTGATTGATGCAAAAATTCTCAATAATATTCTTGGGAATGTTGACAGCGAGCAGCCTGATGTTGTAAAAGCAAAAACAAAAATCGTTATCGAAACAGTCCAAAAAGAAATGCTTCCTATTATGAAAGACACTATCTTGAAAATCCTTCCAGAAGCCGCAAAACAAGCTTATCAGACTAAAATTATTGTAAAAGCTGATAAATTGGCTAATTTTGTTCAGGAAACAGCAGACGGAATGAGTGTGGGCAGCAAGAAAGCAATCAAATATTTAATTCTTTTTCTGATTCTTGGTGTTGCCGGCGGATTATTTATCTTCTTTGAAATGAAAGCAAGAAAAACCGGGGAAATTGAATCCTCTCAGATAGCTTAACATTCTTTTTAAACCTTTTTCCTGTTCACACAGCGAAAAAGGTTTATTTTCAAATATTTTTCATTTTTATAAACTCTCTGATTTCAAGAGGATGAAATGCTAAAAATCAGCCAGCTTACAGTTTCATATGACGGGAAAAAAGCTGTTTCCAATCTCAGCTTTAAAGTAAAAGAAAAGCAAAATCTCGGAATAATCGGCGAGTCGGGTTCAGGAAAAACCACTGTCGCAAGATCAATCATGAGACTTCTTCCCAAAAAACTGATTGATAAAAAAAGCCTGATCGAATTTCAAGGACAAAACATCTTAACCCTCAACTCAAAAGACTTAAAAAAAATCAGAAAATCAATCCAGATTGTTTTTCAAGACCCTTTTTCATCTTTCAATCCGAGACAGAAAACAGGAAACGCTCTGGAAGAACCCTTAACGATTCATAAAATTAATCAAAAAAGTGAAAGAAAGGAAAAAGTCCTTGCCCTTTTCAACCAAATCGGACTCTCTGAAGACAGTTTTGATAAATATCCCCATGAGTTTTCAGGCGGACAGAGGCAAAGACTGGCCATTGCCCGAAGCCTTATTTTAAATCCCTCTCTCCTGATTGCAGATGAACCGGTCAGTTCTTTAGATGTTTCAGTTCAGGCTCAGATTTTAAACCTTCTTCTCCGACTCAAAGAAGAATATTCGCTGACTTATATTCTGATTGCCCATGATCTGGCTGTAGTGGATTATTTTTGCGATCAGGTGCTTGTGATTTACAAAGGCGAACTGATGGAATACGGAAGCAGGGAAATTTTAAAACACCCGCTTCATCCTTATACCCAGCTTCTTCTGGATTCTGTTCCGGGAGAAGGAAAAAAGATACAAGACCCTATTGAAAATCTCTCAACAGATTCGCTTTGTCCTTTCGCCCACCGGTGTCCGAAAAAAAACAACACCTGCCGTTCTTATGACGGTTCTTATCTGAGCCGGGAAGAAGGGAGATTCACTACCTGTGTGAGGGCATTTGAATGAAAAATATAGTTCTTTTAGGCGACTCCATCACTTATGGATTTCCCTATGGCGAAAAAGCATCCTGGGGAGCGGATCTGGAAAAAGCTTTTCCCGGTTTCAGATTTATCAATCAAGGCATAAACGGTGATACTTTCTGGGGAATGTACCAGAGACTGGAACGGGATGTTTTTGATGAAGAAGCTTCTTTATGCATCGTGATGGGCGGATTAAACGATCTTTTTAACGGGCAGGGGCTGGAAGAGATTTTTCATAATCTTCAGAACATTCTGAATGCTTTGAAAAAGAAAAACATCATCCCTGTCATTGGTATTCCAGTCAGCGTGTTTCTTGATGAAATGAGCCGCAAAGAAGTCAGACAGCTTCAGGAAAAAACAAGAGAAAAAGCTTCTTCTAATCAGATTTTCACCATTGATTTTTCTTTTCTGGAAAAAAACGACTATTCAGACGGTGTCCACCCGAATCATCAGGGATATCGGAAAATGGGCGAAAAAGCGGTAG
>MIAO01000078.1 GCA_001829155.1 Spirochaetes bacterium GWB1_36_13 | reverse complement strand
GCATTGACATGCTGAATATCAGTGGTTTTTAAGCCGGACATTTTCAGCGCATTTTTCATACACAACGCAGCCCCTTTGCCTTCCGGATGCGGCGCTGTCATATGATAAGCGTCAGCGCTCATTCCGCCGCCCATAATTTCAGCCAAAATTTTAACTCCCCGTTTTTTTGCCGATTCTTCGCTTTCTATCACGAGAATTCCGGCTCCTTCACCAAGGATAAAACCGTCTCTGTCTTTATCCCAAGGTCTGGAAGCTTTTTCAGGAGCATCGTTTCTTTTGGAAAGAGCCTGAGCAGTTGAAAAAGCACAGACAGTCAGATCCATCACAGACCCTTCGCTTCCGCCGGTTACCATAATATCGGCTTCTCCGTTCCGAATCAGGTTAAAAGCATTTAAAATGGAATGATTTGAAGTAGCGCAGGCGGTAGAAATAGAATAGTTTGGTCCCATATAACCGTATTCAATTGAAATCAATCCGCTTGCCATATCAGTAATAATCAGAGGAATAAAGAATGGAGAAATTCTTCCTTTCGCTAAGTAATTTTTTATATTTTCTGTAAAAGACTGAATTCCGCCGATTCCAGAACCCACTAAAACCCCAATTCTTTCTTTATCCAAAGAAGCATCCTGTTCGATAAGTTTTGACTGTGCAAGTGCTTCTTTCACCCCCGCAAGGGCAAACTGGGTAAAAACATCCATTCTTTTAATCTGTTTTTTGTCTATATAATCTTCAGGATTAAAATTTCTAACCTCTGCCGCAATTTTTACAGAAAGATTGGCCGCATCAGGATCAAATTTTGAAATACGGGCAACCCCGCTTTTTCCTGCAAGAATATTTTTCCAGTATTCATCAATAGTATGACCAAGAGGAGAAATAATACCCATACCGGTAACCACAACTCTTTTTGACATTTCTGATCTCCTTCGTTTATTTTAGTACAATAAATTACATTACCATGCCGCCGTCCACCACCAGAACCTGACCTGTAATATAGGTCGCAAGGTCGGAGGCCAGAAAAGCGGCAGCGTTTGCGATATCATCGGGCAGCCCAAGTCTTTTCAAAGGAATCATTGAAATCATCGCTTTTTTTTCATTTTCAGGGATCGCCTGTGTCATTGCTGTATCAATAAACCCGGGAGCAATCGCATTGACACGGACATTTCTTCCCGCATATTCTTTTGCAAGGGTTTTGGTAAAGGCAATCACGCCCCCCTTACTGGCAGAATAGTTTGCCTGACCGGGATTTCCCATAATACCCACAACTGAGGCAATATTGATAATGCTTCCGAATTTTTGCTTCATCATGATTTTAACCGCAGCTTTGGAACAGTTGAAAACACCTTTTAAATTGACTGCAATGACTGCGTCCCACTCATCTTCTGTCATTCTGATAATCAGATTGTCTCTTGTAATGCCTGCATTATTGATCAGAACATCCACTTTTCCAAATGTTTCTTTTGCTTTCTCAAGAAGAGCTTCGCAGTCGGCTGAAACCGATACATTTGCCTTGATCCCGATTGCTTCAACCCCTTGTGCCTTCATATCAGCCACCGATTGATTCACATCATTCTCATTAATATCGGAAATAACAATTTTCGCTCCCATCTGTGCAAACTTCAAAGCGACTGATTTTCCTATTCCTCTTCCGGAACCGGTAACAATCACAACCTTATCTTTTAATCCTAACATGAGGTTCTCCTTTATATATATTTATTATATATTATTTTAAAATATCCAATTTTTCTATATCTTCAGGTTTCTCTACTCCGTAGATTTTGACCGTTTTGTCAATTTTTTTAATCAGCCCCTGAAGCACTTTCCCGTTTCCGATTTCAATAAAAGTATCAAACCCGTCTTTTATCATATTCTGAATCGTTTCAGTCCAACGGACAGAACTTGAAATCTGTGCGGTTAATGATTCTTTTTCCTTTCCCTCTTCTACCGGGGAAGCTGAAACATTTGCATAAACCGGTATCAATGATTTTTTAAATTCTATGCCGGATAGAGTTTTCTTAAACTCCTCCGCCGCTTTTTTCATCAAGGGAGAGTGAAAAGGTCCGCTGACATTTAAAGGCATCGCTTTTCCTTTCGCCGCATCAATTTCCTGATAAACTAAAGCCAGCTGCTCTTTGTTTCCCGAAATAACAATCTGTCCCGGACAGTTGAAATTAGCGGGAACCACTTCAGAATATTTGGCGCAAATATCAACAAGAACTTGATCATCCATTCTCATGACTGCCGCCATACCGCCTTTTTTTTCAGGGTCTGCATTGCTCATCAGCAACCCTCTTTCACGAACCAGTTTAAGCGCATCCTGAAATTGGATTTTTCCCGCCGCTGTATAAGCAGAATATTCTCCGAGAGAATGCCCTGCCGCCGCCTGAAAAACAAGACCCTTTTCTTTCAATACTTCTAAAATGGCTATGGACACGCAAAGAATCGCCGGCTGGGTATTTTCAGTCATTCCAAGAGTCTCAACAGGTCCGTTAAATAAAAGGTCTTTGAGATTAAAACCCAATAGGGTATCAGCGCTATCTATAATTGCCTTTGCCTTTGAAAATTGTTCATAAAAATCTTTTCCCATTCCAAGGCTCTGTGAACCCTGGCCAGGAAAAACAACCGCTATTTTCCCCATAAAATCAACCTCTTTTATTAGAATTCAAAAACAGCACCGCCCCAAGTCAGACCGCCGCCGAATGCTGTTATGCCAATTAAATTTCCTCTTTTGATTTTTCCGCTTCTCACACTCATATCTAAAGCGATTGGTATCGTAGAAGAAGAAGTATTGGCATGTTCTTCAATCGTTACAATAAGCTGTTCAGGATTTAATTTTGCAAACTTTCTGACAGCCTGCATAATCCGGGTATTAGCCTGATGAGGAATAATAAAATCAAGGTCAGAAGGAGTAAGACCTGCGTTTTTACAAGCCGTATCAAGACCTTCTATCATTCTATTGACCGCTATTCTAAAAACTTCCTGCCCTGCCATGCGAATACTATGATCATGACGATCCACTGTTTCATGGCTGGCAAGCATAGCGCTTCCCCCAGCCGGCTGGTAAAGAATTTTCGCTTCTCCGCCGTCGCTTCCCAGATGGTATCCTAAAATTTTATTTTTTTCACTCGGTCTTAATATCACCGCTCCCGCCCCGTCTCCAAACAAGACACAGGTATTTCTATCCGTATAATCAGTGATCCGGGTTAAAACTTCCGAACCGATGACTAAAATAGTATTGTAAGCGCCTGAAGCAATAAAATTATATCCCATGGACAATCCATAGACAAAACCGCTGCAGGCAACTTCAAAATCAAGCGCTGGAATTGTCCTGCACCCCAATTTATTCTGAACCAGACAGGCAGTCGCAGGAAAAACCATATCAGGCGTAACGGTTGCAAATAAAATCATGTCTATATCTTGCGCTTTCAAACCAGCCATATCCAGCGCATTCTGCGCCGCTTTGACAGCAATGTCAGAATTATTTTCACCTTCCACAACCACATGTCTTTTTTTCATTCCGGTTCTGGAAGTAATCCATTCATCCGTCGTATCCACAATTTTTTCAAAATATTCATTGGTTAGGATTTTTTCAGGAAGATAGTGTCCTGTTCCTGCTATTTCCACTCCTCGTAATTGGATCATTTTTCTCTCCTTTTGCTTAAAAATTTAGAAAAAAACCTTCGGTTTCTTATTTCACTCTCTATTTTAACAGGAAGATTCAGCCGGCTGACTTTTTTGGCAAAGGGAAGAAGGTTTTGCAAAGCCTCGCCGCCCGTAATTCCATGCCCGATAAAAATGTTTTCCTTGAGCCCTAAAACAATCCCTGTTCCAGTATTTGAATAGTGGATATTTGATTTCAAGACATCTGTCAGACCTGGCTGTCCTGATTTTTTAAAATAGCTTTTTAAAAAATAATAAATTCCTTCCAAACCTTTTAAAAGAATATTTCCAGTGTACCCTCCCGTAACATAGATATGACAGGGAGAAGTCACTAAATCAAAGCCTTCAACAAATCCGTAATAATTCATATTATTTTCTTTTTTTAAACGATAATCAAGTTTTCGAACCCATTTTGGACCCTTGTACCACTCTTTTCCTATATTTAAAATACCGATAGCGGGATTTGCTACCTGAAAGTAATTTTCATAAAAAATTTTTCCCATTAAAGCAAGGATAAGACCTCTGTCTTCATCGATCAGAGCGGAAGATCCAGCGTCCAAAAGAAGCACCGGTCCATTGATATTGGGAATAATCACCCCGATAGCCGGAAAGTCCACATTTTTTAAAAGCCCGATCGTTTCCACCGCTCCATAAACAATAGCCCCAGTATTACCAGGTGAAAAAAAGAAATCAATCTTTTTCTCTTTTAAAAATTCCAGACCTTTTACTATTGAAGAATTTTTCTTTTTCCGCACCCCTTTAATCGGGCTGTCTTCCATAGAAATTTTATCTTCAACTTCAATAATCTGAATATTATTTGTAGAGGAATAGACTCCCTCTCCCTGGCTTAAAGTTTCACGATCAATAAATACAATAAAAGAATCTTCAGGATTTTCTAAAGAATAAGCTTTAAGCGCCAAAAAAAGTTCTTGTGGAGATTTCTCTCCACTGATAATATCGATTCCTATCTTTGACGGCATACAATCATTACATGTATTTATATTTGTAGCTGAACCTTTCTACATCGATTACGACTCTTCCCTTATAAAATCCGCATTTCAGACAGACTCTATGAGGAAGTTTTTTTGTTCCGCAGTTTGAACATATCGTTAATCCTGGCAAATCCAGTTTCATATTTGCTGCTCTGACTCTTCGGCTTCTTGATTTCGAACTTTTCTTTTTTGGTACACCCATTGCTTCTATCCTCCAAAATATCAATCTAAAGTTAAGGGTTCCTTAAATTTAATCAAACAGCTTTAAATTCAGAAAAGCTTTATAAAAAAAATTAAATTCTCCGAATGTTCTCAATAATATAAAAAATATTTTTTCCCATTTTTTTAAACTCTTCGGGATATCCGATAAAGGTAATAGTCAGATAATCATTTCTAAAAGGACAAGCAAACACATAAAAAACAAAATAATAAATCTCTTTATCTGCTTCCCCTTCCGCATATCCCCTGGCTTCTATTCCATTGACAGAAAATTTTTGGAAAACTAAAGTTTTCTCAATGACGGGATTTTTATAAAAAGGAGTGAGAGAATGGGTTAAATTTTCTAATATTTCTTTCTGGTGAAATTGTTTTTCCAGAATTTTCAGTTCCCCCTGAAGATTTTTTCCCGGCATCGAAAGAAGAATACGGTCATCTTTTTCCTGAATAGCCCAAATATCGGGTATTTCTATCCAGAACCCGGATTTTTCATGACGATAAATTTTTGCTTCTATTGCGATATGAATCAAAAAGAAAAAAAGAATCCATGTAATCTTTTTCATAATTTTTCTTCCATTTATTTTTTCTGCCAGCTGAAATCCTGATTTTTTTTCTGTTCCGATAAAAGAGGATTGTTGACCAGCAACTCAGATACTTTTTTTAAATTAATAATTAAATCTTTTAAATCATCGGCCAATTTTTGATCCACCAAAACTGTTCCTAAAACCCCTTCCCCTTTTTTAACAGACGCAACCAGTCCTTTTAAATCCTGAATCAGCGATGTCAAGTCTCTGGAAATGCTTAAAACAGAATTATTGGTATTTTTTACGACCTGAGGAAGCTCCTTATTTAAAAGAGAACTGAGAGTTTTAGAACTTTGAAGCGCTTCCTGAAGGATAGCCGAAATATTATTTTTATTATCATCGATCATTTTGAGAGATTCTTTTAAGAGTTTCACAGCACTGTCTGAAAGCCTTTCAATATCTTTTCTCTTGGTAAGCCCATTTAAAATAAAATTAATGCTGTCCACTGTTTCGCTCATCTGCTGAGCCAGTTCATAGGTACTTTGAAGCACCTCTCCAAATCCCACCGAATCTTTTCCCTGAATCATGGTTCCTTCAGCCAGATCTTTAATTTCTTCTTCTCCCGTTTCAGGAAAACTGACATTCAGATACTTTTCCCCCAGCATCCCTTCTCCTAAAACAGTAAAAAGCACATTACTGGTAACAGGGAAATCTTTTTTCAGCCAGATTTTTAAAATAACTTTGTTGTTTTTAGGCTCAGGCAGAATTTCTTTCACATAACCCACTGTAATTCCGCCTGCGAATTTCACTTCGGAACCCGGCTTTAAATCATTTAAAAACTTTAAAACCACTCCGTACTCTTTCCCTTCGACATCCAGCGCCGATTTTCCAAGATACGCCACAGAGCCCATCAGAAAAAGAAAACTAAAAAAAACAAAAAATCCCACTTTTAATTCAGTTTTCATACTTTTATCGGTCCTTCCGCCTTCCCATTAATAAACTGCTGTATCCTCTCGTCCCGGCTGTTTTTAAACTCTTCCGGAGTGCCCTGCCCCATAATAGAGCCTGCTTCCATCATATAGATAGAATCGGCTGTTTTATAAGCGCTTTTTAAATCATGTGTCACCACAATTGAAGTCATATTTTTTTCCTGCTTCAATTTATTAATCAGATTATCCACCACATCTGTCATAATCGGATCAAGCCCAGTCGTGGGTTCATCAAAAACCACCAGTTCAGGCTCATTGGCAATTGCCCTGGCAATTCCGACCCGCTTCCGCATTCCTCCCGAAAGTTCTGCCGGGTAAGCGTTTCCTACGCCTCTCAATCCGACCCATTCCAGAAGTTCATCTGTTTTTTTCTCTACTTCTTTATCGCTCATTTTTTGAATCCGCTTAAGCGCAAATCCTACATTATCGTAAATATTCATAGAGTCAAAAAGAGCTGCGCCCTGAAATACAAATCCTATTTTAAGCCGAACCGGAATCAGGTCTTTTTCTTTGAGAAAGGCAATATCTTTTTTTTCAAAAAAAATTTGCCCGCTGTAAGGATTTAAAAGCCGGGTCATTACTTTCAGGAAAACACTTTTTCCGCAGCCGCTTCTCCCGATAATCACCGTTGTTTTCCCTTTTTCAGCTTTCAGATGAATGTTTTTATGAATCACCTTGCCGGATAAAATGGTATAAAGGTTTTTTACTTCAATCAATCGAGTCTGCCTCCGGAAAATGAATTGTCTTCGGAAGCTTGATATAAACAATCGTTCCCTTGCCCTCTCTGGAATGAATCGAGGTCTTTCCTCCATGAAGCATCACTACCTTTTTTACTAAACTCAAGCCCAGTCCTACGCCTTCAAAACGCCTGTTCACATCCGCTTCAGCCTGATAAAAAGAGGAAAAAGCTTTTTTTATCACTTCTTTTGTCATTCCAATTCCGTTATCATAAATCTTAACAATAACAGAATCATCTTTTTCCATCCCCTTCAGCCTGATTTTTCCGTCAAATTGATTAAATTTAACGGCATTATCGATTACTTGATAAAAAGCCAGCCTGATTTTATCTTTATCTCCCTCTATAACCATTTTCTCAAATTCTTTTTCCTGAAAATCAATCTGAATGTTTTTTCTTTGGATTTTTTCTTTGAGATTCATAATCACATTGAAAATAATTTCAAGAATATTGACTTTTTCCGTTTTAAAATACTCAAAAGAAATTTCTTTGAAAACCAGAAGGTTTTCAATCAGGGTTTCAAGACGGTTATAGCTGATTTCCATTGTATTCACCATATCTTGAAGATCGTTATTTTTTTCAACATCAGCATTTTTTTTCAGCATGGAAAGATAACCTTTGAGCGGAACCAAAGGGGTACGCAGTTCGTGGGATATATTGGAGATAAAATAACTTCTGATCGTATCAATGTTTTTCAGCCTTAAAGCGTAGTTTTTCAATTTATCAATATAAATAATCAGCTTATAGGCTAGGGAAATAACCGGTTCGATCACAAAGAAATTTTCTATTTCAGACTCATTGGAAACAGCAATATTTAAAAATTCCTGATTATTCAGATGTATTTTAAAATCAAAATGTTCTTTTTCCGATGTGAAATCAGGATGAATAAAAACAATGGATGTTTTATTTTCCCTTATCATCTCTATTCTTAAAATGGAAGTGTAGTACATAGCCAGTATTTTGGCGATAGTTTTAATAAAATCTTTTCTTTTTTTGATAGATATAATACGAAGATAAATTTTATAAATAACCTGAAGCTGATTTAATTGATTTTCAATAGATTTTTTATTTTCTTTCATTCTTCTGGAAGTCTTGTCAAAAAGATATTTAAAACTGTAAAAACTGTTGAAAAAATCTTCAAAATCGTACTTTTTTAAAATTTTCAGGTTAATCTGAAAAGATCTGCCCTCTGGAGCTTCAATCTCGGTGATAAATCTCTGTTTTAAAAGCAATGAAATCTTATTATGTATCTGAGGAAGCCCCAAATATTCTTTCAATTCAGCGGATGTAAAAGAAAGTTTCTGATTGTTAAATAAAACAGCCAGAATAACCACTCTGTCTATATCATAATCAAACACTTTTAAGATACTTTCAAAAGACTGCGCTTTCAGTTCTTCTTCTTTTTTGCCCAGATAAAGAAAAGGCACCTCGCTTTTTTTTCTGTATTCGGTAAGAGAAAAAGCAATGTAAAAAGAAAAATTAAAAAATGAGGATAAAAGAAAGGCGGTCATTAAGTAATCAATTTTATTTCTGTCCATCAGAAAAAAACCGCTGTTTTCCAAAAACGGCTGATGGTTATAAAAAGAAGCGGGATCGGATAAAAAATTGAGCCCGCCTAAAATAAGCGTGAGTAAAAGCCCTATTCCAAGCCCTGCAAAAGCTCCGCGCGAAGTTCCGTTTTTCCAGAGCATCCCTCCTGCCAAGGGAATAAAAAACTGAAAAATAAAAATCCCAAAAAGAATAAATAATCTTGCTAAGTTTAATTCTTCAATAAAAAAAGATAAAACAAAGCCTGAAAGAAGAAAAAATCCGATTAAAAACACTCTTCTTTGATGAAAATACTCTTTCACAATAGATGAAAGATTATTGAGCTCTTTCATAAGAGTCGATACAATAAAAGCAAATCCGGTAAAAAGAAAGAGGATTGAAAACAAAAAAGAAGTTTTTTCTCTCAAAAAAATCTGGAAATCTAAAAGCCAGTTGACATCTTTTAAATGGGGTCTGATCTCAGCCAGATATTCCAGAAAACCTCCTCCAAAATGGAGGGAAAAGAAAAATGTAAACACCAGAAAAAACACAATCGTGACGGTTCCCGTTTTAAAAAAACTCAGTTTTGGCTGTTTTTTCACTCCAGATAAAATAAGAGAAAACTGCCTGGGAAGAAAAAAATACATAAACGCAGAAAAAATCATCACGCTCTGCCACCAAAGAAAATCTCCGTGATGCAGGGTGAGTTTTTCCCGGAACAAAGAATCCTTGACAATGATAAAAGCTTTGGAAGGTACTCTCTCAGGACACAGCAAAAACCAGAGTCCGACGAATATCATAAAAACAAACATAAGAATTCCCTGAAAAGAAAGGGAAGATAGTTCTTTTTCATCTTTTTGCAATGCGATAAAAACATAAAGCGCTGAAAATATAAAAGGCATATAAAAGAATTTTTCAAAAAGAGTCTGAATTCCAAATACAAAATTTAACACACGGATATTCAAAGCAATATAAAAAACAGACAGAAAAATAACCGTGCCTAAAACAAGGATTTTCAGAGCCTTGTTTTTATCATAACGGCAGAGAATAAAAGAAACAAAATCCTTAATCTTGTAAGTTTCTACAACAGGAGCAAGCCTTTCAATCAGCATCGGAAGAAAAAGAACCGAAAGAATTACTCCAAAAGGAAAGGCAAAAAAAGAAATCCCCTGCTCCGCGAATCCCAAGGGTGCGCCTAAAAAAGCAAAACCGCTTGCGAAACTGGAAGGAATAATAACAGCGTAAAGCCATTTTTTGATCTCAATCCATCTTTTCCCCTGCCATTTCTCAAAAAAACCGCTTATCCAGAAAACAGCCGCAAGGTATAAAATAAATAAAAAATATCCGGTCAGAATATCCATTTTAGTTTTTCCTGCTGATTGATAATAAAATCCAGGTTATTAAAAAAATAATTCCCAGTAAAAAAAAATAAAATAAAGAAACAGGATAGCCAAAAATAAAATCCATGTTCTCCAGTTTTAAAGCTGAAAAAAACGGAAGATTCAAAAGCAAAAGAAAAAAAACCAAAGCAACCAAAAAAAGAGGTTTTTTATTCAATTTTCACCCTCAGAATATCATATTTTGAAAGTTTTTCATCTGTTTTCATAAACCCGTCAAACTGATGGCGGATTGTTTCAATCTTTTTCTTTTCTTTGTCGTAAAGACTAAACCGCCCTGCTTCTATCTTTTTGTTTTTCATGCCTGGTCCTATCGCCTCTATTTCCATATTATCGGAAAAAGCATTAAAAACTTTCAGTTTATAGAGTCCGGGCTCTGTCTCTCCCTCCACCATCGCCAGAAATTGATAGGTTTTAATATATCCTGTGTAGGAAGCGCCTTTCGAACCAGGCTCCGGCACCGTAAAACCGGTAGAATAGCCCCTATGGCTGACTTTATAGACTTCATCCAGAACTTCTTGAGAAATTTTTTCTCCTTTTTCTGCCAAATCCAGCCCAGCTCTGTAAACGCGCGTCATATCGGCAACATAATAAAGGCTTTTCATTCTCCCTTCTATTTTAAATACCTCCACACCTGCCTGAATCAGTTCATTAAGATGTTCAAGAAGACACAGGTCTTTCGCGCTTAAGACATAGGTTCCCCATTGGTCTTCCTCAATCGGGAAAGCGAGGTCACGCCTGTTTTCCTCTACAAGGGCATACTTGAAACGGCAGGGCTGAACACAATCTCCCAGATTGGCCTGACGGATCTTCGGGCTGCCGAATTTATGATGGGTCATTCCCAGTTCGGGAGCTGTCATAAAACTGGATAAAAGACACCTGCCGGAATAAGACATACAGATAGCTCCGTGCACAAAAACTTCCAGTTCTAACTCTGTATGATCGCGAACTTGTTTAATTTCATCAATAGAAAGTTCCCGGGCTAAAATAATCCGGTCGGCTCCGATTGATTTCCAGACATTGACTGTCTCATAATTTGTAATATTTGCCTGAGTAGAGACGGAAAGATGAATATCGGGGAGAGTTTTTCTGGCAAGAGATAATAAACCGGGGTCAGAAAGAATCAAGCCGTCGGGCTTTAAGTCTTTCGTTTTTTCTAAAGCTTCCCTGAAAAGGGGAATATGCTGATTGTGAGCAAAAATATTGAAGGCGTAATAAATTTTTTTATTCATCCGATGAGCTTCATCGGTCAGTTTCTGCAATTCTTCCATTGGAAAGGTTTCAGCGCCGGATCTTAACGAAAACCCGGGAAAACCGATATAAACTGAATCTGCTCCATAGTGAAGAGCTAAAATTCCTTTTTCAATATTTCCCGCAGGGGAAGTCAACTCAAGTTTTTTCAATTTTTCAAGCCTCTTTTTATTTAATAAAAAATACTCAAAACTTCTTATTCTTTTATAAATTTATATAAAACTCAGGAGAAAATGATGAATAAAAAAACAGTTTCTTTTATCCGGAAACAAAAAAACATCAAAAAACTCACTATGCTGACCTGCTACGACTATCTGACCGCCAAAATATTCAATGAAACTGAATTGGATATGGTTTTAATCGGCGACTCTCTCGGAAATGTTTTTTCAGGTTATGAAACCACTGTGCCTGTGACAGTCGATGAAATTATTTATCATACCAAAGCCGTAAAAAGAGGCGCCTTTAATCCCTTGATTGTTTCAGATATGCCTTTTATGAGCTATCAGGCATCGACCGAAGAAGGAATGAGAAATGCCGGCAGAATCATGAAAGAAGGACTCTGCGATGCCGTGAAACTCGAAGGGGGACTTGAAATTGCGGAACTGGTTTACAAAATGACAAAATCAGGCATACCGGTTATGGGGCATATCGGACTCCAGCCCCAGTCTGTCCATCAAATGGGCGGATTCAGGGTGATCGGGCGCAAAGAAGAAGAAATTCAAAGACTGATTGAAGAAGCGAAAGCTTTAGAAGAAGCAGGAGCTTTTTCAGTTGTTTTAGAGCTGGTTCCTGAAAAAACAGCGGAAAAGGTTTCTCAAAGCATTGCAATACCGACGATTGGAATCGGATCAGGCAGCCTCTGCGACGGGCAGGTGCTGGTGGTATCCGATATGCTGGGATTAAACCCCGCTGACTTTAAACACAATAAAAAATATTTAAATCTCTATGAACTCATAAAAAAAGCCGCAGAATCTTATATTTCAGAAGTGGAAAAACAGATTTTCCCGGGAAAAGAAAACTCCTTCTGAATTTTCTAAAAATAACAGGAAGGGGACATCTAAACCTCCCCTTTCCGGCAAAAAATTATTTTCTTTCTCCCAGTTTGGCATCGAGCATCATGATAATGTTGATGTTTCCATTTGCCAGTTTCAGTTTTTGGAGAATTGCGTCCATATTCGCTTCCTCTTCCACCTGCTCATCCACATACCATTTCAGAAAGCTCGCTGAAGCATGGTCGTTTTCCTTGACCGCCAGATCCATCAGAGAATGAATTGACTTTGTAATGAATTCTTCATGAGCCAGCGTTTCTTCAAAAATTTGAAGAATAGAGTCAAATTTTGCTTTCGGCTCAGCAATTGCTTTGAGAGTGACTTTTCCTCTTCTCTCGTTGATAAACTTAAAAAATTTCATCGCATGTTCATGCTCTTCTTTGGCTTGGGCTTTAAAAAAGTTTCCAAACCCCTCCAGATTTTCGTGATAGCAGTGCGCTGCCATTGAAAGATAAAGATATTCAGAAAAAAGTTCCTTGTTAATCTGATCGTTCATCGATTCCTCGATTTTTTTTGAAATAACCATTGTTCCTCCTGAGTTTTTTAAAAATAATAATCATTAAATAATATAGTCAATAAAAGATGGGAAAGTCAATAAGAAAATATTTTTTTTAGAAAAATTATAAATTAACTCAAGTTTCTAAAGGGAGCTTAAATAAAAGCCCGTATTCCACTTCATCGTTGAATTTTCTGAACGCATTATATCGGATATAAGGGAAAATAGGCACAATCCCAAATGAAAGAAAAAGTCTGAATGTCATGCCTTTCATTTTTCCTGAAATCTCTGTCAGGTAGCCGAAATCAATTCCTCCATTGACAATACTTGAAAATACTCCTATTTCTGGTCCGATTGAAAAATAATTGCCATGACTTTTGTGAATAGAGTCTGCGTAAATCCCTGCAAAACCCAGATAAAAAATATAAAACACACTGGCTTCAGCCCCTATTTGAAACCCTGAATCACCGCCGTGCCCTGAAAAACCTCCCAGATTCAGACCAAAAGAACACCAGAAGGGAGAAAAAGAAATGGGCATCGCACTGTTTGCCTTTGCCTGACTTGAAAAACCAAGGAAAAAACAGAGCAGTAAAATGAAAATTATTTTTTGTTTCATGGATTCCTCCTTTTTTTATCTCCAAGATATACTGAAATGATTTTAAATTGCAAAAAAACATGTCATTCCCCGGCTTGACCGGGGAATCTATTAGCAAGATAATCAAATTACTGGATTGTCCGGTCAAGCCGGACAATGACAATTTTGGGTTAAAAATATTTGCAATTTAAATTCAGTCATGTATAGATTCTTTAGATTAAAGAATACTTTCAGATAATTCAAACAACAAATTATTTTAGATACTTTTCTTTTTTACTTTCTTTTATATTGTAAAAATTTGTTTATTCATCCTATTAAAAAACAATTTATTTAATATTCATTTTAAAATATTTTTTATCGATAATAATAGCTGAATCTTTTTCAGTTTTTAAGAATTTATTTTCATCAAATTCATAGTAAAATAATTTTTTAAAAATTTAAAAGGATTTTCTACAATGAAAAAAAAACTTATTGGCTTGTCGGCAGTTTTATTTTTTCTGCCTTTTTTTTCTTTTGGCTCTTTTTTAAAATTAGAGACAGGAGAAAGTATTCAAGGTAAAATTCTTGAACTGAAAACTGAAGGAATGGTTTTTGAGAGTCTTTATGGACCAATTTTAATCCCGCCCAAAAAAATAACGCAAATGGATTTTACAGGCGAAAGTCTTTTTTATGAAATCACGCTTACCGACAAAAGTCAGGTGAAAGGGAACCCTATCAGTATGGAAGACGGGAATTTTACCTTAAATACTGAAGCGGGAATTATTGTGATTCCCTGGGCAAATATAGAAATGATGATGGAAAAAGAATATGAAAATAAAAAAATAGAAAAAAAAGCAGAAGAAGAAAAAAAACGACTTGAAGAAGAAACTCTCAGAATCAAAAACAAAGTCAATCAAATTATTTTTTTAGGCGGATACGCTGTCCTGACAGGTGACTTTAAAGGAAAATACAAAAACGCTCCCATTTTTAATCTGATTTTAGACAGACCGGTTTTTACCGAAGGTTTTTTTAAAAATCTTCGATTTGGATTTCTTTTCAATTACCAGCATCTGAAAGCTTCCGATGTTTCCAATGTTTCCATGGATTTTTTTTCCACCATGCTTAGCGCCCGTTTTGGATTTGAACTGGCTGAAAGCGGATTTTTATCCAGCCTTTACCCTTATATCCGGGTCAGCGGAGGGCTTACCCTTGTTAAACTGATGAAACAAAGCGGGATTTCAGAAGGCGGGATTGATAAAAGTTATTCAGCTGGTATCGGGCTGGATTATTCTCTTACTCAAACCCTTAATCTTGTTTTAGAATCAGATTTTTTTAATATTATTGAAGCCAATGCGGCATTCAGGCAAATCACTGTGAGCGCCGGGCTTGGTTTAAAGTTTTAAAAAACAGGGAGGAAAAATGAATTTTAAAATAATTTTCATATTTTGTATCATTGCGCTTTCTTCCTGTGTCGGGAATGAAATTCTTGACAAAACCAATACTGAAAGTAAAAGCATACCGGATATTTATATTACGGAAAGCAGTAATCTGATTGCAAACGGAAACGGGAGTTACCATTTTGGAAGTGTTGTCATCGGATTTTCAAGAACTGTTTTATTCACCATTGAAAATAAAAAAGCAGGAGATCTTTTATTAACAGGTTCGCCCGCTGTTTTACTCGGAGGAACCGATTTAACTGAATTCAGCATTATTCAGCCGTCTTCTTACCAAATCACGGGGCAGGGCAAACTCACTTTTTCAATTACATTTACCCCTACCAGCGCAGGGACAAAAACAGCCTCGATTACTATTTTAAATAACGATGCTTCAAAAAGTTCTTATCAATTCAGCATTCAGGGCACCGCCACAACGGCTCCGAGAATCACACTCAAGCAGGGAACAACAGAAATTCCTTCATTGACCGGTTCTTATGATTTTGGATCCAGTTTATTAAACACTCCAAAATCAGCGGTTTTTACAATCGAGAATATCGGGACAACCGACCTGATTTTAGACACTGCTTCTCCTGTGGGATTAAGCGGAACAAATCTGGATCAGTTTACGGTAGCAATTCCTTCATTATTAACAATTCCAGCCGGCTCTACAGCTGCTTTTACAGTGTCTTTCAACCCGACTTCCGCCGGAATAAAAACAGCGTTAGTCACCATCAAAAACAACGCGGTCAATGAAAGCAGCTATGTGTTTACGATAAAAGGGAACGGCACCACTCTTTTGGAGCCTGAAATTGATGTTAAAATTCTAGCAACCAACATCAGCATCGCTTCAGGAAGCGGGAATTATGATTTTGGTTCAGTTTATACCAATAGTTCATCCAGCGCTTCTTTTACTGTTGAAAACATTGGCACATCCGACCTGGCTTTAAGCGGCACTCCTTTAGTGTCGATAAGCGGAGACGACAGTTCTCAATTTTCAGTCAGCGTGCAGCCCCCTTTAAACAGTATCTCAGTGGGCAGCGCTACCGCATTTACAGTCTTATTTTCACCGACTTCCGCCGGAAATAAGGTGGCTCGAATTACGATTGCCAATAATGATTCAGATGAGGCAAGCTATACTTTCACCATTAAAGGCAGCTCCACTATTTATCAAATTCCTGTGATATCGGTAAAACAAGGAAGCACGGCTGTCTCATCCGGAACAGGAACTTATGATTTTGGAAGTGTTCAGGTTAATTCTGCTTCCGCCGCCGTCGCATTTACAATTGAAAATACCGGGAATACGAATCTTTTACTCAATACAACGGTTCCTATTTCTTTAAGCGGAACTCATACAGCTTCTTTTACTTTTTCACAGCCTGCATCTACTACAATTGCAGCCGGGTCTTCGACTACCTTCAATCTGTCGTTCAGCCCCTCTTCTTCCGGTCTAAAAAGCGCCTTGGTGGTGATTCAAAGCAATGATCCTTCAAAACCAGTCTATACTTTTACTATTACGGGGACTGCAACGGTAAATAGTGAAATTATTATGAAAGATCCTTCCAGTAATACTCTTAATAGCGGCAGCGGAACTTATTCTTTTGGAAGTGTTCAGCTGAATACTTCATCAACCCCTCTCACTTTTACGATTGAAAATACGGGAAACAAAACCATTCTTCTGAATACAAGCGCTCCAATTGCCCTAAGCGCAGGAGACATCAATGCTTTTTCTTTCTCCCAACCTGTTTCAAACACAATAGCCGCAGGAGGTTCAACAACATTTACTCTTACCTTCAGCCCTCTTTCATCGGGTTCTAAGAGTGCGGTGATTGCGATCCAAAGCAACGATCCTTCAAATCCGGTTTATACTTTTACTGTTACAGGAACCGGAGCAAACCAGCCTGAAATCAATATCAAAGACTCTTCAGGAAACAATTTACTCAATAGTGCAGGCACTTACGATTTTGGAAGCGTAACCCGTCTTTCTTATACCAGCGCTGTTTTTACCATTCAAAATACAGGGACGGACACGCTTTCTCTGACAGGAAGCCCGGCTATCACTTTAAGCGGTACAAACGCTTCCTTATTCAGCATAGCTTCCCAGCCTATTTCAAACTCAGTTGCGGCTGACGGTTCATTGACTTTTACAATTCATTTTTATCCCAACGCCTCTTCTTCTGATCCAGCGCTCAAAACCGCCACTGTTACTGTTGCTAATAATGATTCAGACGAGTCATCTTATTCATTTACCATAACCGGCACCGATTCTCTGCCTGCAAACTACGACTGGAAATACGACGGAATCTGGATGGTGGGAGGAAAGAAAGGAACGGCAGCCGGAGCAACCGACTTTATTTCAGAACTCGATGTCTATGATCCTTATAAAGACGAATGGCATACGATATCCGATGCGGCAGGTTCCTTCACTCCATTTAGAAATGCAGCGGCTGCGGCTTATAATAACAAAATTTATGTATTCGGAGGACTCAATTCTGCCGGTACCCTGATAGCTTTAACACAAGTCTATGATATAGCAACCAACACATGGAGCACTACCACAAACGGAACCTCTAAACACGGTCATAACGCAGTGGCGGTTGGCGGAAGCATTTATGTCATGGGCGGAAGCACAGGGACAGGAATCACAGCCAGCGCTACGGTCCAGCGGTTTAAAACATGGGACAATACATGGCAGACAATGGCGGTTATCAGTTATGCCGGAGTGGATATGGCAGTGGTCAATATAGACGACCAGATCCTCTATGTCGGCGGAAGAATTGCCAGCGGCGCTTTGACAAACGCGACCAATATTAATTCCTATATCCCTCTCAATAATGTCAATCAGGGAAATGTGTCACTTTTACAGGATGTCGGGAAATACGGACATACCGCCGCTTACTATTCGACCAGCACCCTGAAATACGCATTTTTTATCGGGGGGGCGGTCAATGTGGACACCACGCAATTCCCGACTGCTATCTCTACCAGCAATAAAGTAGAGGTCTATATTCCCTACTCTGAAAACAATACGCGGATCATGTTTTACGCTCCCTCTCTCCAGACAGCCAGAGCCTATGGAGATTCAGCGGTCAAGGGGGATTTTCTTTTTGCCTTCGGGGGCGCTTCTTCCGCTTCAAGTGTTTTAGATTCTGTAGAACGGACGCACATTATTACTATTGATTCGACAGATGCCGCCTGGGAATATAAAACCGCCATGCCGAGACCGCGATACGGTTTCAACGCATTGAAAATCAGATAGAGAGGATAGAAGGATGAAAAAACTCATTTTTATTTTAGCTTTTTTTCTTTTTTCCTGCACCACCAATACCCCTGTTCTTCAAAACGCGGGAAAAGAAGCGTCAGGAGAAGACACCGCCTTATACGATTTAGGTTATGCCCGGACTTCTATCCCTTTGGATGTGAGGCTTCGGGGAATTTGGCTGGTAGGGGGAAAAGACAATGGACACAATTTAATTTCAGGCGTTGATCTTTTTGATCCTCAAACCGGCACATGGTATGAAGACGCGACCGCTCTTCCCACTCCCAGAATGCTTTCGGGAGTGACAATTGCAGATCAAAAAATCTATGTGATCGGAGGAATTGATTCTTCAGGATATCCATGCCGTCTGGTAGAAGTTTTTGATCTGGTTTCATTTACATGGAGTCAGGGAGCTTCTTATCCTTTTAATATTCAAGGGTTAAGGAGCGTCACCATCAACGGAAGAATTTTTTGCGCAGGCGGAAGCACGCGGAAAACTGCGGATGGAGCCACCACCAAAATTATCAAATACAACCCTTTATACAATACATGGAATCAAATTTACGATATCTTAGGAACTAATGCTATTGCCAATGCCCGTCTGGACCTTGCAGGCGCTGTACTGGACGGCGTTCTCTTTCTGACAGGCGGGAGAAACTATTTAGGCACAGCGCTCAATTTAAACACAAGCCACTATGTCAGCGATTACTATGGTGTCCTGGCTGCCACCGTTATCCCGGCCACCCGCAGCGCTCTTTCTGTAGCCTCCTATTCTTCAGCTAAAAACAAATATCTACTGCTCACCGGTGGGATTACAGTGACTGCCAATCTCTCTCAGCCCGTATTTCAGGCAGCGCTCAATACATTTTACTATTACAAACCCGTAGTGAACACTGCCAGTATGACAGCCGGGACAGTCATGGGACAAGCCCGTTCGTATCACAGCTCTGTTGTCTGGGGAGCAAGTCTTTATGTTTTTGGAGGCACTCACAGCGGCAGCGCTATCAACTCTTACGAATACATAGCTGATCTTGAGACCCCTGCCAATTTAACGGTTGTTTCATGGCAGCCGGGCACGATGCCCAAAGCCAGATATGCTTTTCAGGCAGTAAGCGCTTATGGACAATAAAAAGGAGAAAAGAATGAAAAGGATTTCAGTTTTATTGATGATTCTGACCCTGTCTTTCACGGGTATTTATGCAGATAACAAAGAAGATTCGAAAAATTTATATAACAATGCTGTTTCACTGAATAAACAGGGAAAAAATGATGAAGCAATTCAAGAGTTAAGAAAATCTCTTGAATTAGACAATACTAATTTCTGGTCAAAAAAACTCTTGGTGGAAATCCTGACTGCAAAAGGTGAAGAACTGTACAATCAGGGACTCCAAAAAACCGCTTTCAGCTATTTTAAAGAAGCGATTAAACTCTGGCCGAACAATCAGGCAACCGCATACTGGTACAATAAACTCAGACCGATGGAAGCTCAGCTTCAGGATAAATCCAATGAAATCAAAAAAGAAGAAGTAAAAACTGAAAACACTCAATTAGAAAACAAAGAAACTCAAAACACAGTGATTGAGACAAAAATTGAACCCAAAAAAGAAGAGATCAAAAAAGAAGAATTGAAAAAAGAAGAGATCAGAGTGAAAGAAACTCAGATCATGGATTTTCAAAAACAACTGGAACTGCAAAAAAGAGAACTCATGCTTGAGTTTCAGAAAAAAGAACTTCAGAACAAAGAGCTTTTAGAACTCGAAAGAAAAAAAAGAGAGCTTGAAAATAAAGAACTTCTCCTTGAAATGCAGAAAAAAGAACTGGCTGAAAAAAAACAGAACATGACTTCTTCTTCCATTGAAAAACAGGACACAGGTTTTTCCTTGTTGTATCTGGCTGGAATCTTGATTGCGGTTCTTGTCATTGCAGCCATTTCTCTTTTCATTTTTCATTTCATGAAAAAGTCTAAAAAAAATAAAAAAGACCTGCTTTCTACTGAAAGTCTTTCTTTAAATATTTTAAAAGACCTGATCCGTGTCGGAAAAATCAAGGAAATTATTCAGGCAGTCGATTCAGGCGATCTGGATTGGGCATTGGTTCAAAAACTCATTGGAGAACTGGATAAAGGACTGCGTTCTGAAATTCTTTCTGTTGTTGAAAACAAAATCCAGAAGGAAAAAAGCCCTGTCTCTGCTTTTCAGGCTGAAATACTGGCGTGTTTTTTATTGGATGGAGATGATTATCTTAGAAAAAGAGCTTCGGGATTCCTCTTAAAAGCATTCTCAGGAAGTGCTGCTTCTGACAGAGAGCCTTACCGTGTATCGAATGCGATTGTATCCAATATAGAACCTCGTTTGGCGCTTTCTTCCTCAAAAACAAACCTGAAATCTTCCAATCCTGCCCTTGTCTCTTCTTCCGAGATTTTTGACCTTCGCGTTATTTTAGCTCTTTCAAAAATTGTGGATCGGAAGACTTTCAAAAGAAACCATTTACAGCAAGTGGGATTTGGAACTTATAAACTCGCTCTTGCGGTAGGAGTTCCAATGGAGGAAGCCGAGCTTTATTATATGGCGGGTCTGGTTTATGATATCGGATATCTGGATGTTTCATCGGAAATTCTCCAAAAACCCAGAAAATTGTCAAAAGAAGAGTGTGTTTCCATTCAAACGCACCCTCAAAAAGGGCTTGAAATCCTTGATTTTACGGAAATACCTCAAATAATAAAAGACGGAATCCTGTATCACCACGAAAGATGGGATGGAAGCGGATATCCTGAAAATCTGAAAGAAAATGAAATTCCTCTTGTCGCAAGAATTATCGCAATTATGGATGTTTTTGAAGCAATGACCTCTCCCCGTCCGCAGCGCCCCCCTCTTTCAGAACTTCAAGCCCTTCAAATGATTCAGGAAAAAATAGGCGTCTTGTTTGATCCGGCGCTTGTCGATGCCTTTATCAATCTGGTCAATCAAAACGGTCTATCCATGGAGGGATGAGAAATGAAATCAATTTCAATTATCGGCTCTAAAAGAGATGTCGGGAAAAACACTTTAGCCGCAAATATAGCCTGCGAACTCTCTAAAAAAAACCTCCGGGTTGTTTTAGGCAACAGCCTTGGAGAACATAAAAACAACTACCTGATCGGGCAGTCATTCTGGAATCAAAAAGAAAATACCGCCTATTATTCCACAAAAATAAAGAATCTTGAATTTCTTCATTTTTCAAAAGAATTTGCCCATCTTTCCCCTGGAAAACTGGAAGAACTGCTGAATCATCTTCCGGAAGATTTAAATCAAAGGGCTGATTATTTTATCTTTTCAGCTTCTTCTCCCCTTGATTTTCCGGATCGTTATATGCTTTTAAACGCGGATATGACTATTTTAGTAGGAAAAATCGAGCCAACTCTTTTATCCGATATTTTTCAGCAGCTTGAAAAGATATCTTTTCTTCCTAAAAAACCGGAAAAACTGTATTTAATCTTAAACTCCTGCAGAAATCAGGAAAAAGCGGTGGATACTTATCATAAAATATTAGATAACCTGAAAGAACTGAATATTGAACTTCCCATTTATTTTCTTGGAATGGTTCCGGAAGACGAAGAAAGAATGGAATATGCAAAAAAGATGCAGAAGCCGATGATAGAGGCATTCCCCAATATCCCCTTTCATGGGAGTATCGCTTCTATTACGGGTAAAATTTTAGGAATCGATCATTAAGCCAAATAAAGCGATTTGGGAGAAATATCGGTTACTTTTTCGCAGCCTGTCAGAAGCATCGCCTGAGACAGTTCCAGTTTCCACTCGCGGGTCTGGAGTTCAAGACCCTGAGCGCCGCCCCCTATGACTGCAATCGCAGCCGGGCGTCCTATTGCCACAAAATCAGCTCCAAGCGCCAGTCCCTTGTAAATATCGATTCCTTCCCGAAATCCTCCGTCCACAATAATCTTGACTTCTTTTCCCACTTTTTCCCTGATTTTTGGAAGGACATCCAAGGCGCCGGGCATATAATCCATCACTCTTCCGCCGTGGTTTGAAACATAAATCGCAGCAGCCCCGGCCTCAACTGCCCTCAATGCGTCTTCGACTGAAAAGATTCCCTTGATAATAAAAGGAAGATGCGTGGAAGAGATAATTTTTTTCAGTTCGGCAGGAGATTTGGGTTCTACCTGCTGATTCTTCATTCTCATCGTAATAAAAGCAGCCGCATCGATATCCATTCCGACTGCCGGAGCGCCGCTTTCCTCCGCTTTGCGGATTCTTTTGATGATTTCTTCTTCTTCTTTTCTCGGCTTCATGATGAAAATACCGTGCCCGCCTGATTTTGCAATTGCTTCATTTCCTATTTTATAGCGGTCTGGAGTCGCTCCATCTCCCAGCATGCTCACCAGTCCTGAGAGCTTTCCTCCCAAAACAGTCTGATAGGCAAAATCTTCCTCGCTCATGCCCCCGCCCATATTGGTTTTCACCCCGGTAATAGGCGCAATCAGGATGGGCGCATCCAGCCTTAGTCCAAAAAAAGAAGCCTCCATTGAAACAGTTTTTACAGGGTGGACATAAGAAGGGATCATCTGGTATTTACGGATAGAATGAATATTATTTTTAAACGATAAGCCTGTCCCCGCACTTCCGATACCGGGCACTTTTCCCCGGCATTCCGCTCCATTGCAGTCCCGGCACACAAAACAGGTTTTATTGAATTTCTCTAAGGCTTTTTTTTTTACTTCTTCTAAAGTCAGTTCTCTTTTCGGTTCAATCACAAACTGAATCGTTTTTAAAGTCCTGTCTATGATATCAAAGGCTTTCTGATGGGTTTCAGCCACTGCGATAATATGCCCCGCTTTCTGGACATTGTTTACCGGCTTGACTACTTCATCTCCTATCTCTTTGGTGATAAATATATTTCTGACTCCATGAATCTGTTCTGCTTCTTCAAGCCCTTTGATTTCTTTGATAATTCCGGGTTCAGGAATCAGCGCTTTTTCTACTGCTACCTTGCTCCATTTTGGAGTCAGTTCATCCGAGGTCGGTTTTTCTCCCAGCATGATCTTGATTCCCGCCTGCATCAGATTGACGCCGGATGAATAAGGAAAAGTGTAAGTGGACATAAATCCGCCGGAAAGCCTAGCCGCCATTTCCACAATTTTCACGCCCTGGGGAGTAACCTTAATATCTCCCTTGGCAGCGCCGATGGTGATACCCAGCGCCTTGATTCCCTTTTTTAAAACTTCCACCGCTTCATCCAGAATTTCTTTTGATTTTTGAGACGGCATCACATGTCCCGTTTCAATAAAAAAAGGAGCCCTTTCAATAATCCGGTCGGCTATTCCGCAGATATACACCTGACCATCACAGACCAGAGAGTCAATAGAAAGTTCATCCCCTTCCATATATTCTTCTATAATCACTTCCCCTGATGGAGAGTTTGCCTTGGCCGATTCAAAGGCCGCTGAAAGCTCTTCTTTGGAATCAATCCGCCTCACCCCTCTGGCACCCATATTGTCAGCAGGCTTTACCACAAGGGGTTGAGACAGTTTATCAAAAGCATCCAAAGCCTCTTTATAGGTCCACACACCCGCAAAATCAGGGCAGGGCACCTGAAACTGTTTGAAACGGGTCCGCATTTTAATTTTATTGGTAGCGCATTCCGCATCTTCAAATTTAATCCCGGGCAAGCCCAAAGCATTGGCCACCGCCGCGACTGTTTTTGAAGCGTCTGTTCCCACGGTCATCACGCCGTGAATTGGTATTTTTTTTGAGATTTCTTTCGCGATCCTCACTGTCCCGTCCACATCCCGGGTGCTCATCAAAGTAGGATAATCCGCTATTTTCAGTCCATAAGCATTGGGATCATAATCGGTTACGATTGTTTTGACACTCATCGCCGAAGCGGTTTGAATCAAAGGAACCTGAAGGATGCCTCCTCCTATAATCATCAAATACTTTGTATTTTTCAAATTTATCTCCAGAATCTTTCAAGAGCGATATAATGAAGAGGATTCACAGGAACATCATTGAGCCTTAATTCATAGTGGAGGTGATAGCCTGTGGAAACACCCGTGGAACCCACATAACCGATAATCTCGCCTTTTTTGACAGTGTGCCCTTTGACAGCGATCACACGCAGCATGTGCGCATATCGACCCGTATAGCCTCCCATGTGCTGAAGATAGACCACATTGCCGTATCCTCCCCTCCATCCCGCAAATTCAACGAAACCGTCGGCCGTAGCCCGGATAGGAGTCCCCGGGAAAGCGGCAATATCTAAAGCAGGGTGCATTTCCTTTCTTCCGGTAATCGGGTGAATCCGGTATCCAAAGGGCGAGGTCAGCCAGTAGCGTCTGGTAACCAAAGGGAAGATAGATGGGATTTTTTGAAAAAGGTTTTGAAAGTTTTCAATATAAGTTCCAATACTTTCCATTTTCAGTTCCAGATTATCCAAAACAGAAACGGTAATATTTTTATCCAAAACAGACTCATTATCAAGCTGATGCTCAGCAGAAACTCCCAGAAGACCAAAAACCTTATCCAGTTTTCCCGAAAGATCGCTTTGGGATTTTTTAATATTTGGAATCATTTTATCAATGCTGTGAATCTGTTTTTTGTAATAGATATTTTCCTGATAATAGTATTCAAAATCTTCTTTTCTTTCTTTCATTTTAAAATTGAGAAAGATTCCGAAGGATGTCAGGACAATAAAAAGAGACGAAACTATGAAAACATTCAGGTTTGAAAGATGAAAACTGAAAATACTTTTTTCAGAATGGGGAATCATCATAAAAGTCGTTTTATAGTAGAATATCCCTTTTATTTTCTTTCCGAATGATTTCATAGCATTTCCTTCTTTTAAAATTAAAATTATAGTTATCTCATCGGTATAAATTTAAGATATTTAACTAAAATTTCCTAATTCCACCGCTTATCTCTTTTATCGGACTGATTTTTTAATAAAATTCAGTTTTCCCCCGGATAAAATAATTTTTTTCTGTCTTAAAGAAAGCTCTATTTTCAATTCGAAGGAAAAATTCTTGGTTTCATTTTTTGCCAGAATCACGCTTCCTTTTTCAATCTGCTCCCGGATATCAGCTACAGAAATCTGGTCTGACGCTTCCATTTTATCATAATCCGCTTCATTTTTAAAAACAGCCGGAACAATTCCGAAATTGATCAGATTGTCGGTATGGATTCTTTCAAAAGATTTTGAGATTACCATTTTCACTCCCAGATACGAAGGACACATCGCCGCATGCTCTCTGGAAGAACCCTGCCCATAGGAAAGCCCCCCGACAATTATATTGTCGATGCCCTTTTCCTTGTTTGTTTTTGCCCGGGATGAAAAACTCGGATCAACTCCCTCAAAAACAAAGGAAGCGTATTTTTCAATATTAGACCGGTATTTCAGCCGGCTTCCCGCAGGCATGATATGGTCGGTTGTGATTTTATCCCCTACCTTGATCGCGACAGTTCCTTTTAATTCTTTAGGATATACCTGATTAACAGGCGGATTGCCGATATTCGGCCCCCTTAAAACCGTTTCTTCGGGGCTGCCTTTTGAAAAAATAAATTCAGTGTCGTCATAAAAAAACTTTTTCGGCATTTTAAACTTCGGATACGCTATTTTTAAATCTCTGGGGTCTGTGATTTTTCCTGTCAAAGCACAGGCAACCGCTGTTTCAGGGCTGACCAGATAAATTCCTGCATCCTCCGTACCGCTTCTTCCTTTAAAATTCCGGTTATTGGTGCGGATACTCACCCCATTGCTGGAAGGAGCCTGTCCTGCTCCGATACAAAAACCACACACCGATTCTAAAATTCTTGCCCCGGACTGGATCATATTCGCCAGTAAGCCTTCTTTTGAAATCATTTCAAAAACCTGCCGTGATCCGGGCGCA
Source organism: Spirochaetes bacterium GWB1_36_13 (assembly GCA_001829155.1). GTDB lineage: Bacteria > Spirochaetota > GWB1-36-13 > GWB1-36-13 > GWB1-36-13 > GWB1-36-13. Next base: position 2,315 of record MIAO01000078.1, on the reverse strand, counting down.
ATTCCAAAACTGACTTCAGGATCCGCTTTTTTGCCCTGAAGCATCCCAGCCGTAATCACCATATCCCGGTAGGATCCATTGGTACAGCTTCCGATCAAAATCTGATCCACTTTCATTCCCGCCGCTTCCCGGACAGTTTTTATATTATCGGGGGAATGGGGAAGAGCGATCATCGGCTCCAATTCCGAAAGATTGATTTCTATGGTTTTATCATAAAAAGCATCAGCATCCGATTTCAGTTCCATAAAATCTTTTTCACGCCCCTGGGCTTTCATGAATTCTTTAGTAATTTCATCTGACGGGAAAATCGAAGTGGTCACTCCCAGCTCTGCTCCCATATTAGTGATAGTGGCTCTTTCAGGGACAGAAAGAGTTTTCACTCCTTCTCCCCCGTATTCTACCACAAACCCCACATTTCCTTTGGTCGAAAGGATTTGAAGGAGTTTTAAAATCACATCTTTGGCTGAAACAAAAGGAGCGAGTTTTCCTTTGAGCTTTACCTGAATGACTTTCGGATAGGTCAGATAAAAAGGACTTCCCGCAATAGCTGACGCTACATCCAGCCCCCCTGCCCCGATTGCGATCATTCCGATCCCGCCTCCGGTAGGGGTGTGGCTGTCCGAACCCAAAAGAGTTTTACCCGGTATCCCGAAGCGTTCAACATGCACCTGATGGCAGATCCCATTTCCTGCCTTTGAATAAACAATGCCGAATTTTTTCGCCACACTCATCAGGTACTTATGATCATCCGCATTTTCAAATCCGTCTTGAAGCGTATTATGATCCACATAAGAAACAGAAAGCTCTGTCTTAATCTTATCTATTCCAATCGCTTCCAGCTGGAGATAAACCATGGTTCCGGTCGCATCCTGGGTCAAAGTCTGGTCAATCTTAATCCCGACCTCTTTCCCTTTCGAAGATTCTCCTTCCACTCTATGTGCATCCAGTATTTTTTCTACAATATTTTTTCCCATCAAAAAACTCCATTTAAAATCCAAACATTTGACTATAAATTTAAAAAAAAATCTTATTTTTTCAAACAAACCTCAAATTAAATTTGTTATATTTATTTTAATACACCAAAATCTTATAAAAACAGGATATTTCAAATGCTTAAAAATTTAACACTTTTATTCTTGGTCTTTGCCGTTTTTTCAGCTTGCAAAAAAGATGTTCCTTCATCCAGCGGAGACTCGAATACTGTGATCAACGGAGAAACCATTCCCGAAGAAAAAATCGGGGGATATCCTGTCTCTGGATTTATTGCCAATGATTCACAAACCAGCCTTTCTGTTTATTCCACTTATTCTTCCAGCCTGAGTATCACAGAACCGGTTAAAACTAAAATCAAAGCCGACACTTTTTTTTATCTGAAAGGAAGCTCTTCCCTTTCTTTGCTTTATGTTTACTACAATATCCCCGGAACTTCCAATTATTATGAATACACCTCAATTCCAAGCGGAAGTTTTTCCATTCCTGTTTATCTTCGTTATGGACAGGGGGATTATACTATCAAACTCTATGTGCCAAACAACGGCCTTCTTTATCAGGCTGTAAGCTTTACTGTCATCAATACCAGTACCCGTGATTTCAGATACCTTCTTCCCTCTCCCAGCATTCAGGCTTTCCACCCTTCCATCATTGCCAAAGCAAAAGAAATTACAAACGGAATTGCGGGAGATTATCACAAAGCGAAAGCGATTCATGACTGGATAGTAAAATACCTTCAATATGATTTTGACTCTCTCGTCACCCGAAAACCGCAGGACGCTCTTACCGTTTTAGGGAACGGGCTGGCAGTCTGTGAAGGATACGCCAATCTCTACGCATCTTTTTTAAGAGCAGCGGGAATCCAGACCAAATACATCCAGGGCACTGCCTGCAACTCAAGCAATGATTGCGGTCTTCACGCCTGGAACGAAACCTACTGGGACAGCGCCTGGCATATTGTGGATTCCACATGGGACGACCCGATCATGAACGGGCACAGCAGCTACCCCGACGGAAGCAATCTCAGATATACCTATTTTGACATTTCCCGTCCCGTATTTGAGCAGAATCACAATACCTACAGCACAATCGAATCCCGTTCCGGAACCGGATTGAAAAAATACGCCCCTATGCCGGTTGTTGAGTAGGGAATAACGATCGTTGTTCCCTAATTTGAGTGTGTTCAATAAGCTGTGTATGAGTTATTTTTATTGATTTTTTCCCCCGCAGGACACGAGGTTTCCCCGTCCGACTTGATTTCATGGATGAAATCACGGAGGACTCCCCCTTGTCCTTAAAGACTTAAGGATAAGGGGTTAGGGGTT